>CAYLWB010000039.1:0-2997 GCA_964387375.1 uncultured Candidatus Peribacteria bacterium | reverse complement strand
CGCCATCCTCTGGATAGATCACGCAGTTGTCGCCGCACCAATCTTCTTTAGAAGGGGTAAAAGTGACTTTCTTGCCAAACTGATCGAGAGTGATTGTGCTTTCTTCTACAGTTTCTGCTTCGGTCGAATCCTCCACAGAGGGCTGTTCCGTTTCTTCTACGGTGGTTGGGTTGGCCTTGCAGGCAGTAAAAGCAAAGCTCATACATAAGAGTCCAAAGGAAGAAAGGATTTTTTTCATACGAATGTTTATTTATACCTGAGCATAATACCAGCAGCCATACCGATTACAAGGTAAGGCGATTGTTGGTGTATAGTCGTCGCATGTTTGGATTACAGCTTTTCTTGTCGTTTTTTGTGGGCGGTTTCTTTGTTGCCTTTCAAACGCTCTTGGCTGAGCGTGCAGGACATCGATGGAGGGGAGTGGTTCTCAGCATACCCAGCACTCTTGCTCTGGGGCTTTTCTTCATTGGACTGATCAAGACACCTCAATCTGTAAAAGAAGCTGTATCGATTGTTCCAATAGCTGAAGCAGGGGTGTTCTTTTTTGTGACTGCGTTTGTGCTTTTGGTACGTTTTGGGCTTTTGGTGAGCATGACAGCTGCTGTTTTTCTCTGGGCGCTAACGGCGTCGATTGTTTTACATTTTCCGCCAGCGGATTTCATCCACTCCGTTTTTTACGGTTTGATCGCAATTTTACTCGCGTATTTCTTGCTTTATACTGTGCCAACGAAAGGGAAACTGCAGGCTTTTCCAATAAACACGCACAACGTGCTCATTCGTGCGCTTGTGGGGGGTACGGTGATTTTTACCACAGTCCTCCTCTCCAAAATATTGGGGCCAATCTGGGGCGGTTTATTTTCCGTCTTTCCAGCCGTTTTTGCCTCAACATTTGTGATTTACTATCACGCGCATGGAAAAGAAAGCATCCCTCTTGTTGGGAAGGGGTTGTTTTTCCCGGGGTCCATTGGCTTTATGGTTTATGCAGCCGTCGCTGGCTGGGCTTTCCCTGAATTTGGCATTTGGGTGGGGACGCTGCTTGCGTACATGGCTGTAGTGCTGTTTTTGGCACTGTGGAAGCTGGGATTTTATGTAAATTCTTCAAAAAGAGGATGCTATCAACATGAATAGCGCTAAATTTTCAGTCTGTATTGGTGATCTCTATCCAAAACTACGAATGGAACAGCTGGAAAAGCATCGTCTCTTCAGGCAGGCCTTGAATGATTGAGCGCTGTTATTCAAAAGGCAAAATAGGTTGGGTACGACAATTTTGAGTTGTCCAACGTGTTGCGTCATAGAGCAAGTGAAAGAATGTTCTTCACTGTACTCGGATGAACACTTAGCCATTTGGAAAGCCACTCTCGAATTGTATAGCACTCTGCTACGCAATTCGACACTGAGAAAATTTTAAAATTGTAGCTCCACCATAGAGACTATTAGGATTTTTTTGCAGAGTAAGATTCCTTAAATGCACAGCACTTTACATTGCGATATTTGAAAATAAGGAGCATTATTCAGGCTAAAAATTCCAAATGAATGAGTGTGTCAGGGATCACCGAGCAGAATATGGAGAACTCAGTACCTCTGAGCTGGTCAATTGGCTGAAAGGTGAGGGAAATGACCAAGGCATCCACATTTTAACGGTGAAATTTGAACCAGAAACTTTTGAAGCTGCATTGCCCACGGGGAAGCTCTTTATAGAACCTTCGAATGATGGCCTAATTGCCGAGGTCCTACAGGGTGAAGACCCCAATGATAAATCAAGAGATTCACGATATTTTGGATTACACAAGGACGGACTATATAAACCTCGTTTGCCAAGTAATGTACTTTTAGCCTGTGCAAACCCTGGTAATGGCAATATTGGCACGTTCTTCTCTGATACAAGAGCTGCAGTTCAGGCATTAGGTACAGGAGAGGCTGACGTGGATGTGTTGCGGGTCTTGCAGTCAATTTATATTGGCAGAGATGGTAAAGAATATAAAAAGCCACTGATTGGGATCGATAGGCACGGAGGTCCCACCATAAATTATGGAGTGGGATACATTAGACCATTTGAGGGTTTACCACTCTCTATTTATCCATATTTCGAAGAACAGGCGCGCGCTGTTATGGCATTAATGCATGCCACGAGGGAAGCAGTTTTCTATACGCATCAGTGGAGACGCGGCGATCTGATTGTATTTGACAATGAGCGTTTTATGCATGGGAGAAGCGGGTCGGAGCAAGTGGATTGCAATCGCCATCTCTACAGAGTTTGGATTGATAGAGAGCGCGATTTCATTGCACAAGGGGTACAAGTGGTTCTTTTTGATGACCGGAGGAGAGTACTAATGATGCGTAGACGTGATACTGGATATATGGATGGTTTTTGGGGACTACCTTCTGGGAAAGTCGAACTGACGGAGAACGCTACAATTGCTGGTTTTCGTGAGACAAGGGAAGAAACGGGAGTAGTGGTGAGTAAGCTAGCACATCTAGATATACTAAAAACTGAAGATGATCGATGGCAGCATCATTTTTTGCTCGCCGAAACATGGGAAGGAATAGCCTACAATCGTGAACCGAGTAAGTGTTCAGAAATAAAGTTCTTCGGGCTAGACGAACTGCCAGGTCGTGTTATCCCTATCGTTAAGGACTGTTTAGAAAAGCTTAAAAAAAGCGCTTTATCCTAAGTCACTACAATCGGAACTATCAGAGTAAGTTCTGCCGCTTCACTCAATTAGCTCGAGCTTAAAATGCGCCAACCGCGAGGGCTGCCTTATTTTAATGGAGCAGGTGACGGGAATCGAACCCGTATCAACAGCTTGGAAGGCTGTGGTAATAGCCATTATACGACACCTGCGAACAGAGTGAGCTAGGTGCACAGAGTACACCTGCGAACTGCGTCAGCCCGAGTATCTTAGGGCCTCGTACACCTTTTTTCAAGTCTTTTGCATGGAGCCTGGAATCCGCTACACTAAAGTGCGTGACGCTTAAAATCTATACTGACGGAAGTTG
>CAYLWB010000038.1:0-3706 GCA_964387375.1 uncultured Candidatus Peribacteria bacterium | reverse complement strand
GTGGTGCGCACACTGGGGTTGTCTGGCATGGGCGCATCTTGGTGTTCCAAAACCACTGTGTAACCAAAGCCGCTGGAGGTTCCAGCCTTGATCACCTTTCCATTTGCAATGGCGTGAACAGGCGTTCCCTCGGGAGCTTTCCAGTCTACAGCAGGATGACTTCCACAGTTTTCTCCACAGTCATCAAAACTGTAGTGCCCGGCGTAAGGCACAGAGAAAGTTATTTTTGAATTGCGAATCCTGTCATGTTCAGCATTCCCCCAAACCAGTTGGCTGGATGGGAAGGTGAACCAATCGTTACGGTATTCATGGGTAGGCTGGTACTTGTCAGCAGGAATTTCACTGTAGCTCATGTGGTACTGCTCGCTGGTCAAATGGGTCCAGTCAGGAGAGGCCTGAATGGGATACACGGTGCCGTCAAAGGGGGTGTGTTCGGGGGTGCTGAGGATAGAGCTGTGCAAAAGCCCTGCTTCAAAATGAAGGTTCATGCTCAGTACAGAAATGGCCAGGACTCCTAAAATCCCTAGCCAATGTCGAGCGTGCTGCAAGAATGCCTTCATATTTTGTTTTTATTTTTAAATCCAATAAGTATACTCCTTTTGAGCTGATTTTTCAAGTATGCAACTCCATTCACACTCTGCCGAAGAAACTGAAAAACACGCCGCAGATTTGCTTAAAAAACACCCCGAAACCAAAGTGTGGCTTTTGTATGGCAATTTAGCTGCTGGAAAGACCCAATTTGTGAAGGGAATTGCCAAGGCTCTGGGCCGCGAACCCCGCTCAGTAAAAAGTCCGACGTTCATTTATCTTTCGGAATATCCCGAGTTTGTGCACTATGACCTGTACCGTTTGACCCAAATGGATGCTGATCTCATGGAACAGCTCGAAGAACATCTACGCGGTGATCGGCCCGTTTTTATTGAGTGGCCTGAACTCGTTGAAGAAAAGCTCTCAGCCCCCATGCTTCGACTCCGCTTTGAACATGCGGGTGGGGATGAACGCCGGATAGAAGTTTTAGAAGACTAGTCTTCTTTTCGTACCGCTACCATGGTGGGAGCGTGTTCTACGGTCTGGGTGCCTTTTTCAATTTCTTCACGAGTGAAGGCGAGCAGGCTCTTGGTCTCGTAACGTTTTTGAAGAATAGAATTTAGTGTTCGACGGCTGGCAGGTCCAAAATAACCAGCTCCGCTATCTTCCTTAGTGAGCACCAAGCCGTTGGCTTGTTGGAACTTGAAGAGGGCATGTGCAGTCAGTTCATCGAAAACTCCATTGGGTTGAACACCGTAGTAACCAAGGTTAGAAAGCTCGGTCTGCAAACGGGTCACTTCATCACCTGTGCTACCCCATTCCAGGGCGTTGCTAAAGGTGAAAGGCGCTTCATAGAGGTCGGTGTATTTTTCACTCATCAACTTGCTTCCACGTTGGAGACTCACTACCTCTTCTGCAGGAGTTTCGCTATTAATAAGGGTGTCGAATTGCTTGCGAGTGTTGATTCCAAAGTGACCTGCACCAATTTCGTCGGTGCCATCAATGATTTCAAAATCAAGCTGGAAGCGAATCAAGGCCTCGGCGGTTTCTTGGCCGTAAAAGCCTGTGGCTTCTTCAAGGTAGCCCCATTGAACAAGGTAATCTTGCATTTTACGCACCTCTTCACTGTCGCTACCAAAGTGGAGATCTTCATCAAATTCTAAGGGGGCAAGGAACGTTTCCTGAACAAAGGCTTCTGCAGCCGTGTAACCTTCTAGATACACATTGTCAGCAATATCGGGGCGCTGCCCATAAACCAACACACCACTGACGGTGCGCTTTCCCCATTGAAGGGCACGAGTGAGTCCAGCATCGCCGTAACCCATCCAAATGTCCAAACGATCATAAGCATGACCTCGAACTCCAGCATTCACGATGGCGCCTCCACGGTCATGAACGGTGGTCATTCCAATTCCAGGAATGTAAAGCTTGGTTCCAAAGGAATAAGAAGAGGGAGCAGCCACCATTCCAGGGTAAACTGGGGTTCCGTCGGCTCCATTGGTCCCATTTCCATTCAAACGGATATCGCCTTCATAAGAGCCAGTTGTATAAAAAGACTGGCCAGGAAGGGGGGAGTAGTAAGCAGAAATCACAAAACTGGTTTCGTAGTATTCTGCAGGAGCTTCCACAGGGGCCTGCTCGAGTTCCTCAAAAAAGAGGTCTTCGGCAATGGCCTGCACAGGAATCACCTCAAGGGCGAAAAGCAAACTGAAGGTAACGTAAGCAAAGCTTTTTTTGACTGTCATTTTTATTTTTGTTTGAAAATCTATTTTTTGATTTCTAGCCATTATACCACAACTGGATTTTTTGGCGCGCTTGGAAGCTTGCATAAATCATAAGTAGTGGCGTTTTATACCTGATTGCTCAGGATAAATGAGGTTGACGAGTATAGCTAAAAAGTGTACTTTAGCAAGCCTTTATTTAAAAAGATGACCTTTTTCAAACGATTCCTTCTTGCAGCTGTGGCTGCAATTTTCCTTGTGAGCGGCGCTGCTTTGGCTCAAGTTGCCCACAGCAACACACCCTTCGATCATGTTTATACCAGCGATTCCCAAGGTTTTTTGGATTACTCTGGAGAACTCTTGGACAACTTAGACGGAAAAAATCTCCAACTCTTTTCTGAAGAAGATTCAGGAACACAGAGTTTGCTTTTGGGCATGAAGACACCTTTTGATCGCGTGGTCTTCAACGTAGAAAAGGGAGTGGTTGTGGAAGAGGGCTTTGCTTCAGGTCTCGCCTGGGAATACCTCAGCAGCACGGGTTGGAAAGCGCTTCCTATTACTGGAGGTGCAAGTTCTTTGCAAACCGTAGGAGTACAACGCCTCGATTTCGAACTGCCTTTTGATTGGATGAGTCTCCCTATGAACGGGCAAGAACAAGCTTACTGGATTCGTTTGAAAAATGTTTCTCCCGTACTCAATGGAGGACTTGTGGATGTGGCTGGAGCTCGCTCTTACAACATTCAAATCAAGCTGACCAACGACTTTGGAGACCCAATCAGCAACCTTCAAGAAGAGGATTTCCGCCTTTACCACGGTTCAGACAACGTGCTCTATGGAGTTAAGGCGCGCAGCAATGGAAACTATTGGATTTCTGTACAGGCAGAAGGGGAGGATCTGAATACCATGTTGGTGATCAAGGCACCTGGTTACTTGGACAAAGGAATTTACATCGAACCTGTTGAAGGCAGTCTCAAGAGCTACACGAACACCCTCGAGTTTGAAGGCGTGTGCCTCTTGCCTTTCACCGACCTAGAATTCACCTGGATGAAGCCTGCGGTGCGCGATTTGTACTGCCGCCAAGTGCTCGTCCTTCCTGCCGATCGTACTTTTAACGCCGCCAGCTTTGTGAGCCGAGCCGACTTCGTGGACATGCTCAAAAAGAACGCTGGCTCGAACGAACTCTTTGTGGACGAATTCTTCCCCGAAGGCACCGACCTCAGCCTCCCAATGAGCCGTGGTGAAGCCGTGAAAGCCTTCTTGAACTCCATCGGACTCGTGAGCACCGCTCAAAAGACCCACTTCACCGACGTTTCACCTGCGCTCATCCCTTACGTGGAGCTGGCTTACCGCTACTCTTTGATCGAGGGCTACAGCGACGGCACTTTCCGCCCCGAAACTCCCATCACCCTCGGTGAAACCGTGATGATGTTCTACAACGGGTACAATATTTGGTACAG
>CAYLWB010000037.1:0-3955 GCA_964387375.1 uncultured Candidatus Peribacteria bacterium | reverse complement strand
AGCCTCCATTTCTTTGTCATGTGGTCGTAGGCTTCTGTAAAGTGCTTATAAAGCTCGTAACTTTTATTGATGATGGGAAGCGAATCCATAGATTTGGGGTTAGGAAGTGTGTGGAAGGCTTGGTTTGAGTTCCGCAAAGGCAAACGTATGAGTGAGGAGATGCACGAGTTCCAGTATCATCTTGAAACACACCTCTTCAATCTGTGCCAAGACCTGAATAACGGAACTTATAAACACGGTCCATATAGGTCTTTCACCGTCTGCGACAACAAACGGCGAGAGATTTCTGTATCCTCCGTAAGAGACCGCGTGGTTCATAGACTGCTTTACGACTATCTCATCCCCATCTGGGACAAGACCTTCATTTACGACGCTTGGTCGTGCAGGAAAGGCAAAGGACTCCTTGCTGCTATTCAGCGCACCCAAGGATTTTTGAAGTCCTTTCCAAATGCCTACGTTTGGCGAGCAGACGTGAAGAAGTTCTTCGATAATGTGGACCAACGAGTCCTGTTTGAACTTCTCAAGAGGCGCATAAAAGACCCGAAAGCTCTTGAGTTGATCGCTGAAGTGCTTCAAAGCTATAGCCCCCAAAAGAAAGGGGTTGGAATGCCCATCGGCAACCTGACCAGCCAAATTTTCTCCAACATATACCTTAACGAACTGGATCGTTTTGTGAAGCACCAGCTCAAGCCCAAGGCGTACCTTCGTTACGGCGACGATTTTCTTTTGTTCGACTTGAATAGAGACCATCTGCGAAGGATGCAAAAGGAAGCGACCGTATTTCTTTCAAACGAGCTGAAACTTACAATGCACGCCAAGAACAATCTTATTGTAAAGGCACGGCACGGACTCAAGTTCCTCGGTGTAGAACTGTGGTCTTCGGGCAGGCAACTCTCCAAGCGCAATCAGTCCCGTATGGATGCCCGTTTGAACCTCCGCAATACGCCCAGCTACTACGGCATTGTTTCCAAACATGGCTCCCCAGAACTATGTGATTCCATCAACCCTCGTCTGAATGTACCAAATCACTCATTTAGCCACTAAAACTTTTATACCATGAAAAAATCCTTCCAAAATGAGGTCATGAAGAAACAATTCTTCACCTACCTCAAAGAGACCAAAGGGTTCTCCCCTGACTCCGTGGATGCTCACGAGCGCGCCATACTTCTGTGGCAGGAATGCCAAGAGAACAAAGATTTCGCGGGCTACGGAAAGCAGCAAGCCCGAGCGTTCAAAGATTGGCTCAAAAGCCGCACCAATCGCAAAGGTGAAGAACTCTCTCTCGTTTATCGCTACCATGTTTTACGCCGCCCTCGCCTCTTCTTTGAGTGGCTTTCCCAGCAGCCCCACTATAAGTCCAAGATCAACACCAGCGTGATCGATGTGCTCTCACTTTCCAAGAAGGAGACTCGCATTGCCATTCAACCCAACAAGAGGAAAATTCCTGCCATCGAGGATGTGGTTAAGGTTATTGAAGCCATAGACCCAGCAACGGAGGTAGACCAGCGCGACCGTGCTTTACTTTGCTTCACCCTGCTTACAGGAGCACGCATCTCTGCCATTTACAGTCTACCCATGAAAGCCTTTGACCCATCAACTCTGACAGTGGACCAAGACCCTAAGTTTGGGGTGAAGACCAAGTTCTCCAAACGCATACTAACGACGTTCTTTCCAATCGAGTACCAAGACGCGGTGAAGTATTTCCTCGATTGGTACAAGTACCTTGAGCGTGAGAAAGGCTTCCAGCCAAAAGACCCCATCTTCCCTCAAGGCA
The DNA here is from genome assembly GCA_964387375.1 of uncultured Candidatus Peribacteria bacterium. GTDB lineage: Bacteria > Patescibacteriota > Gracilibacteria > UBA1369 > 2-02-FULL-48-14 > CAYLWB01. The sequence goes on along the minus strand of CAYLWB010000037.1, from coordinate 2,181 downwards.
TCATTGAAAATGGTGAAGAAAACATCTCGTATCGCAACACGGGAGAAGTCGAACCGATCTTTTGGTCCAGTTCCAGCTCGGTCCGTAAAATTTTCCAAAAGCGTTTCCTTGATGCTGAAGTTCCCTACTACCACCCCCACACGTTCAGGCACTTGGTTGTCAAAGAGTTTGCCAAAACCCGCCTCACCGAAGAAGAGAAGAAAGCCATCAGCCAGAACCTCGGGCATGAAAACACAGGTACTACCTTCGGCTCTTACGGCTATGGTCACATTGAAGAAGAACGACAGATCGACATCGTGAAGAACATCAAAATCGGAGAAAAAGAGGTAGAAGGCAAATTCTCGCTCACCCAGTCCGACATCAAGGCACTCGCCAAAGCCATCAAGGAGGAGCAGTAGTTCCTCTACACTTCTCCGCCATTAAGTTTTATACTCGGACCAGTCATCCAATTCGAATCCCCGTACAAGCAGGTTTGAACTTGCGCCCAATTGTGGGCGGTTCCGCCAACTGATTGCTTGTGCGATTGGATTGGATGACTCGGAACCGTCCTATTTGGGCAAATAAACCAGAAAAACATGCAAGAAGAAAACCCAAACTACCGATACTTCCTCTATGCTCGTAAGTCGAGTGAGTCCGAGGAACGCCAAGCCCTCTCGATTGATTCGCAGAAGGAGAAGGCATCCAGCCTCTTTCCACATCTAAAGATTGTAGATGTGCTGGAAGAAAGCAAAAGTGCATTCAAACCCTACGAACGCACGGTGTTCTACCAGATGGTCGAACGGATCAAAGCAGGCGAAGCGGACGGGATTATAGCGTGGCATCCAGACCGTCTTTCCCGCAATGAAATAGACGCTGCCACCATCACTTACATGGTCCGTACGGGAGCCATCAAAGACTTGAAGTTCGGTTCATACACTTACGACAACTCTCCCGAGGGCATCATGATGCTTCAAATGGCGCTCTCACAATCCCAGTACTTTTCAGCAAAGCTAAGCAAGGACGTGAAGCGTGGTTTGAGAGACAAGCTACAGATGGGCATTCGTCCAAACCGTGCAGCACAAGGCTGGCTGAATGACTACGTCAGTCCAAAGGGCATGAAAACCATCAGCATAGACAAGAAGCGATTCCCCGTACTCCGTAAGTGTTGGGACCTCATGCTTACGGGAATGTACACACCACCTCAAATCCTAGAAAAGCTGAACAACGAGTGGGGCTACCGAACGCCGCAAACAAAGAAGATGGGAGGAAAGCCACTCGCGCGTAGTGGTATCTATAAAATGTTTTCCAACCCTTTTTACGCGGGCTTAATCAAACATCAGGATGGCAGTTGGGAGAAAGGCACTCATAAACCGATGGTCACGCTGGAAGAATACGACAGGGTGCAAAGACTGCTAGGCAACAAAGGAAACCCACGGGCTAAGGAGCATGACTTCTGTTTCAAGCCGCTCCTCGTGTGCGGAGAATGTGAAGGAACCGTTACAGCTGAAATCAAGAAGAAAAACATCAAAAGTAAAGGCATCATCAAGGAATACACGTTCTACCATTGCACCCACAACAAGAAGGGTGCGAACTGTAAACAGCGGTCCATTGAAGAGGAAGAACTTATAAAGTCCATGAAAGCGGAAATGGCGAGCTACACGATTCTGCCCCAGTTCAAAGATTGGGCGATTGAAATGCTGAACAAGTACAACGACAGCGAAATCCAGCAGCGCAGTAAAATCCACGAGATGCAGTCCACCGCCGTCTTAAAAACCCAGAACGAAATCGACAGCCTTACCCAGATGCGCTTTCGCAATCTCATCGACGACGAAGAGTACTTGCGACAAAAGAAACAACTTCAAGAAAAGCTCGCCAAGCTCAAGGAAGAGCTGGGAGATACGCAGCGTCGTGCGGAGAACTGGCTGGAACTCACGGAAAAAACCTTCGACTTTATCACATACGCCGCAACAAACTATGCGCGGGAAGACTTTGATGGGCGTAGAACCATACTCCAAGGCTTCGGGTCCATTTTCAAAATCCGCAACAGGAAGCTGGAAATGCAGCCTCACGAGTGGCTTGTGCCTATCGGCGAACACTACAAAGAGCTTGAAAAAGAATACTTGAGCTTAGAACCAGCAGAAATGGCTCTACAAAGCAGTCAAAGTGCTGCTTTGGACTCCATTCGTCTACGATGGCGGAGAG
>CAYLWB010000036.1:0-4001 GCA_964387375.1 uncultured Candidatus Peribacteria bacterium | reverse complement strand
ATAAAGAGACCGATGCCATGCGGATTGCTATTGGAGAAACTCAGCGTCGTCGCGAAATTCAAATTGCCCACAACGAAAAACATGGCATTACTCCTGAGACCATTCGTAAAGCCATTAAAGATATTGAAATGGCACGCAAAGAGGGCGAAAAGAAGCAAGTGCGTCGTTACAATGTTAGTAAAGTGCCCAAAGAAGAGTTGGGTCGTCTCATCTCTCATTTGGAAACAGAAATGGATTTGGCTGCTCAAAATATGGAGTTTGAAAAAGCCGCCGAACTACGCGATGAGATTGAGGAACTGAGGGAAAAGCTAAGTGCTTAATCGCTTGCACATAGGTACCCACTGAAAGGCACTGAATAATCACAGCTTACGTCTATATTCATTTCTTCAGCCATCTTCACAGCGCTTTCTCCAAAAATAGGCTCGATCACATCTCTAAAAAAATTGACATTTCCTGCGTAGACAAACTCTCCACTTGATTCAATATTTCGAGTGCTGCCCAAGACCTCAATGAGTTCGTTGACTAGGGCAATTCCATAGGTGTTTTCCAGTCTTTGGAAATAACATTCACCCACATTGTAGGAATCGTCGTTGCTGCTTTCGGGGTAAGGGGTCATCGAACCATAATCACTTTCTAGATAATACTTATAATAACCTTCTTCACTACAAACGAGTTCTGATTCAAAATAGCTTACGCGACGAGAAATATAATTGGCGAAACCTTCCCGTAAAACAGGAGTATTTTGGCTTCCATAATCAAAGACATGGGTCATCTCATGCCCCATTGGGAAAAAATCAACGCCGCATACTTTTGATGGCTGCTCCCAGGCAAGTTGATCCATGTGATAATCGTAAAAAGGGACTATGATTGCGTCTGAAACTGCATGGGCGGAAAAAGTTTCAGCGTCTTCTGGATAATAGAAGAAAACGGTGAATTCATCGATCGCCTGGTCGGTTCCGAAGATGTCCTTGATGCTATTGTAGCAAGAGGGTAAATACTCCATGGTCTGCTGAGCAGCTTCCTCAATCTCTGTGGGATAGACAACATTGAAGCGCCCCTCACTCAGCTTTTTGTAGCTCTCATGCACACTTTCATAACGGCCGATTTCTGTTAAACAAAAACTATCTTCATAAAGAGAATCTCTTAAACAGCGCTGATACAGGTCTTTGGGATCGGAGTAGATTTCAATTTCTGATTGCTGCGTATCTTCATCATACGCTCCTAAATACAGATAGTTATTGAAACGACTGTGGAAAGGTGGATTGTAACCTCCATCTCTTCTAAGGGTTACGAATGGCGCTGGGTCGTATAAGCGCTCAATTCCATCGTAGTAGAACGCAAGACGGGTGGAGTCAGGAATGGAATGAATCACTTCAAGAGTCAGTCCATTGTCCAAAAGCAGGGTGTCTCCTGTTCCTAGCCAAACTTTTTCAGGTTCTTCATAGTCAGTTAAATCAAAAATTCCAGATTCAGAATGGGGCACGAGGACCGTTGGCTCTTCCGGATGGTCCAAATTGTAGATCACCTGGGCCATTTCTCCTCGGCTCAGGTCTTCAAAATATTGAGAGTCGATTTGGTGTAGTAGGGCGTTTTCGTAAGCGTAGTCCAGGTAAGTTTGGTACCAAGGAGTGCTGCTGGCAAGGCTGAGCCCGTAGGCCTCCAAGGTGATTTTTAGCGCTTCGGCCAGTGTGATGTTTTGCTCGGGTTGAAAGCTGCCGTCCCCGTAACCCTGAACGATGCCCAGGTTTTTGGCCGAACAAATGTAGTCGGAGTACCAAGCCTCTTTCACGTCGGTAAAACAATACGACCCGTTGGTTTTTAGGAGATCTCTGCTTTCAAAGACGATTTTCAAGAATTCTGCACGGCTGATGGGTTGGTCAGGTTTATACGTGCCGTCTCCGTACCCTTCAACAATACCTTCGCTTTCCAGGTATTCGATGGCCTCGTAGTGCTTATTTCCAGATGCCACATCATCAAAAGCGTGGCTCAAAGAAGGGAGTATGAGTAGAGCCGCAAAGGAGACTTTCCAGAGCTTTTTCATGACGAAAGGGTAGCCGTTTTTGTAGGTGGTGGCAAGAAAGGGTGAGGAAGTTTTGCACACTCTTTCTGCTGAAAATGTCAGGTTTTTGTCAGGACTTTTGGAGGCGGGTTTTGCTACGCTTCGGGCATGTCAGACGAAAAGCTTTATAACTTGTGCCAAAGGTATGGGAAGGCCACTCTTTTCTGGAGGAGGCGTTTTCTTGGCCTTCTCCCTGAAGTTCAACGCAGGCGTCTCTATGAAAAGAAAGGGTTTGGGTCCATTTTTGACTTTGCTGCAAGATTGGCAGGGGTTTCGGAGGAGCAGGTGCGCGTGGTTTTGCGTTTGGAAAAGCGTTTCGAAGACAAACCGACTTTAAAAGAGCTGCTTGTGAAGGGTAAGGCGAGCGTGCACAAACTGGCACGGGTGGTTTCCATTGCGACGGTTGAAAACGAGGAGGAGTTGGCAGGGAAAGTACAGGTTTTGTCTAGGGTACCCCTGGAAACTTTTGTGCGGGATTTCAAGATTCAGAACGGCTTGAATAAGCCACTTTTTGACTTAAAAAGTCTGCACGTGCAGACTTTGGAATTTGAACTTTCGACTGATGTGATCGAAGAGTTGAATCGTCTGAATCGGGATGGACACGAGGTGAATGTCTTGCTTAGCAAGCTTTTGAGTCAAAGGAGAGAAAGAATTCAGCAGCAGAAAGAAGAGCTCACCAAAGAGCTCAAACAGACAAACTCAAGGTACAGGCCCGTGAAAGTGCAGCGTCTGCTTAAAGAAGAATATGGCGAAAAATGTTCCATACCACACTGTGCAAAACTTGCAGAAGAAATTCACCACACCCAGCGCTTCAGTTTGAGTCGCACCCACGACCCCCGTTATCTGGCGCCACTCTGCAAAGCCCACCATCAGTTGGCTCATGCCGTGGACGTGAAGGTTCAAGAATGGCGCATGCGTTCCTTAGACCCTTGATTTTTCCGCAGATCTAAGTACACTATCGCCATTTATAAAGAGTATGAAAGATTTGTCGAACACGAAAACCGAACTCACCGCTCTAGAAGCCTTCAGTCGCAGTCGCTTGCCTGTGTTTTTGACTGCGACTGGACTCACCACCGGTGTCGTCGCCATGAGCGCCCTGATGGGCTACCTCCTGGACAAGCTCTTTGACACTTGGCCCATTTTCTTTGTGATTTTCCTGGTGCTGTCTTTTCCGTTGACTCAGTGGACGCTCTACCGCAAAATGCGGAACCTGGCTGAAGAAGCCAAACGTTCCTACAAAAATTTACAATCCGTCACTAAATAATGTCTGAAATTCACTTCAGTCTGCCGGCAGAAACCCTGTTCCACATTGGACCCGTGGAGGTGACCAATGGGGTGACAGCTGCCATCGCATCATCTCTGATTTTAGTGCTCTTTGCGATTTGGGTGAGGAAGGGTGCTGGAGTGGTTCCCACCAAACGCCAACTGATTTTTGAACTGGTCTACGAAATGGTTTACGAAAAACTAGTGGGTAATTTGGGAAGTGAAAAGCAGGTGAAGCGTTATTTGCCTTTGATGATGACCGTGTTTCTGGCGATTGCGGTGGCAAACCAATTTGCGGTTTTGCCCTTCTGGCAAAGTATCTTCTTGGGTCACACCATGCTCTTCCGTGTTCCCAGTTCCGACTACAGCTATACCTTGGCCATGATGGTGATTGTGGTTGTTTTGGCGGCCAATGGGGGTGCGTTGTTGACTTCTCCACTCGGATATTTTTCTCACTTTTTCAAATTCCCAGGTTTAGTGAATTCCTTCAAGAACTCTGGTCAAAAAGGAGTGAAGGGTGTCTTAGGAGAGTTTGCTTACGCACTCATTCAATTTGGAGTAGGGCTCTTGGAAGTCATTGGGGAGTTTGCCAAAGCAATCTCTATTGCAACCCGTCTTTTTGGAAATATTTTTGCGGGAGAAGTGTTGGTTGTGATTATTGCCAGTTTATCGCCATTCA
>CAYLWB010000035.1:0-4167 GCA_964387375.1 uncultured Candidatus Peribacteria bacterium | reverse complement strand
AAGTGCGCATCAGCGCCGAAAGTGTGGTGGCTCAAGGCGAACGCCTGCTCAAGGACAATGGCGAAAAGATCGATGCTCCTGCTAAGGAAGCCCTAGAAGGAAAAATCAAAGACCTCAAGGAATTGCTCGGAAAAGATGACTTCGACCTCGAAACAATCAAGCAAAAATCCGACGCCCTTTCCGAAGAAATGCAAAAAGTAGGCGCCCAAATGTACCAAGCCGCCGGCTCCGCCACCCAAAGCGAAGATCCCAGCGTCCGCGTTAAGGACGTGAGCGCCGATAAAGACGTGGAGGGCGAGGTGATCGACGGCGAAAGTGAAGACAAGAAGTAATTTTTCTTAAAAACTTTGATATATGAAAAAAAACGTATGGGTTGATGAAACCGAAGAAGGAGGTGCCTATAATATTGATGATGGTATACAAGAAGCCAAACCAAACGATCCATTCTTAAGATACGAAGGTAGATTGCACAGAAATCTTTCTGAAAAAGAACTTCTTGATGTACTGAGCAAGAATTGGGAGAAATGGGACATTGGTTTCGACCACACCTCCTTTCAAGATCAGCTGAAACCAGGAGAATTGCTAAACAAAGCAAAAGAATTAGCCTCTAACTACCAAAAGTCATGACTGAAATCAACGATCCTAAAGACCAAATCCGCGTCCGCCCCATCGAATTCGCCATCTTCTGCGACTACGCCTCCATCTCTTTGGGCGGCAAAATGAACATGAACGGCATCTTCGATCGCATTTACGCAGAAAAACTGCCCGCCATGCATGCCACCCTCTTCGTGGTGACCAAAATGCTGGTGCCCAAGGGCGAGCACAAAATCACCCTCACCCTGATGCAGGAAGACAAGGTGCTGGCCAAAACCAACGTGGAAAAGGAAGGCCAAGACCAACTCAGCGTGAACACCCACTTTTGGAACGTCCAAAACCTCAAAATCGAGGACTGGGCGCCCATCGAACTCCAAGTCCTCATGGACGGCAAACAGATCTACGTGAAACGCTTGCCCGTAGTGAAGGTGGAGAGGAAGGAAGAAGGGAAAAACTAAAAGTAGTATGAACAAGCCCATTTACTTATGTACAGACGACCACTTCATCAATACTGAAGACCATGAGGTGATAAAAGAGGTGTTGATATCTGGCAATTACCCAGTTGAGGATGACCGAGCAGACACAGGAGCAAAAGGGGGCCCTGTTTGGTTTGCAAGAGATCTTATTTTAAGCATTCCTAGCGAAATAATAGGCGGTTTCTTTGGTGCCATTGGCACAATAGGACTAGAGAAGCTGATCAAGGTTTTTAGAAAAATAAAAGCGGAGAGGAAAGAAACAGCGATTAACATTTGTGTGAACATCAATCTAGAGAAGCCAATCGAAGTTTATTACATTTTGAATACCTATGATTACAGTGAGAATGTGGACTTCAATACAGAAAGAGATCTTAAAAAAGCAGTTAATTCTATACCCAAGAAACAGGAAGAAATAGAAAAGCTGTTCATTAACGAAGAAACCCAAAAGATCCTCGGACACCCAGATATGATCAAAATGCAATATGACTTTTACGACGCCAACTGGGTAATGACTGAGTTGATATCGCCAACCTCTACTGATTTTGAACCCTAATATAGCAAAATTTACTGACGGTCCTTAAGTATTGCCAATCACCTGCAAAACCCAAAAAATCCTCCCACAAAATTCCTCTGAAGGCCAAAGACTTGGCAAGCAAGCAAAGACTCCTTATTTTACTAGCACAGCCCCTTAACCTGAGAACCCATGACTCAAACCACCCCCCTCATCCTCTACCCCAGCAAAGTGCGAGCTATCTCACTTCTACTCATGAGTTTGGTTTTTAGTGGAGTAGGAATTGGAATGATCCAAAACGGCAAAGGCGCCGGCTGGTTCGTGACGATCGTCTTCGTGCTCTGCACCGTGGTTTTTTTCCTAAATCTGCTTCCCAATGCTGCTCATTTGCAGCTAAACCACGAAGGTTTTGAAGAACGCTCCCTTTTCCGCAGCCACTTTACCTACTGGCGTGAAGTCGATACCTTTTGGTACGGAAGGCTCGCCAAAAACGAAACGGTTTTTTTCAACTACGTTCAAGAGCCAGGTGCAAAAAACTCCCTAATGGGCACCTATGGAAAAACTCCAGGAGAAATGGCCGAACTCATGAACGAGTGGAAGGTCAGATTCTCAAGATAGGGCTGCACTTCTTCGAGCCTCTACGCGCTGAACCACTACAGCTGGAATTTGATTTAAGCAAATAAAGCCAGCAAAATCATTATGCACGGGTCCAGGACAGGCTCCTACAAAGACTCTAAACTCCCCGGGGATTTGATCTACAATCAAGTTTTTGCGCCCTCTACGATCAATGTTCAACACAGCATCCACAGAGACTCTAACAGCAACCCCAGTAGCTCCAAAGGGCCTGCGAAGCATGTCGAATAAACGGAATCGTGTTTCAAGTAAGCCCTCTGCAAGGAGGGTATTCCCAGCACTCTCTCCTAGGCTAAATCCAGGAAAGGTTCCAAACGATTCAAGTCGCAATGCCGCTTCAAGCGGAGCCAAAACTGCCTCCTCACAAGAACCAGCAAAGGCAAGTCTAGGAGTTTTGTTGGCACGCATTCCTGCCGAAAAAGACGGTGTTCCAGGCAAGGCCTGGATATCCACCAAGTGAGCATAGCGTAGCGGTAATTCGGACATTGAGGGGGAATTTAGCTGACGCATACTACCACAAATTTTTTAAAAAGCAAGTCTTGCTGCGGCCTATTGCCCCTCCCTTCGCCCTCCGCTACACTCGCAACATCTTTTCTTTGCTTATGCTCGACCCAAAATTCATTCTTACAAACCCCGAAGCCGTAAAAGAGGCTGCACGAAAAAAGCACATCGACTTCGATGTGGATGCCTTCATCAAGCTCGATGAACGCCGCCGCGAATTACAAGCGGCTTACGAAGCCTTCCGGCAGCGCAATCAAGGCGGTGACGCGATTGCAAAACTCACAGGTGAAGAAAAAGAAAAAGCCATCGCAGAAATGAAAACCCTAAAAGAAGAAGAAAAGGCTGCTGAAGAAGCTTTTGTCGCCTGCGAAGCCGAATGGAAGACTTTGCTCCTACGAGCTCCAGGGATCACTTCCCCTGAAACACCCGAAGGCAAGGACGACAGTGAAAACGTGGAACTCTACACCTGGGGTGAACGCCCAAGCTTTGATTTTGAAGCCAAAGACCATGTGCAACTTGGCCTCGACCTAGACATTGTAGACATTGAACGCGGAGTAAAAATCGCTGGCTCCCGCAACTACTTCCTAAAGGGCGATGGCGCGCTGCTTGAACTGGCAGTCCTGCAATACACTCTGCACAAACTGGTTGCAAAAGGATTCACGGCTTTTCTACCTCCCCTACTTGTAAACAAAGAAGCCATGATCGGAACGGGCTACTTTCCCGGTGGCGAAGAACAAGCCTACACCATGGAGCGTGATGAAAAGTTCCTGGTGGGAACCAGCGAAGTGTCTGTTGCTTCCTACCATTCCGATGAAACCCTAGATGAAAGTGAACTGCCCAAGCTCTACGCCGGCTATTCCTACTGCTTCCGCCGCGAAGCAGGAACCTACGGCAAGGACGCACACGGGCTCTACCGTATCCACCAATTCCAAAAAGTGGAACAAGTGGTGCTCTGTAAAAACGACATGGAAGAGAGCAAAAAAATGCACGCCCTGCTCCTTAAAAATGCCGAAGAGGTGCTGCAAGATCTAAAACTCCCCTACCGAGTGGTGGCCGTGTGCAGCGGAGACATGGGCCAAGGCCAATACTACAAGAACGACATCGAAACCTGGATGCCCTCCCGTCAAAGCTATGGGGAAACGCACTCTTGTTCTACCTTTTTAGATTTTCAGAGCCGTCGCCTCAACCTTAAATACAAAGATGCCAATGGCAAAAAACACTTTGTGCACACTTTGAACAACACCTGCATCGCCTCCCCACGCATCCTGATTCCAATTTTGGAATGCTACCAAAATGCCGACGGCAGTGTGACCGTGCCCGAGGTGCTGAGGCCTTGGATGGGTGGACGGGAAAAGATTTTCATTTGACTTCAGATCAATTCTGAATAGAATATCAAGCGTATCGCTCTCCGGAACTGATTGTGTTGTGAGAAGAGAGCACCAGGGTCGCCTT
>CAYLWB010000034.1:0-6532 GCA_964387375.1 uncultured Candidatus Peribacteria bacterium | reverse complement strand
AAAGGAGCCTTCAAAAACATGGCCAGAAAAAGATGAATCGAGAGAACAAGAAGCCTTTATTCCTGGCAAGGCAGAAGTTCAAAAAGAGGAATTTTCCTATGGGGAAGATCCATCACAAACTCTGGATGTGTATTACCGAAAGGATCAAAAAAACTCTCCCATCATCCTCTTGGTTCACGGTGGGAAAAAAGATGAAGGAGACAAAGCCCGTATGACACGCCGGGCCCAAGCTTTTACAGATATGGGCTATACGGTGGTGGCCCCAAATTACCGTTATGGAAACAATGTGGAGGCCTCGCGCGATTTTCCCCCGTATGATGTGGCTTGTGCTTTGGCCACTTTCAATCAATATGCAGATCGTTTCAATGCCGACCCAGAAAAAATTATAGTGATGGGCTTTTCTTTTGGAGGTTGGGTCAGTTCCTTTATGGTTTATGACCAAGAGTGGGATTGGCTTGCGGGTTGTCCTGTACAAGAAGGATTCGAGGTGGATGGTTTCATTGGCGAGGGCAGCAATTATGGCAATTTTCTTCCTGAAGGCGTGGAGCCAATACGGGATGCGGATCAAATTGAGTTCAGTGGGCCCACGGCGCTTTTAGAGACGCTTGATCTTTATCAAGACATTTCGTCTCCACGCGATGGAGCGATCAACTACGTGGACCGAAATGATCCACCTGCTTTCTTTTTGCATGGTGACGCTGATCCAAAATTCAACGAGCAACGCCCACAGGATTTTGCAGCACAGATTGGAAAAACCACCGGGTACATCCCACAGGTCATCATCATTCCAAATGGTGGACATGGGTCGCATTTTTACAAGAAGCCCGAGCTGCTGGAAGCCGTAACGCAGTTCACTAGAGAAGTTTTTGGTCTTTAAAATGCTCAAAAAAATACTGCTCAATCTTGCAAAAGGACTCATGGTTTTTTTGGCGTTTTATCTCGCCATCCGTACTTTTGAATACTTTTCCTTCCGAACGGACATCAACTTTTTGCAGGTGCGCCAAGAGTTGATCAAGCAGTGGGCATGGAAGATCGCCTTTTATTTGCACATTTCTGGAGCTTTGGTGGCGTTGGCGGTGGGATCTTTACAGTTTTGGCCCAGTCTTCGACGCAACCATTTGAAGCTGCACCGTATCCTTGGGAAACTTTATGCTTTAGGTATTGCCATTGGAGGACCGGCTGGACTCTACATGGCATTTTTTGCACGCGGAGGAACCTTTGCACAAATTGGGTTCGTTGCTTTGGATTTAGTATGGGTAGTCACCACCTATTTAGGTGTACGTGCGATCCTCAACAACGATGTTCCCAGTCACCGTCGCTGGATCACTCGCAGTTACGCCATTACTTTTGCGGCCGTTACCCTGCGCCTTTGGGTCCCCATCCTTTCGCTTGGTTTTGGCATGAGTGAAACGCAAGTCCTCTCTTTAACTCCGTGGCTCAGTTGGGTTCCAAATCTCCTGGTTGCCGAACTTATACTCTTGTGTTTCCACAAACCCACTCCTAAACTAACAGCATGAAAAAAACAATCTTCCTATTCCTCCTCATTTTTACGGCTTGCGCGCGCCCCATTGACCCTGCAGACGTCAGCCTCGATGTTGAGCCCGTTGTGATTGAACAAAACACTCCAGCTCAATGGATTTTTACCGAAGACGGTCAAGAGTACCTCGAGGAGATGCTCCTCAAGCCCGTGCGCCAAGCCTACGGCATGCAGGATCCCGACAAAGCTTTTTCACGCTGCTCCAGCTCAGTGAGTCACTCGCTTTACACCGAAGACGAACCCGTGGTATTCGAGGAAGGCTTCTACTACGGAACTCTCTATATCTACATGGGTTGCGAAACAGGAGAGGAGTATCCCTTCCGCGTCTTTATGGATGGCAGCACAGTGCAAGTTGAGAATGAAGCTGGTGAATACGTTTCCGTTCAGGAGTGGCTCGAGTGAGACATTGAACGGATGACGATTCCCGACCCCACTGCCATCAAAGCGGCCAAAACTAAGATGGGGACTTTTTGACTGTCCAAGTGGTCACTTGTCAGACCATACAAAATCGGCCCCAAAATCACTGCCGCCTGAGAAACTAAAGAGTAGACGCCAAACTCAGCCCCAGAACGCTCGGGTGCAACCAGCAAAGCGTAGTGTGAACGCAGCACAGATTGGCTGTTCCCCACCCCCAAGCCACCCAAAACGCTAATGGCTACAAGCGCGGGCCACGAGGCCGGCAGCACCAAAAGCACCAAGGCCGAAATCATGCAGGTCATGGCTAAAAAGAAAACAGGTAGGCCTCCTCGTCGGCTGGCCCACGCTCCACCCCAAACCGTGGAGGGGCAGGCAATGATTTGAATCAAAAAGAGCATCAATCCGATGGTCGTGCTGCTGAGCAGCAATTCTTTCGAACAGTACAAAGTAAAAAAAAGAATGAATACCGTGATGCACTCGCTCACGATCCAAAAACCCACAAGAAACTGCGCTTTGGCTCGCGTGCTCACTTCTTTCGTTTCCATCTTGGGCTCAGGCAAATCGATACCCCGTTCCAAACCCTTCAATGCGAGGGCTGAAAAAATTAGGTAGAATAGAGCTCCACTCAAAAAAACTGGCAAGGAAAATTCTGAAGTTTTGCTCTGCAAAAACATGGCAAGAGCCAAACTCACAATGCCCCCCACGTAGCCCAAGCCCCACGCGAAACCGCTGTATCGGTAGGCGTTTGTGCTGCGACTCAAATGTGGCAAAACAGAGTCAGAAAGCGATAGGGTAAAGATAAACACTGCTTGTGTGAGCACAAAACTCGTCAAAACTCCGGCCTTAAAAAAGACTGCACAAATAGACACTCCTGCCATGCCCAAAAAAGTCAGCAATACAGCTGTTTTTAGGGTTCGTATTTTGCCCTTCTTATCTGAGAAACGCCCACCCACCAACGCAAGAAAAAGACCTAAAACAGTGGAAATACTGTTCGCAAGGCCCCAAGTGGTTAGAGGATACCCTTCTCCCAAAAGCACCGTTGAAAAATACGCAGGCAAAAGGAAGCTACTGTATAGCAAAATGTAACCCGAATTTGCAAAGTCGTACCAAGCCCAAGCTTTGACGGCGGCAGGGAGTTTATTCTGCATCTTCATCGTTATCCATCATGTCTTCCATGAGCTCACCCATGTCGGAACGATCCCAATCGCCACGGCCATCCATCAAGCGATGCCAGCTGCTTGCAGCCAACCCTGCAGTGAGCACGCTCCCCACAAAACCAATGGCGAGAACAGTCCAAATGGTTTTTAAGAAAGTCTTTTTATCTGCATGCTTGTACAGGTATAAAAGGCCTGCAATGAAGGCAAAACAAAGAAGGGTGGAGGACAAAAAGTGGAGGCAAATCCACAAAGGGGCGAATGCAAACTGAGACATCATGGCGAAGGTGGTTATTGCTTTTTCAGGCTAATCCTCTCTACTGAACAGGTCAAGGTCTTGCCTCGCAAGGGTCCTTTGAGTAGAATTGCCCCAGTTTTCATTTTTTAATCCACGTCCCATGAAAGCTGTTCACTGGATCCTTTGGCTCCTCGTATTTGTAGGAGCACTCAACTGGGGGCTCGTAGGAGCCTTCGATTTCAACCTTGTTGCCAAACTCCTCGGAGCTGGAAGCATGGCTGAACGTGTGGTCTACATCGTTGTCGGTGTGGCTGCTGTTTTGTCCCTCATCTTCAAATGCACTTGCTGCAAAGGTGGAATGTGTGGAATGAAGAAGTAAATTTTGAAAAAAAGTTTATTCATATCAACTTTTGCCCTCCTTTTGGGTCTTGGAGCTTGGCTCGCCTCTAGGGAGGGTTTTTCTAATGAGTCGGTAGAAGATACGGTCCCTAGCCTAGCTGCCCCTTATGAGTCAGCTCAGGAAATTCGAAACATATGGCCTTACAGTGCAAGTGAAAACACTGCGCTTGGTAAATTCCACAACGGCTTGGATTTTATTGTGGAGAAGGATCGCACGCCATTTTATGCTATTGCAGACGGTAAAGTAGAAATGGTGGAACTGTTTCACAATGATAGAAACAGCATGGATCAGATCAATATTTATATCGCAATCGATTCCACCTACGGTTATGGCATGGGCTTTGAGATGTTCGGCACCCAAAAAAATCTTGGTGAAGAACAGATGGCTGAACTTTTTATTGAAAAAGGTCAAAAGGTTAAAAAAGGGGATCTCATTGGGTATTTGCTTAAAAGAGGTGACGGCGCTCACGTTCACATTTCTGTTAAAAAAGAAGGGGAAGATTTTTGCTTCTTCCCGCTATTTTCTGAGGAAGTGCAGAAAGAGTTGGAACCAAAGTTGATGAACACCTCTGCGGGACCCAAGCAGGCCTGCTATGAGTGAGCCTTCCTTCTCCCAAAGTTCTGCACGGGTATTTTGAAAGTGTAAAAACAGAAAGAAACGACTCGAATCATGCATGAGGGGCGTTTCGCTTCCAGCTTTCAAAATATGCGTGCAGAACTTCTATCAAGTTTCGGGTCGCACGCTTTTAAACGTGCGTATACAATCGGCGCATGAGCCACTACAAAGCCATCCAACGCGTCATTGAGAAGCTTGTTGAAAAGAGACAGCAATCCCTTGAAGAACTTGCCAGTTCTTTAAACATGAGTCCTGAACACTTACAACGTCTTTTTGTAGATTGGGTGGGCATCAGTCCCAAGCAACTTTCGCGCTACCTCAGCCTCGAACATGCAAAACAGATTCTTCAAGAGAGCAACACTTTAAACACGAGTCTCAAGTCGGGCTTGAGCAGCTCTGGGCGCCTCCACGACCTTTTTGTGGACATCCAGGCCATGACACCTGGCGAGTATAAAAATGGAGGTGCGGCGCTCACATTCTCTTATGTCACTTTTGAAACATCCTTTGGGCCAGTTTTGGTTGTGGCGACCACTAGAGGTGTCTCCAATATTTCATTTTATCAAGATCTCCAGCAGGAACTTGTCTTGCTCAAGCGTACCTGGCCCAGGGCAGAATGGGTCAATCAAGAGACTCCTTTTCATGTCCAAATCAGAGATTATTTTTTGAATTTTTCTCCAAAATCCAAAATCAAATTGCACCTGCATGGCACCAATTTCCAGATCAAGGTCTGGGAAGCTCTACTTTCCATTCCCGAAGGTCAACTCGCCAGTTATGGGGCAATTGCCCAGCAACTCGGAGGCAAAAATCTCTCTCGAGCGGTGGGTTCTGCCGTGGGAGACAATCCTGTCGCTCACATCATTCCTTGCCACCGTGTTCTACGTGCCACGGGTGAAATTGGAGGTTATCACTGGGGTTTGGGAAAAAAACGTGCCATGCTTCTGCATGAGGCGATCAGAGCTGATTAGAAACAAGTCGCATCGGAAGAGAAATTCCCTCCTAAATCGCGAATGGGTGAACCAGTACAATTGACAGGGCCGTTGTTGGAAAGGCTAACACCACCCATTTTAAACTTAACTTGCCCAGGAAAATTTGAAAGATGGAGTTGAAACCCTCCTGCCCCAATAGAGTTGCTTGCAAGGTTGTCTTCAAACTCACTGTCCATGATCTGGCTGGTTTTTGCTGGAGCCAGAACATACATACCAGCCCCTTCAGCGGCAGAGTTGCGGTTCACTTGTAGGTTTCTTGCGGTCAAAGCGCTGTATTCAAGATGCATACCACCGCCAATTGCTGCCGTAGAATCCTCCACGATGAGGTTGTCAAAATGCACGCGAGCAAACTTCGAGGCCACTGCCCCACCAGAAAAACTGGATGAATTGTTGAAGAAGGTGCTATTGAGGATGAGCCCAGATGCACTACCAAGCTGCCCCGTACTGTTGTAATGAGCTGCATCGCCCAAGATGAGAATGGCGCCGCCATCCCCTGTTGCATGGTTTTCTTCGAAATTGCTCTCGTTCACTTTTAGAGTGACTGGATCTGTTTGAGTCCCAGAGGCTTTAATCGCTCCACCACCAACAGCACTGGCCTCATTATTTTTAAACTCGGAAGACACAACAGAAACGTTGGAACCTCTGTAAATCCAAAGCGCCGTGTCGTTGTTTGTAAATATGCCGTTTGAGACAGTTAGGTCTGAAAAGCTCACTGAAACAGCGTAACGCGTATCTCGAACTGAGATGCGACTCAGGTCTACCGTACTGTGGTTGATGATATTGATGGCAGGACCGTTTGGATTGGTCAGCATCACTTCTCCTCGTTCTCCCAACCCATAAATATCCAAGGCCTTTTCATCTACAAGGTGAGCGCCTAGATACAAGCCAGGGCACACGCCAATGATGTCTCCATCTTGAGCACTGTCGATTGCGCTTTGCAAATCCGTGTGGGTTGCCGTGGGGTTAAAGCGCAAATCCACCAAAGCGTCAAAAGAGCCGGGGTACTCTTCCCCATCGCTACACGTGACCAAGCCGATGGCCTGGCTTGTGGGGGCAATGAGCAAACTAGCAACGAAGAGGAGAAAAAGACGTTTTAACATTTTGGTCTTCTTATAGAAGAACCTATTCTAAAACAAAAAAACAAGTTTAGTCAATATCAGCAACACGCTTAAAACTGGAGGAGAG
>CAYLWB010000033.1:0-7841 GCA_964387375.1 uncultured Candidatus Peribacteria bacterium | reverse complement strand
CACGCCATGAAAAACACCGCCCTCCTCATTGTTCAAACGCTCCAAAAAGCGGGGCACCGTGCCTATTGGGCAGGGGGATGCGTGCGTGATCAAATTCTGGGGAAGGAGCCTAAGGACTACGACATTGCCACGAGTGCTCGCCCCGACGACATTGAGGCGCTCTTTGAAGACACCTATGCCGTGGGCAAGAGTTTTGGGGTCATTACTGTAGTGGAGAACGGGCATTCTTTTGAAATCGCCACCTTCCGCAGCGACTCCAGTACCAGTGATGGGCGTCGTCCTGACGCTGTGCTTTTTACCCATCCTGAAGACGATGCCCAGCGCCGCGACTTCACGATCAATGGACTTTTTTATGATCCAGTTCAAGAAGAACTTCATGATTTTGTCGGTGGACGAAACGACCTACAAAACAAGCTCATTCGTTTTATTGGTGAGCCGCATCAACGCATCCTGGAAGACCACTTGCGCATCATCCGTGCAGTGCGTTTTAAGAGCACTTTGGATTTTTCTTACCATCCCGATACCTACCAAGCCCTCAAAAAACACGCCCCCCTTTCCTCCAAGGTGAGTTGGGAACGCTTACGTGATGAATTTAATAAAATTCTTGTGAACGAACGAGCGCCAGAGGCCTTTGAAGACATGCAAGATTTAGGACTGTTGCCTCACGTTTTCCCTGAGTTGGAAGCTTGCAAAGGCGTGGCACAGCCCCCCCAATACCATCAAGAAGGGGATGTCTGGAACCATCTTATGCTTGCCCTGAAATCTCTCCCTACAGATGCCTCACTTTTGGCTCGTTGGGCTGTGCTTTTTCACGATATCGGCAAGCCCGAAACCTTTAAAGTTGCAGAACGCATTCGTTTTGACCGTCATGTAGAAGTGTCTGCCGAATTGGCACGCACCATCATGCAACGTTTGCGTTTTTCTCGAAAAGATAGCGAACATGTGTCTTGGGTGGTGCGCCACCACTTCATGATGAAAGACTTGCTTGGGATGTCTTTGGGACGGCAACGGCATTGGTTTTTGGATCCACGTTTCCCCGATTTACTCCTGCTCTTTTATGCGGATGCAGCAGGTACTCAACCTAAAGATTTACGCCTTTATGAACAAGTTGAAGCTGCATATCAGCAATGTTTAGCTCATTTTGAAGTTCGCCCACCTGCCCTTTTGAGCGGCCAAGATGTGATGGAAGCAAAAGGCCTCAAACCCGGGCCCGAAGTGGGAAAAATTCTAGAAGAACTAGCAGTTTTACAGCTTGAACACGCACTCACTTCTCGCGAGGAGGCTTTAGATTGGCTCAAGAACTTTTCTCAGAAGTGATTTTCACTGGATTTTTCCCAGGCTCAACACTCACAACGCTGGGGCCAGTGAGGGTGTTTCGTACAGCCTTATACATTCCCGAGGCAGCCAAACCCAGAGCTAAGCCGTAGATCACGTTTTCGGGGGAGTAGCCATTCAGATATACATTGGCCCCACCTCCAATGAGGATCGCAATCAAGGGAGTGACTTTGCTGCGAATCTTAGCGGGAATGAATTCTTTGATCACTTCCGTGAGTCCAAAGATGATTGCCCCGAGTTCAAAAAAACGATTGTCATCCATATGCTTGGACTATAACATTTTTTCCAAAAGCGTCACGCACTCAATGTGATGCGTTTGCGGAAACATGTCGACAGGTTGTACCAATTTGGTCTGATAGTTCTGTTGCGCAAAAAACTTTAGGTCTCGGGCAAGGGTTGTTGGGTTGCAGGACACATAAACAATTCGCTTTGCTCCAAAGGCTACGCAGTCTTCTATGACTCTTTCTCCTAGCCCTGCACGAGGAGGGTCCACCAGAATTACATCAGGTTTTTCAGTGAGGCTTTTGAGACGTTCTTCCACGCTCCCCAAAAAGAAACTGGCATTTCCGATTTTATTCAACTGTGCATTTTCACGAGCACTTTCCACAGCTGCTTCATTCACTTCTATGCCGTAAACGGCTTTAGCCTTGTGAGCACAAAAGAGCCCCAAGGTGCCTGTTCCACAGTACAGGTCATAGACCACTTCTTGTTCTTGGATATCAGCACACTTTAGGGTTTCGGAGTAGAGTCGCTCTGCTTGGTGTGTGTTGGTTTGGAAGAAAGCATCCGGCAGAATTTCAAAGCGTAACTCCTGACCGTTTTCTAGACGCAAGATTTCGCTCAAAGTCGGCTTGCCCCAAAGCAACTGGCCTTCACGCCAGGTGGGCTGACCAGGGACTTGGTAGACCGTTGTCCAGTAAATGGAAGTGATGCGTGGGTCGTTCTTAAATAGCTCCACAAAGGCATCGCGATGCTCAAAAACGCCAGTGGAGGTGACCAAAATGAGCATGATTTCGCCGGTATTTTTTCCTTCCCGTACAATGAGGTTTTTTAAGAGGCCTTCGTGGGTGTCGGAATGGTAAATGGGGATCTTGTGCTCATTCACAAAATCACGCACTTTTTTAACAATTTCCGCCGTCCAGTCTGCTTGCAAGAAACATTCCTCTAGGTCAAAGACCTCAAAGTGATAGCCCGGCGGATAGAAGCCGAGCATGGCTGAATTTTCGGCGCCGGGCCCAAACGAAAACTCCATCTTATTTCGATAGAACCAGGGGTCTTCACTTGGGAGGATGGGTTGGACCAATGCTCCGTCGAGATTGGCCAGACGTTCAACAGAGTCACGAACCTGTTGCTCTTTCACTTTCAGTTGTTCTTCGTAGGACAAAAACTGCCATACACAACCTCCACAGGTGTCAAAATGCTTGCATCGGGGCTGGATGCGTTTTGGACTTGGGTCCACCACTTCCACCAATTTGCCTTCTGCATAGCGAGACTTTATTTTGCCTAGACGTACTTTCACGGTATCTCCAGGAGCCACATTGGGTACGAAAATTTTAAAACCATCCAAAGAGCCTACGCCTTCGCCCCCAAAGGCCAAGTTGTCGATTTTAAGGAGTTGCTCGGTATTTTTTTTGGGTTTCACTTACGTATTGGGGCTAAATCGAGAGAGATTCTTTCATGAAAAACAGGGAAACGTAAAGCTTTTCCACATAGGAGAAAATTCTATCGCAAAAACATCAGGTTTTTGTCAGGGCTTTTTCTAGAAGCCGTTCTTGTTTTTCTTTGCCTTCTGTTTTAACCTGAAGTCCAATGCAAACCCGAGCTCAAATTTTTCAAAGCCTCTTTCCCCAGGAACCTGCCTTCCGACTCAAGCAGTTGGAGCAGGTCGTGTTCAATCCGCAGTTCAAAGGTTGGAAGGATGTGAGTTCTTTTGGCAAAGAGCAGCGGGAGATTCTAGAAAAGGAACTGCCCTGGGTTTCTTACAAGGCCAGCCAGGTTTTTCACAGCAAAAGTGGAGACACTCACAAGGCTCTGCTCACTCTGGCAGACGATCAAAAAGTAGAAACCGTGCTCATGGAAAACCGCCGTGGTCAATGGACGATCTGCGTGTCCTCCCAAGTGGGTTGCGCCATGGGATGCAAGTTCTGCGCCACGGGGAAAATGGGTCTGATCCGCAGCCTAAATGAAGATGAAATTGTCGATCAATACCGCTTTTGGAGTGGCTATTTGCAAGAGCATCCTGAGCTGCAAAGCCGGATCAGCAACGTGGTTTTCATGGGGATGGGGGAGCCTATGGCGAATTATGAAAATGTAAAAAACACCGTGCGAACTTGGTTGCGCAATACCGATTTGGGTCCCACGCACATCACGGTATCTACCGTGGGCGTGCTGCCTGCCCTCGAAAACTTGCTCAAGGACAAGGATTGGCCTGAAGTACGACTCGCCATTTCCTTGCACAGCGCCGATCCCAAGAGTCGCCAAGAAATCGTACCCACCTCTTTTGATGGCTTCCTGGAAAAACTCACCGATTGGACCGCGCGCTACCTCAAACAGTTCGATTCTCGCCGTCAGCATCTCACCTTCGAATACGTGATGCTGCAAGGGGTGAATGACGACGAGCACCACGCTCAAAAACTCATCCAAATCGCACAAAAAGTTGGGAAAGTGCGTGTGAATCTCATTCCCTACAACTTCACAGATCTGGGCTTTCAACGCAGCGTGCACGAAAGGACTGCACGCTTTAAAGACATCCTCGAAGATGCTGGTCTCACCGTAACCATACGTAAAACCATGGGCGACGACATCGCCGCTGCCTGCGGACAATTGATCACCACCATCAAATGATGCGCATCCAAATCCTACAGATTGCGCCAACTAAAGACGCAAATTTGAAGGCTCTCGAAGCCGAATTTGAAAAACGCTTGCAGCCCTTTTTTAAGCTAGAAACGCTTACACTCCAGGCCAGTAAAAAAGACGAACGAGAAGCTGTTCAAGAAGAAGAGCGGCTGCGGTTTTTAGAAAAATGGGATCAAGGGGCGTACGTGCTTGCCTTGGACGAACGTGGAAACCAGCTCAGCAGTGAAGCTTTTGCAGATTTCTTGCAAAAAGAGCGGGATTTTGGATCTGGGAGACTCCAAATTTTAATTGGTGGTTCGCACGGCTTGCATCCTGATCTGCTCCAAAAGGCTCAAAGTCGCCTCAGTTTTTCTAAAATGACTTTCACGCACGAAATGATCCGCGTATTTTTAAAGGAGCAACTCTACCGCGCCGCAACGCTCTTGGCCGGCAAGCGTTATCACAAATGAAAAAAATCCAAATCGCACTCCTTGCTTTCGTGGTTTTTTGCACCAGTCTCTCTGTTGCAGCCTCTCTTTTGATTTCGCAGGAAGTTCCACTTGGACTCCCCAAACTTTCAGGGAAAAATCATGAAGAGAAAGGAGCCAGCGAAACCATCGCCATTTTATTTACTGGGGACATCATGCTCGATAGGCACATCGCTACTTTGCGTGCCCGATACGGTGGCGACTACCCCTTCCGCGAACTGAATGGGATTGTGGAGGCAGTAAAAACTCAACTCCAGGTCGATGAGCTGGATCTGATGGTGGCCAATGTGGAGGGGCCAATTAGTGATTCTTCCTATGTGAATCCTGGGACGGCCATGCGGTTTAATTTTAAGCCTGATACAGCTCAACTCTTGGCTCGCATGGGTTTTACCACAGCAAGCATGGCGAACAACCATGCTCTTGATCAAGGAGCCGAGTACTTTCAGCAAACTTACGACTACCTCACAGCCGCAGGCATTGGTGCCTTTGGACATCCCGATACGCCCAATGGGCCCTATACCTTTTTGCGTTACGATTTTGAAGGGAAGAGCATCGGCTTTTTGGGCTTCAACGATGCAGTCACACCCCTGAATGAAGCAGGCGCTCTTGAGAAAATTCGCGAAATGGACCCACAGGTCGACTTTCTCATTATTGGGATTCATTGGGGCATTGAATACGAACCCATTGCCCGCGAATCCATCGTGACCTTGGCGCACTCGTTTGTGGATGCTGGAGCCGACTTTATTTGGGGCCATCATCCCCATGTGATTCAAAACTCCGAAGTTTACAACGGTGCACCGATCTACTATTCCTTGGGGAATTTTGTTTTTGATCAATACTGGTCTGCCGAAACACAAAAAGGCCTTGTGGTTGGCTTAAAACTGCAGGGCGAGGAACTTTTTACCACTGAGGTTCAGGTGGATTTGGTGGAAGGGGAGCCGAGGAGTCATCTGCAATAGGCTCACTTCGAAGTGAGCCACATTTGCTACATACTGTAAAAACAACCCGATTCCAAGTCCCTTGCAAAACATCTTGCAATGCTGGAGGCATCCTCCAGTCATGCTCGCAATAATCGATGAGTTGAGGCTTGCGAGGCGGTTTTTCTGTCCAGCCCCCGCTTCTAGGTGCATTGCTTACCATGCTCATAGTAAAAATAAAAACCATGTTTTTGTCAACGCAAACACTAGCTTCCCAGGTTAATCTGTGCTACAATAGACAGATTTAACACGCCTTCATGAAATTACAATTCTGCGGAGCCAATCGCGAAGTGACTGGATCTAGACATCTTTTGCATGTGAACGGAAAGAAAATCCTGCTCGACTGTGGAATGTACCAAGGGCGTCGCCAAGATGAACGTGACAAAAATAAAAATTTCTCTTTCGATCCAAAGGAGGTGGACGTGGTGGTTCTTTCACACGCTCACATTGATCATTCTGGAAATCTCCCCAATCTTGTAAAACAGGGTTTCAAGGGGCCAATTTACTGCACGCACGCCACTGTGGATTTACTTGAATTCATGCTCAAGGACTCTGCGATGATCCAGGAACGTGAAGTGGAATACGTGAATGAAAAGGCTAAAAGTCGTGGGGAAGACCTTGTTGAACCTCTCTACACCATGGCTGATGTGGAGACCACCCTCTCTTTAGTTCAAGGACTCAGTTACGGAGCGTGTACTGCTTTGGGTGAAGGAATTGAGCTGTGCTTTCAAGATGCTGGCCATATTTTGGGCTCGGCCATTTCTATCCTCAACGTTAAAGACCAGGACGATGGAGGCAAAGACAAGAAATTCGTCTTTACTGGAGATTTGGGTCGCAGCAACATGCCGATCATTGGAGATCCTTATCAGGTTACAGAAGCGGATTATCTCATGACGGAATGCACTTATGGAAACCGTCTCCACGAATCTATTCTTGATGCCGAAACCAAGCTGGCAGCCATTGTGAATGAAACAGTAAAAAATGGAGGGCGCATTCTGATCCCTGCATTTTCTTTGGGGCGTACCCAGGAGTTGATTTACTCTATTCATAAGCTCAGTGATGAAGGGAAAATCCCTCAAATTCCTGTCTATGTGGATTCGCCTCTTTCTGTGAATGTGACGACTGTGTTTCGTAAACACCTCAACGTCTTTGACCAAGATGCACATGACACGTTTTTAAAAGACAAAACGGACCCCTTTGGATTTGAACGTCTCAAATACATCACCGAGGTGGAAGAGTCCAAGGCTCTGAACAACCATCAAGGGCCCTGCATCATCATTGCATCTTCTGGCATGGTGGAGCATGGACGTATTTTGCACCATCTTAAAAATGCGATTGAGGACCATCGGAACACTTTACTTATTGTTGGTTTCCAGGCGCAAAATACTCTTGGGCGCAAGCTTGTGGAGGGCCACAAAGTGGTTAAGATTTTTGGAGAGCCCTACCCCGTAAAAATCGGAGTAAAGGTTATGAACGCCTACTCTGCTCATGCCGACCGCAGCGATCTTTTGGATTATGCATCAAAAGTTCAAGGGCTCAAAAAAATCATCCTCGTGCATGGGGAAGAGGAGGCTTCCGAAGACTTTAAAAAAGCTCTCGAAGCCAACGGCCATGCTGATGTGGTGGTTTCGGATTTTGGGGCGACACTGGAACTTTAAGTCCATTGAATTGGCTTCTGTCCATGCCAAACGAGATAGTCGTTGCTTTGACTGAAGTGTTTGCACCCAAAGAAACCTTGATCTGCTGAAAAAGGAGAGGGGTGTGCAGCTTTTAAGATCAAGTGTTTTTCCTGATCAATGATCGCTCCTTTTGCCTGTGCATAGCGCCCCCAAAGTAAAAAGACGAGGTGCTCTTTTTCTTCCGACAAAATGCGAATCACTGCATCGGTAAATTGTTCCCAGCCTTTGCGTTGGTGGGAGCCAGCTTCTCCCGCACGGACTGTGAGTGTGGCATTTAATAAAAGAACGCCTTGTTGTGCCCAAGCACTTAAATCTCCTGTACCGCGTATGGGTAGACCCAAGTCTGTTTGGATTTCTTTGTAGATGTTCTGTAGAGAGGGGGGTACACGAACACCTTCACTAACCGAAAAGGAAAGCCCATGTGCTTGCCCAGCTCCATGGTAGGGGTCTTGACCCAGAATGACCACTTTAACCTTGTCGAAGGGGCAAGAATTAAAGGCAGCGAAGATCTTCCCAGGAGGAGGATA
>CAYLWB010000032.1:3843-7848 GCA_964387375.1 uncultured Candidatus Peribacteria bacterium | reverse complement strand
GCAGGACTTTCAGTTTTTGGCCATCCATCAAGCTGTGTCATAATAATTGGTGATTAAGTAGCAATTATAATAACACAAAAATCATTTATTGCAAGCTTTTTCAATTTTCAAAGCCCTCGCATCCAGCTGCACCTCTTCTCCCAATCTGAAATCCTTCAAAATCATGCCCGCCACCACCGGCACTCCATGTTCCCGCGCCATGATCGCCAGATGGGAAAGCAGTCCACCTTCTTCGGAAAGAATGCCCCTGAGCTGTGGAAAGTATTGAACCAAATCGGGGGTGAGAAGGGTGGTGACCAAGATTCCTGTTTTGCCGGCTCGAAGCTCTTCCAAAGAGATTAAAGTGCCCCTGCCCTTTCCCGGTGAAAGACATTCCATAAGGGTTTTTGTTTCTTCAAAATGCTTGCTGAGCCGCTTGGGATGAAGCACGGGAAGTTGGGTTTGCGTGCGCAAAGATGCTGGCCGAAGAACGTTGGCATGGCGAACGAGGAGCCAGCGGGCGAGTTCACGGAGGCGGTTGTAGATCAGCGCGGGCTTCAAGTGTTTTTCAAGCACCTGGCGACGCAGGGAAGAAAGGCCTTTCCAGTCGGGATCGTGAGGCTCTCCTAGATGTGCTTGAAAGGGAGCTTTTTCTTGCAAGTCCAAGGAATTTCCTAGCAGTCCTTTCCCCGAAAACTCCAAAGTGGGCAAATCCTTTCCAGACTGCAAAAGTTCCGCCAAAGAAAACTGTGGAAAACGTCGCAACACCTGCTTTAAATGCCCCAGGGCAAAACCACTCAAAAGATTGATTTCGAAAATGAGTTGGTAGTCCTCTAGAAAAGGTGCGAGTTCTTTTTTGGCTAGTTTTTTGTGAAGCTGCTCAAAATGAGCGTCTGCCTTGTCAAAGCGCAAACGGTTCAATCTCCAGATGTTTTTGAGTGTAGACAAGGTTCCCTTCCACTGTCTCCAGCATGGCTTCCCTTTTACATAACGGTAAGCAGGCAACAATGACCTCAACTCGGCATCTCGATCCACATAGAGTTCGCCGTCCACGAGCCGAAGAAAGTCGGTATCTGTATAGTTTACACCAAACTTGGCGTAAACTTGCGCCACTGGACCCTGCTGAGCGTAGATTTTTTGGAGGAGTGCAAACGTTTCTGCGTCGGGGCGTGGAGCGATCTCGGATATTTCTGTCTTCTCGTAGAGAAAAGTTCCGCTGGGCAAGGCCGCTTCTAGACGCTGCACCGCCTCCCACTCCTCGCGAGAAATCGTGGTGATGGGCCGCGCCTGCAAAATCCAGAGTTTCCCATTTTGTTTGCACCACTCAATGTCCTGTGGGAACCCAAAAAACTCCTCGATTTTTTTAAAAACCTGCAACCCTTCGGGCCAATAACCCTTTTTTTGTTCGGGTCGCAGTTCTCCTCCAACCACTCGATCGCCTCGACCCGTATGAGATTCCAAAACCCACTCGCGGCCTCCCAAGGGATTGCGCGTGAAGCAAATCCCTGCTTCATCAGGTTCAATGAATTCTTGAATCAAAATGGAAAACTCCTTCAAACTACCGAGTTTTTTTTGGGCGTGATCGGCCACGTTTCGAATGGCAGTTTCCAGACCCTCAGGCTTCACATCCAAAAGGGTCAAAAATTGCCCCGCCTGGGACGAGCTTTGCGTGTCTTCTAACAATGCGCTGGAACGAACGGCATAGCCTGCACAGGGAAGCGCTTTCACAATCTCATCCACCGAAAAGTGCTCAGGATCCACCGGCAAAAAATCAGGCACTGGGAAGCCCGCCTCTTTGAGTTGCTGCAAATTCTGGGTTTTCGGTCCTAAAATTCCCATGGACGATTGGTTCGACCTAAGAATACATGGCCGCGCCGCTGCAATTCCACTCCAACCAACTTGGCCATGAAACAGTTCACGTATTCATCACAAACCGTGATCACGGTGCTGCTGGCTGGTAGCTGGGCATACATGGCTTCCAAGTCTTCGCTGGGCGTATCCATAATGGGCATGGGAATGGCTCCAAAATAGGCCAAATTCTGCTTTGCTTGCTCGCGTGCATCCACCAAAATCACCCCTTCAGCCATCTTTTGTCGAGTTTCTTCGGTGGTGAAGGTGATTGCGTAGTCTTTGTCGGGATAGCTTGCAGAAAACTTGATCTCCCCTTCCCACAGACCACCAAAGTCTTCCACCCAAGAGTCGGCTCCGCCTTCGAGATAGGTCGCGGTCAAACCGTAAGAACGCAGCAGCTGGGTCACCTCGCTCCCGCGCATGCCGGACCAACAGAGCACGTAGATGGTTTTGTCGGTGGGCAGAGCGTCAATTTTGCCCGCCTTGAGGTCGGCGTAACGGATGTGAATGGACCCAGGAAAGTGCCCATATTCGTTTTCGAGATTTTCACGGGCGTCGAGGACTATGAAGTCGTCCTTACCAGACTCAAGAACGTCTTGGAATGCTTCGTTGCTGATGCTGAGGGGCGCATTCTCATTCAACTCCAAAAAGCTAAGCTCCGGTTCAGGATGGACTTTTGGATCAGGCCGAACAGATTCTTCCACAACTGGCGTTTCCACTTCCGCATGAACCTGCGATTCCTGCAGCCAATCTTCCAGGGCCTTTTCTTCTTTTTGTTTTTGGTAGAAAAACCAGCCAGTAAAAATAGCCCCAAATAAAACCAAAAGGAGTAAAAAGAGCATCCAAGGACGGAGCTTGAGTGCTTGATACTTTAAACGCAAAAACTGATACCCCATACTAAGCGCCGCCGAAAAAAGCACCGCCACAAAGGAAAAAATGTAGGCCACTTGGCTCCCCACACTCATCAGAAAATCCGGGGGCGGAACGGCCAGCGCGAGTTGCGCAAAGCCAAGAACCCCGCAGAGCACGGGCAGAACGAAGAGGGGGATTTTGCTTTTCATGACTGTTTAAACGGACGGGCGGGAGAAAAGTTTCATGAAACTGGTGCCGCGAGGCGGATTTGAACCACCGACACGAGGATTTTCAATCCTCTGCTCTACCCCTGAGCTACCGCGGCACAGGCAAAATCGGATTTGCATTGCTAGTTTACGCATTTCTTTGCTGAGTGCAATGCGAAAATCTTTGCACCCAAAGATCCCTCTAGTACTTATGGTAAGAAAAATACCCCTGCAACCCCTGAACTCCTTCTGCAGTTTCCACGGTTCCGTTCACCAAACCATTGTCTTCTTTAGGTGAAACAAAGAGTTGTGGTGCCAGTTCCAAATGCGCATCGAAATCGGGCAAGTCTATGGACCAAGATTGTGGCACCCCTCCCTCTTCCACACGTTCCACCGTTCCTGCAAAGGCCTTCTTCATGAGACCATCATTGGTTTTGCTGAGTGCCCAGGTATGTGATTTGTAGTCAGGCATCTCGTTTTTCACTTCGGAATGATCGAGTAAGTAGAAGTGACCTGCTTCATCCCAAAGCACAAAGAATTGCGCCAGAGATTCGAGTTCGGAGTAGCCATCAAAAAACACATAACGATCGTAGTAAGGAGTGTAACTACGGCTCAAAAAGGCGTGCATCTCCAAAGCTTGACCGTTCACCGTGACGGACGCCTCCCCCTCATTCACGAACTTGGTGTAGTCCAGAGTGTTTTTGACCAAAAAATCTCCGTTGAAGTCCATTTGGGCGCTGACTTCTAAATCTTCAAACTCGAAAGTGAATTCCACGTGCTCACGAGCGGAAAGGTCTTCCGCCATGTCAGCAGAAAAGGCAGTTAAAAAATCGTCTGGCTGTACCGCTTCTTCCTGACTCGGGAAACTGGTGTAGAGGGTTTTGCGCTGGTCGCCCGCAATCAGATCCGCAAAATAGTAATGGTTCAGGGTGTCCGCGACGCGCTTGCGGTTCAAGTCCAAGTGCAAAAGAAAAGGTTCACCCGGAGCGGTTTCTCCCACCAAAATCAGCTTGTCCGAAAAAAAGCGGTGGTCGGGCGTGATGGCGTTTTGGCAGGCATTGTTGCAAACCCACTTGGGCTGATGGGTCAAGATCCAACGACCTGCTCCGAGGCCAAG
>CAYLWB010000032.1:1358-3743 GCA_964387375.1 uncultured Candidatus Peribacteria bacterium | reverse complement strand
ACCTTTTATACTCCTCGGGCTTTAATGATTTTTATGGCAGGTAAAGGAAAAGCCATCCCCTACGTTCTTACAGGTAAGCAAACAGGCCGAATCCTCGGTTCTGGACGTGCTACCAAAGATAAGATCAAGGTGATGAACGAAAAGGGAATTCAAAAGTACTCTCACAGCCTTAAGGCTCGTGAAGTGGTTGCTGTGAAACCCGTAAAGAAGGGAGGAACCAAGGCTCTATTGAACGCCAAATAGGCTTCCAAGTCCGTTCCCAACCAAGTAAGAAATGGCAGCTGCTGTCCCTCCGATGGCAGCTGTTTCTAGTCCTGCCCAAAGCCAGAACTTTTCTGTAAAACGCGTTTTTACCGTACCCACTCCAAAGAGCGCCAGAAGCGTAGTGATACAGGTAATGGCAAACATATTGGATGACTCCCACTGGAACACAGCATTTAAAAGATACCCAAGCAACGGAGTTAAACCTACCAAAAGGAAGGCAGCAAAGGTTGTGATGGCCCCTTTGATCGGATTCACATTTTCTTCGATGACGTGGAATTCGTGGTAAAGCATGACTTTCACCCAAATTTCTGGATCGCTCACAATCACTTCTTGAGCTCTATCCAGATCCTTCCCCCGGAAACCAAACCGTTGGAGAATTTGACGTATTTCCTCTTTTTCCTCTTTTGGTTTTTCAATAATGGATCTTTCTTCCATCTGACGAATGTGATGGATCCGCTCCAACTCAGCTTTATCACTGGAGTACTTGCCCACAGCCATTGAAAATCCATCTGCTAAGAGATTGGCAAAACCCAAGATCAAAATGACGGTAGCAGACAGCTCTGCACCCACCACCCCAGCCACAACGGCGAATGTAGTGACTGCCCCATCAATTCCTCCATAAACGAAATCTGGGAGCCAGTTGTAGCGTGGTTTTTGCATGGCCAAAGTAGAAAGTCTCACCTAGAATACACCTGCTTGAAACCCCCAGTCCATGAAACTGATTTGCTGGAATGTGAATGGCTTGCGTGCCGTGTGGAAGAAGGATTTTTTAGGCATCATGGAGCGGGAAAAGCCAGACATTCTTTGTATTCAAGAAACCAAGATGCAGGAACATCAGCTCACTCAGGAATTCTTGAATCCACTGGGCTATTACAGCGCTTGGACCTTTGCAAATCAGCCTGGTTACAGCGGCGTAGCAGTGTTTTCAAAAGAAAAGCCAAAGCGCGTGCAAAAGGAACTCCAAAATGGAAAGCATGACGATGAAGGGCGGCTGCTACTCCTAGAATTTGAAGAGTTCACGTTGGTGAATGTCTACATTCCAAATGGAGGTCGCGGTGACCACCGCATCCAGTACAAACTCGACTACTACGATGAGATGCTCGACATGCTGGAACGCCTCCGACGCGAAGGCCACAACCTTGTGATTTGTGGCGATTTTAATACCGCTCATGAGGAAATCGACCTTGCTCGCCCTAAAGAAAACGAGCAAGTCACGGGCTTTCTACCTGTAGAACGCGCATGGCTGGATAAGTTTGTAGCCCACGGCTATGTAGATACCTTCCGCATGCTACACCCTGGCGAGCCCGGTCATTACAGTTGGTGGAGTTACCGCACGGCTGCGCGAAAACGGAATATCGGGTGGCGCATCGACTATTTCTTTGTGAATCAGGAATTCTGGCCCCGTGTGGATGAAGCGGAGATTTTAAGTGAAATTGAGGGAAGCGACCATTGCCCTTTGATGCTCAGGCTGAAGTAACCGTGCTTATTTGCTTTCGTGTTCTATGCATTTGGCTCCGAACTGCAGCTGCATCTCGAACCTCTTTTCCCTCATGAAATACGTCGTTGAGACGTGCTGCAATTTTTGCTGCATCTGGTTTCCCCAAATAGGGGGGCTTGCTCCGTTGGTAGTTGGGGTCTGCTGCAAGTAGTAGACAGAATTTTGCCTCTGAAAGCAGACCTGTAATGGGATCTCTCCTCTCATCTTCCCAGGGCATTTTCCCGTTGGCCAACGCTGCCAAGTTCCCTGCTGCACGTCTATCTGCCTGGCCAAGACCATAAATTCCCACTCTTTGATGAATCATTCTTCGATTGGTTTCAACGACGTGCGCCCTCCACAAAGCTTCTCTCTCGTCAGCATCTGGGATCAATATCCTCATCGCAGTTTGTACAGCCACGCGCTGCACATCAACTGAAAAATCAGCTAACTCTTCTAAGCTTCTCCCAATTTGTACATGGGACTCTCCAGCTCTAAAACGATCAGCAAGATTTGGCCTCGTTTGTGCAAGCTGGGTTCCCAATTCTTTCGCACGTTTTACCGCAATTAGCCTTCTAGCTGGTGCAGGACCTACTTCGCTCAAAGTCACTAAGATTTATTGGGATTCAATATAAAACTATTTATTT
>CAYLWB010000032.1:0-1258 GCA_964387375.1 uncultured Candidatus Peribacteria bacterium | reverse complement strand
AGTGCTTGGCTGGCTTACTGGGAAGCGTTAGAAGCTTCACGGTGGTACTGATAAATCCGATATCCCGTGTCCCCTTCTTCAAAGCGTTCGGAGCTGTGGGTGATTTTGAAGTGGGCAGGAATGGGTGGAAAGAAGGCATCGCAGTCAAAATTCCCCTCCACTTCAGTAAGAACGAGCCCACCGCAGTTGGGATGGCGAATGGCCTCTGAATAGAGACTCGCACCGCCAATGACAAAGGTGCGCTCGCGGTCGGAAAGCTTTAAAGCTTCGTCCAGCGATCCCGCGAGCAAGACGCCCTCAGGCACTTTGTAGTCGGCTTGGCGACTGACCACAATGTTGAGACGATCAGGCAAAGGCCTGTACGCGCTTGGCAAAGATTCCCAAGTGTTACGGCCCATGATCACTGTCGCGCCTCGAGTGGTTTGTGTGAAATGTTTCATCTCACCGGAAAGACGCCAGGGTAACTCCCCATCGATTCCAATGCCCTGCTCTTCGTCCATGGCGGCAATGATGGTGAAGCTCATACCGATATCTGGAACTTAATGAAGGGTTGATGCTGATAATTGACCAATTCAAAATCCTCATACTGGAGTTCCCAGAAAGGTTTTTTCGCAATTTTGAGTTGAGGCAGAGGACCAGGCGTCCGTGTGAGTTGTTCCTTCAAACCTTCGACATGATTCAAATAAATGTGGGTGTCTCCCATGGTGTGAGTAAAAATTCCTGGTTCAAGCTCGCATTCTTGTGCCACCATCATCATTAAAGTGGCATAACTGGCGATATTGAAGGGAACTCCCAAAGCGACGTCTGCGCTGCGTTGATAGAGCTGACAATCCAAGCGTCCATTCACCACATAAAATTGGAAAAACATGTGGCAAGGAGGTAAAGCCATTTTATCGATTTCACCCACATTCCAAGCATTCACGATGAGCCGACGAGAATTGGGATTGGTTTTTATGTCGTGAATCACTTGGCTGATCTGATCGATCTCACGTCCATCTGCTGTACCCCAACGACGCCACTGCTTCCCATAAATTGGCCCCAACTCTCCATTTTCATCCGCCCAATCGTTCCAAATGGGGGTGTACTGAGCCAACCCATCATTGATATTGGTCGCTCCTCGTAAGAACCACAAAAGCTCCCTAAGGACTCCGTTAAAAAGCACTTTCTTAGTCGTCAAAAGTGGGAAGCCTTCTCGTAAATCGTACTTGCGCTGCATGCCAAAAAGCGAGATCGTCCCCGTTCCAGTGCGATCTTCTTT
>CAYLWB010000031.1:0-7951 GCA_964387375.1 uncultured Candidatus Peribacteria bacterium | reverse complement strand
TTCATGGACAGCTCCCAGAGCTTTACCAATGTTCTGAACTTTGAGTTCATCAGTGAAGAAGTGGTGCGCACTCTGGTGGGAAGCATCGGCTTGGTTTTAGCCGTGCCTCTCACCACCCTCCTAGCGGCCTTGTTTTTGGAGGGCAAAGAAGATGGGCATAGGCATTGATTTGTGATATAATTAGCAGAACTATTTGAATCTAATGACTCTATCTTTAGAAGATTTCGATGGGCCAGAGGCGAGTGCCGATCGTCGTAAGAACCGACTGGACCCCCTGGGTGAACAAGCTGGGCCAAGAGCTTTGAGTTTGGATTTTGGTAAACGTCTAAAACGTGCACAAGAATTTCCTCCTGCTCCAGAAGGCCTGCCCAGAGAGAAGTGGTTTGGTGCGGCTCGAGAGCGTGTTGGAGAAGCATGGCGAACTGGTCATAAAGATTCTGAAGGAAACCCTATCGAAAGTGTTTTTGAGGAAATCGCTCAACAAGGAGCTGCTTGGGCCGAAAGCGTGGAGGTCAGCGATCCAGAGTTGGCAAACCAGTTACGAGATTCGGCAGCCTTGAATCGGGCCATCGAAAATGGCTTTATGGGGCCTTATGAAGCGCTTCGCAGTGCCCTTCCAGAAGCCTGGATGGCTCTCATGCATATCGTTTCTCTAAGACAGTTGAGTGAGGTCGCGGTGGTACGAAGGTGGCTCCCTAAAAATTCAGACAACCCAGAGCACAACGCCATGTCAATCATGGTCGATTTGGCCAGCACTTTAGGAAAATATGTGGACACCGCCTACCTGAGGCAAATGGAATTAGCAGAGAAGCCTGGTGGAAGCGATGCTGGACCTTTAGCTTCAGTACGTGGCGCTCAACACATCTACGATTTCATGAGCAATGAAGCTTCTGCAGTAACAAAAAGCGTTGCAGAAGTTTTTCCTTTTGAGTTTCAACGCATGGAAAAGGGTTTGCTTCGTTTGGCACAACGAATTGATGCTCAGGTTCTTTCAGAAAAACTCTCCACGAGTTTTGCGCCTTTATCAAAAGTCTTACGTCAACTGGCTGCAAAAATATCTTCCAAAACCAGTGATCCTCAATTGGCTCTAGAAGAATGGACCGCGCTAGAAACAACGCTTGCTAATCTCAACGTAGAATGTGACTGCCCCATCACTTTGAACTGGGGAGCAGTTCCTTCGGTGGCTGGAGATGCAAATAAAGTCGACATTGAGTTGCGTTTAGGCTGGATTGGAGAAAAAGAGCGAGCTTTGAATACAGAGTTCATGGGGATTCAAGAGGCTGCTCAGCGGCTAAAAGCACGCATACTACCTGACTCCGACCCCGTCCCTCCTAGCACCTCTTCTCAGTTGGTTTGGGGCTTTGGACCCAATTTGCACTTTCGTGCTGCCGCGGAAAGCAATGCACATCGAATCACCATGCATCCTAATCTAATTGGAGAGGAGGCAAAAGATGACTTCAATGTGATGAAGCGGCTAGCTCCGGAACTCATGGACAGCATTTCGGAAGAAGAATTTACCCATGCAAGCCTCTTGCTTTTGAACGCTCACGAAAGTTCTCATGCCTTTGACGATCGCGATTCAGAAAGGATGCACGCGCGTTTTGCAAAAGATGCAGAGGTCATGTGGGTTTTTGAAGAAATCAAAGCAGAAACAGGCTCGGCAGCGATTGCCTTGGAAGCTGGTGAACTCATGAATGCCCGTGTGACCCCTTTGGCCAAACTGGGGCTTTTGATCAACTTGGTTTTAGGAAGTGCTCCTGAAGGTATGGGGTTGCGCTACCATCTCAGCGGTTTGCTTCCCCTGCATCGACTGTTTCAGAAAGGTGTAATTCAGTTGAACGCAGGTTCCATACAAGTTCCCAATTTAGAGCAAATTTTGCCCGTTCTAACAGAACAATGGACCGAAGTGCGTCGAAACATTTACGATGGAGAACTGCCTGAACTCGGCACTATGCTTGAAGCTCAATGGCAAGCAGCTCGAGACGATGCTGCCTTTCAAGTATTTTTAAGTGCCATCAGAACTTCTTCGCCTTCTGCCCCCGGAAATGAAGCCTGAGTTTCAAAACCGAGTCGTGCATAAAAGGGTTCCAGGTTTTTCTTGCAAACCAGCCATGCCTCGGGAAAATGTTGACGTATGTATTCAAGCCATTGGCTCGCGTAGCCCTGGCCTCGTTTTTCTTGAGGCACCAAAAGGTAGCCTAGATAGGGTTTTTTATCGAAGTGTTTTTTCCAGGATTCTGGCGCAGCATCTTCGGGAATTTTCGCAATAAAAACCGCACCTCCCACGCAAAACTCTCCATTTTCTTCTCCGAGAATCAGCGAAGGGCAGTCTGTAGAACATACCTGATCCCAGCTTTCTCCCCACTCATCAAAAACAAGCTTAGCAAAAGCGTCGATTAAGTGTTGTGGCGGTGCTTCGTAAAAGAATTTCATAAATAGCCCCAACTGTGCAAACGGTCGCTGTCTTGCACCCAACGGTCGCCGATATCAGTACGGTAATACATGTTGGAAATGAGTACGTTGTGGATTCGAGAATAAGCTTGTTGCTGAGCTTTTTTCATCGTTTGACCACAACCCGTTACTAAAAGTGCAATCCCTGTGCTGCCTGTGATGAGCCACTCCCCATTGATGAGCTTATTGTCCTGAATGTGCAGTCCTTCAAGCTGGCTCTTGTTTTTAAAAACAATGATCGCGTCTTTAGAAAAAGCATCAAAGGTGCGTTTGTCTTTGAAGGGGAAAGGTGGAACAACGACGAGGACTCCTACCTGGAAATCAGAACGTGTGCGAACTTCAAAGTCCTCCCCACTGGCAAGACGGTAAAGAACGCCTCCCACAGGTTCCATGAAGGCCGCCTCTTGAATACAGATGGTGGGGTGGCCAAAGCGAGTGGTGAATTCCAGAGGGTAAATTCCATTCCCATTCACAATGCAGTTGATATCAATCCATCCACAATATCCCTCTTGCGCAAGAGTGTGCTCCATTTTTTTGAGGGTTGCATCGAAGATTTCATTTTCATCCACCCAAAACATGCTGGTACCCATCTCTCCTGTAGAAACTCCCAATTCCCCTGGGAACAGTTTCTTGTGCTCAAAATTGATGTTGAAAGGTTTAATGAATTTTTTCCCATTGAAGAGAGCGGTCACTCCAATTTCAACTCCAGTCACTCGCTTTTGGAGCTGAAAGACTTCGATGTCGTCGCCCCAAGCTTTTTCGTAGGCAGTGAGAATGCGAATCACATCTGCCCCTTCTTTATCGTCCCCCACAAAGAGCAGCTGTTTTTGCTCTTGGACTTCTCCAGAAGGCTTGATGACATAACAACCAGGGTTTTCTTGCACATAGCGAACCCCCTCTTCAAAAGAGGTGAATTCTTTGTAGTTGAGAATTTTCACCCCGTGGCGCTTGAGCTCTTCTTGGCCGAAAGAGCGATCTGTTTCTAGACGATCCGTGTAGGGTGTGCCTCCGATCACGAGTTTGCCTTTTTTTCGAAGTTCTTGCGCGAGTTCACCCTGCCCCCAGCTGTCAAAAACAATAACGTCTGCCCAGTCGACATGTTTTTCCCACTGGCGGACTTTTGGGACAAAACCATCTCCCACCTCTTTTTCTGAAGAAGTGGAAATGTGCACCTTGACCTTGTTTCCCTCTTTTTGAACTTTGTACGCCAAATCGACGGCAACCCCCTCTCTGGATATGAAAAGAAACTTCTTAGGCCCAGGGTCTTCGTCCGACGATTTCATAGAAGGAGGAGTGGATGCAACGAATCTAATTTATGCTTGTTTTTCAGAAAGACAAGGGCAAGTTGAGCACAGCTCATTCTAAAGCAGAATCACAGCGAGCACGCGTCTCCTCCTGCACTGCCTCTCCTTCTAGAAAGGGCCAGACATCCTTTGCCTTGCAAATCAGACTGTTTAAATGCCCCTCCAGGAAATCACACAGAACTTCGAAACCTTCCGAACCCATTAAGGCTTCAACCTTTTTAAGCGAGAAAAAACCCTTCCCCTCTGGACTGAACTCAATCTCTCC
This sequence comes from uncultured Candidatus Peribacteria bacterium, assembly GCA_964387375.1. GTDB lineage: Bacteria > Patescibacteriota > Gracilibacteria > UBA1369 > 2-02-FULL-48-14 > CAYLWB01. Next base: position 3,931 of record CAYLWB010000031.1, on the reverse strand, counting down.
ATTGTTGTGAATACGCAAGGCGTAGTTTTCTCTTCTTCCACTTTCATTCACAGTGATATCAACCCTCACCCCTCGAATCATTTTTTCTGCACGACATTGGGTTGAACCTGCCTGTAAAGTCAGAGTTCTAAACGCTATTGTATTACCGAAAAGTTCACGACAAAGTTCCTCCAATTCAGCTTTTCAGTCTCTAGGTATTTCGGCCATTTTAAATGAAAAAGAGAAGTGCTAAAGTTAAATGCATAACCCACTTCTGTCAACAAACCTATAGAGCTTGTCTTTTCCACAGTTTATAAAAAACACCCCTTTTCTGAATGAGTTCTTCAAAATTTCCCTCTTCAATCAAACGCCCTTGGTCAAGCACAACAATGCGATCCATCTCCTTGAGCGTGGAAAGCCGGTGAGCAATGACCACGGCGGTCACTTCGCTCAAAAAGTCGTGCAAAGCAGTTTGTATTTTTTCTTCTGACTCTGCGTCAAGATGCGAAGTGGCTTCATCCAAAAAGAGGAGCTCTGGCATGCGATAAATGGCACGTGCAATGCCCACTCGCTGTTTTTCTCCCCCAGACAGTTTTACACCTTTCTCCCCGATGAGAGACTCCACGCCTTCTGGCAGTTTGTGTAAAAAGTCTTTCACGTGTGCCACCTGCAAAGCACGTTTTAAGCGCTGTTCGTCCACCTTGCCGTCCATGGCCAAAGTCACATTGTCTTTTAGGGAGAGGTTGAAGAGCTCTGTCTCTTGAGGAACATAAGAAAAATGCTCTAAATAAGAGCTACGGCGAATGTCTTTGAGCTCGCGGTCGTCAAAACGGATGCTGCCTTCGTAGCGGTCGTAGAGCTTGAGCATCAGCTTAAAGAGGGTCGACTTGCCTGCGCCCGAAAGCCCCACAATTCCAAGCTTTTCCCCACGCTTCAAAGCGAAGGAAAGTCCACTAAGCACTTCGCGGTCTTGGTAGGCAAAGCGCAAATCAGCAAGTTCCATGCGCTTCCAGTTTTTGGGGAAGGGCTTGGTTCCGGAATCTTCGGCTGTGGGTTTGGTAGAAAGAATGCCATCGAGACGCATCAAAGCGATGCGACCCAATTCAAAACGGTAGGAAAGCTCGGCCATTTGCTCCGCCGACTCGGAAACACGGTGAAAGTAGAGCATGACCGTGGCAATGATTCCCACCTCAAGATTCCCAGCAAAAACCTGGAAAATCACTGTAACAAGTAAGATTTGGCGGAGCAATTCCCTATACAAATTCAAGGCGCCGCTTCGAGCTCGGTACCAAAAAATCCTACGCTTGATCTGCTTGTAGAGGCGTTGCAATCCGGTTTCCAGCCAATTCATAATAGATTTACCCAAACCCAACGCCTTGATGGTGCTTACATTGTTTACCGACTCAAAGAGGACTCCCTCAAAATTTTCCCACTCCACGTTGGTGGCTAGAGATTCCCGCGAAGCACGCTTGGTGAAGACCCGTGACAAAGCGTAATAGGTCACAAAAAAGACCAGCATGATGGCACAGGTTTGCCAACCGAGCGTGGCTAAAACCAGAGTCACTCCAATGATATCGATGCTGGATTGGATGAACAAATCCACAAAGAGCCGCCCCATTTCATCTAAACTATCCCCTCCCTTGTGGATGCGCTGCAGCTTGTTTCCGCTGTTCTCTTTTTCGTGCCAATCGGCGTCCAGCTTAAAGAGGTGTGCAATGGTTTCTCGAATGACGCGAAGTCGAGCGTGCTCGGAGCTCTGATAAACTAAGAATTTTGCTACATCATGCCCCACATAATGAATGAGGGCTGCACCCCAAACCAAAATGGTGAGCACCCAAAAATGTTGCAAGGACATGCCCGGCTCATAGTCCGTAGCGATATTGATGAATTCCCCCAGCGCAAAGGGTGGAAACAGCCACACCACATCGCTGATCGCTCGAATTACCGTCCCAAGCAAAAAACGCCTCCGATCTGGCCAAAAATACTTAAGAAGGTCCCGGAACAAGTGGCGCTGCGTGTACTCCATGTTTGGAATATACCTCAGGGGGTGGTGTGGAGAGAAGCTTATTCCACCTTGGGTTTCCAGTCGCCAGACTGGACTGCAGGGTGGCCCTGACCCTCAATGTTTCGTCGATACCATGTGCCTGCAACCTCTGTCGGGTTGCCGGCGTGCCCATAGGTTTGGTCACCCCAATTCATGTGACCGTCGAGTTCGGCTTGGCCTTGACGACCCGTAATGATGTCTCTAGCAATCGGAGAATTCCAAAGATCCGGGATTTTACCCCAATGAGCCCTCATGTGGGCTTCCGCCTCTTCCTCTCCCATGCCTTCCAATTCTTCCCAGCGAAAACCATAAAGGTCATCCCAATCGCTTGAGCTGAGATCCGCGCCCATTCCATCGATCACTCTACTGGTGAGGTTTTTTGACGGTGGTGGAGTTGTTTCGCTCACAATTATTTTGTTTTTGTAGACCAGGTTGCCCTAAAAGACTCAGGCAGATCTGCCATTGGAACGACTAGAGGCTCCCCATTGACTTGGAAGCACATGCTCAGTTCCTCTGTGGATCCTGCCACTCGTTCTAATAACACAGTAGTGCCCACATCTAAGATACGCCTTCCAAAATGAGCTGTTTCAGCCAAAACAAAGGTCCTCCCCGCAGGCAAAGAATCTATTAAGAGTAATTCCCCACCCTGAGTTATTTTTTCACCTGACATATCGATCTTATAAAATATATTTCTATTTTAGCAAGTTTAGAGGCGGAAAGCAACTCCATTAAGAGACCCAACCCCTTGATTTCATTTTTTCCACAAAACCTCTACCAGCGTCCGTTATCGGAGAAATAAATATCGTAGAAATGCCTCTTTGAACAAGAAAACTTCTCCAACATTCTAGCATTCTCTCTGCTATATTTTTCCTTCTCATCTCTGGGACAACAAGCACCCACTCTATGCCTGCTTCACGGTCTCCAATTATTTCTCCCGACAAAAGCCCCACAATTCGGCCATTCACATCCCTGGCAAGAACCAAAGAGATGTCACCATCACCCTCTGCCAAAAGATAGACTTGATCGACTGCTTGGGAGGCAAACTCCTCAAATTGAGCAAGATCTATACCTGGAAGCATTTGCCCCCCCTCCTCTCTTCCCACCAACGAAAGACTAACCTCACACATACCTTCCATCTAAATCTTATTTATAAAACATACTACTATTTTAGCAAGTATTCTTTCCCCTGACAAGCTCAAGCAGGCTCAGTCCGCTAAACTCAAACCAGGACATTGATCGTTGAGAACTTCCAATAGTTTTGCTCTCGCACGTGCCATTCCACTCATGACCGTACCCCTGGCTATACCCAGTCTCTTCGCAATTTCGGAGTAATCAAGGTCTTCAGAATAGTAGAGAAGCAGAAGTTCTCTATGGCGTTGAGATAAGTCCGCAATAGCACGCCCCAAACTCTGTCTCCATTGACCTTTCATCATTCTTTCTTCTTGAGAATCAGAAGTTTCTCTTGGTTCAAGGCTTTCTAGAGATGCCAAAGCGGTCTTTCGAGCTGTTCGACATGCAAGGTTGATAGAAAGATTTGTGACGATCCTCATCACCCAAGCATTGAAATTTCCATCTTTGTATTTCTCACGAATATTTCTAAGTATGATCAGAAAAATATCATGCACCGCAGCCTCAACATCAACGCCAGCCCGACCCGCAATAGATTCAACCTTTGCCCTCACCGACCCTTTCATCTTTTTGTAAAAAAGAGCGACTGTTGCAGCATCATTGTCTCGCAAACCAGGCACAAGTTCATCTAACTCAGATTTTTTTCTACGTCTTCGATGTATGAGTGACCCAGCAGCTATGGCTTCCATTAAAAAAAGTTTCTTTTAAACAAGAAGAAAACTTCAAAAGAACAATTCTTATTTAGACACCATATTTAAAAATAGTCAATTACTGTGCGGT
>CAYLWB010000030.1:0-8443 GCA_964387375.1 uncultured Candidatus Peribacteria bacterium | reverse complement strand
TTTAAGTTGGTGAATAAATAAATTGCCAAATTTATCAGTTTATTATAGCATTTTTCTTTCTTTCACACAACGCCCCGGGCTAGCCGATGTTTTGTGGCGGTAAAATGTTTGGGCAGAGCCGAACCAGATATGTGCGTGTTAGCTGATGTATTCCTTTTCTTTTCCGACGATAGTCGGTTGTTTTAAAAATAATTGGGCGATAGCCCAAAAAAGAAAAGGAATATTTCAGCTAACGTTTCTCGATATCCGACGTTTCAATGAAACGAAGTGAATTGAAATGTGGCTTTAGCCCTTGCGAATATCTCACATTAAAATATCACGTTAAAGTTTTTTTTCCATTCGATAGACTTCTATCTGTTCATTCTCAAGAGAATCCATAATTTTTTCAATCATTTGGTATCCGTTTTTCTCATAAAATTTCTTCGCAGTGATGGTGGCGTTAAGGTTCACCTTTTTACACCCCAATTTTCTGAGTGAGTCTTCTGCCATTTTCAATAACTTTGAGCCAATGCCCTTTTGAAGGTGATCTTTATGAACGTAGAGTCGGGAAAGTTCGCAGACCAAGTTGTGTTCAGAAAAACCCAAGATCTGATCGCCCTCTACGGCCACCCAACGCTTCCGTTCGGACGCCTGCTTCCTCATGGACTGTGTGTTTCCACGGCGGATCCAAATTCGAATCACTTCTGGTGAGTAATCTTTGGAATTTATGTAGCGGATACTTTGTCGACGCAAACGGGCAAGTGCGGCGGTGTCTTCGTCTCGAGCTAGGCGGATTTTCATGCTTTTTTCTTCTTAAGAAGCCTGGCCATGAGTGACGTTAGTGCAAAAGTGAGCAAGAAAAATACAGCAAAACCAAGAACACCATGCCAAATATAAGACCCTATTGGATACTGAGCTGAGCAGGCAACGCGATCGGAAGCGTAGTAGCACATGGCATCATTCAAAGAGATGCCCCAAATTCCTGGTACAACACCCAAAATTCCTAGAGCCCCTGAAATCAAGAGTTGTGTTTTTCGCTTCATAACGAGACCATTTTACTTGAGAACAAGAAGCCGAAACAACAAAAAACTGACTTCTCCTCCGAGCTATCGGTGCTTTTTACGAGCACTGAGCTCATTGATGGGAGAGAGGCCAGTTCTGAGAATAGTGACCAATTCTATTCTGTTTTTGTTTTTGCACCCGCCTCACTTTGGTTTAGTTTATGGCCTAACCAGGGCTGTCCTTGGCGTGGAGTCGATTGCTGTACTAGGTAGGGAGCAGATGGATCCACAGAACGATAGTGAGAGTCTTCCTCTCTTGGGTGACCAGTGTCGGGGTCACCATCACGAAGCAGGGATTGTAAACGAACTTTTTTTTGTCTTTGTTTTTCGACCGGTGAGGTCTTTGTACGAACGAAACAATCTAAGTGAATGTTTCAAATCACTATAACAAGTGAACTCTATTTGTGCAATACTTAGCTATGGACGTTTTAATAAAATTGTTTCGATGTAATATTTCTATCCCTGAAGGCGGATTTGCTTCTTTCTGGAGTTTTTTATAGAATATCCTCATGAGTTTTCGTATCGCTGTCCTCGCTTCGACCCGTGGAACCGACCTCCAGGCTATTTTGGAAGAGCTGAAAGCAGGCCAGCTCCCAGGCGTGGAACTGGTAAAAGTGCTGAGCAATGTGAAGGATTGTGGGGCTTTAGAGAAAGCACGTGCCTATGGAGCTCACGCAGTCTTTCTTGATCCAACAGGTTTGAGCCCGGAAGAATATGACTCCAAACTCATCGAAACTATCGGCGACGTGGATCTGATCTGTCTTATCGGTTATATGAAGATTCTCACTCCGAACTTTGTACGGCACTACAAGAACAAAATAATCAATGTGCACCCCTCTTTACTCCCCAAATACGGCGGAAAAGGGTGGTATGGGCGCAAAATCCACGAAGCAGTGCTGACGAATGGAGACAAGGAGAGCGGAATGACGATCCATTTTGTAGATGAGGGTGTGGATTCTGGAGAAATCCTGCTTCAAGAAAAAGTAAGCGTAGAGCCAGATGAAACAGTTGAAAGCTTGCAAGCAAAGGTACAAAAATTAGAAAAAAAGGCTTATCCTGAGGCCATACGTATGTTAAGTTGAGGCCAACCCCTTAATACGTATGCCGCAGACGGACATTCACGAACCTCTTACCTGGCTGGTTGCCGGAGAAGCGGGGTATGGAATCAGCACTATTGGACAGGGATTTGCACGCGCTTGCACACGAGCTGGTTTGAATGTTTTTGGATATGGAGAATACCCTTCCCTGATTCGTGGAGGGCACAACACAGCAATGATTCGTGTTTCCAAAGAGGATGTGCGTGGCCATAGTGATAAAATTGACGTCCTCTTGGCACTCAACCAAAACGCCATCAATTTCCACATCGGGGATATGGCGGAGGGTGGCGTATTGATCTACGACAATGAAACTCTCACCTGGGATTCCAGTACAGCTCCAACTGGATTGATCCTGGTTCCCGTCCCTCTTGCACGCATCACCAAGGACTTGGGTGCGAGCCGCGTCATGCGCAATACCGTGGCTTTAGGAGCAAGTTTTGCAGTGATCGGTATGGATTTTTCTTATGTAGAGAGTGTTTTGAAAAGCACCTTCGCTCGAAAGGGTGAAGACGTTGTGAAATTCAATGTAGATGTGGCCCATAGTGGCTATGATTATGTACAAAAAAATGGCCTCGCAACGAACTTTAAAAAGCGGATTTCTGCTCAACCAGATGCCCCTAAACGAATGGTGATTACTGGAAATGAAGCGATTGCAATTGGAGCGATCAAAGCTGGAGTTAAATTCATGGCGGCCTATCCAATGACTCCCGTAACCTCAATCATGCTGACCGTGGCCAAGTACGGAGTTAAATACGGAGTGGTCATGAAACATACAGAAGATGAAATCGCTGCAATGAACATGGCGATTGGAGCCGCACATATGGGCGTACGCTCCATGACAGCAACTTCAGGAGGTGGTTTTTCTCTCATGACTGAAGCACTGGGAATGGCCGCAATTACGGAAACGCCCTTGGTGGCCATAGAAGGAACTCGCCCCGGCCCTTCCACTGGCCTGCCCACCTGGACAGATCAGGGAGACCTGCGTTTTGTGATGCATGCTTCCCAGGGAGAATTCCCTCGCGTTCTCTTGGCTCCTGGTGATATTGAAGAAGCTTTCGAAATGACTCTGCAAGCTTTCAATTTGGCGGAAAAATACCAAATGGTGGTCTTGATCATGACTGATAAATATCTTGGAGAATCTTTAAAAAGTGCGACCCCTTTCGAACACCAATCTTACAAGGTGGACCGCGGACTCCTAATGAGCATGGAAGAAGCCGCTCAAATGAAGGACGGCGAATACAAACGGTATCAATTCACAGAAAATGGCGTTTCCAAGCGAGCTTTGCCAGGCTATCCCAACTGCATTTACACAGCATCCACCGATGAACACCGAGAAGATGGCGACTTGGACGAAAGCGGAGAAAATCGCAAAAAGATGGTGGACAAGCGGGCTAAAAAACTTGAAACCCTACGTCGAGAATCCCTCAAGGATACCGACATGTTCGTTTTGCATGGCCCTGCAGAAGCTGATTTGACCTTGGTGGGCTGGGGGTCTACAAAAGGCCCTATTTTGGAGGCAATGGACGTGGCGAACAATCAAGGGAAGCGTGTCAACTTTTTGCAGATCAAATGCGTACTGCCCTTCCCTATAGAAGGCGTTGCCAGCATCTTAGAGAGCGCGAAAAAAACTCTTTTGATTGAGAACAATGCCGAAGCTCAAATGGGTGGAGTGATTCGAGAAAACACGGGAATTGGGTTCGAAACCAAGCACCTTCGCTACGATGGTCGCCCCATCCATGCAGCTGAAGTTCTAGATGCCATTCACAAAATTCTATGAGTAAAACACTAAAAATCCTAGAGAGCGTGAAGGAACTAGAAACAGGTTCCAATTGCAACTGGTGTCCAGGCTGTGGGGACTTTGGAATTTTAGTGGCTCTAAAACAGGCCATCTTTGATTTAAAACTCGATCCAGAGTCCACCATTTTGGTTTCTGGAATCGGTTGTGGATCACAAGCTCCTCACCTCGTGAAGCTCTATGGTTTCCACTCTTTGCATGGTCGTGCCCTTCCTGTGGCCACTGCCATGAAGATGGCCAATCACAAGATGAATGTCATCGTTGTGGGTGGAGATGGAGATGGATATGGAATCGGAGTGGCGCACCTCATTCACAGCGCACGCCGCAACTTCAACGTGACGTATTTGGTGCAGAACAATCAGGTTTATGGACTCACCAAGGGACAGACTTCCCCAACCAGCGAGCACCTCTTCAAAACCAAGAGCACTCCAGAAGGTGTGATCGAGCCACCCATTCGACCCCTCACTTTAGCCATGGCTGCAGGTGCAAGTTTTGTTGCTCGCGGCTATGCTGGAGACATCATGCATCTCAAGGAACTCATTAAAGCAGGCATCCAACACAAGGGCTTTGCCCTCATCGATGTAATGCAGCCCTGTGTGACCTTCAACCAACTCAACACCTACCAGTGGTACCAGGAGCGCATCTACAAATTGGGCGAGGAGTACAATCCAGAAGACCGTGCGGCCGCCTTTGCAAAAACAGAAGAGTGGGGAGAAAAGATTCCCGTTGGAATTTACTACCGTGAGCAGCGATGGACTTACGAAGGCGAACTGCCTATGCTGGCGGAAAAGGCCTTGGTGGAACACGAGATCGACCAGATCGATATCGACCCCATTCTCAATTCTTATCTTTAACCTTTTTCTTTAGGATGAATCAAACCACAAACCAAACTGCGGACGAGGTGACCCTAACGAACCTCGGAATGAAAACAAGTGCAAAATGTAAAAAAGGCTCCAGTTTTAAAGACGTTGCAGAAACTCAGGGCTTGGGTGTTGCATTCGGTTGCGAAAGTGGAATTTGCGCGACCTGTTTGATCCAAATCCGCAGCGGCAAGGAAAACTTGAGCCCCATGACCGAGCAAGAAGAATTCACCCTCGACGCCCGCGGAGTCGACCTTGATTCTGGAGACGTGCGACTGGGCTGCCAATGCAAGGTGATGGGAGATGTGACGTTCGAGCAGTAAGCCAAGGGGGGTATTTACGCATTAAAAAATACCCATTGAGGCAACTCACTGTCATAATTTCTCCCTCATCTCTTCGCGAGCTTGAGGATCCAATTGAGCTTGGTTGTCTTTGATGACGAGTTCTGTTTTGCCGTAAACGAATTTGCCGTCTTCTAAGTCTTCAGCAAGTGTAAGGCCAGAGCCGATCATGCAGTTGGATCCAATGCGCACTCCAGGCATGATGCTGGTGTTCACACCAATGCGGATGTTCTCACCACAGATAGCGCCAAGTTTTTTCCTCTTTGCCGCCCCGATTTCTTTTTCATCCAGACGTAGGTTGGCACACACAGCCCCAGATCCAAAACTGCAGTTGTTTCCGAGGATGCTATCTCCGATGTAGTTGGAATGAAACCAGCAGTCATCCCCAACAAAGGAGCGCGCAATTTCGGTGGCGTAGCCGATCACACAGCGGTCTCCGATCATGGATTCGCGCACCAAAGCGCCACTGGCCACCACGGTATTTTTACCGAGGTAAACAGGCCCTTGAATCACCGCATGATCGAGGATTTTAACGCCAGATTCGATCACAACTTGCCCCTTGATTACAGCAGTATCAGCAATGTCAGCAGAGGGATCGATGCGAGAACCGAGCATACCAAGCGCGGTCTGCATGAGGTCAAGCACGTGCCAGGGAAATTTAATGGGTTGCCAAAATCCTTCGTAAGGCACGGCCTCAAAGAAATATGACTTCATAAGTCGATCGAGCGCAACTTCATATCGGTCATCTTTCGTGGAGCCAACTTCACGCAGTGCATTGAAAAGAATTTTTGGGTTTTTATAAAGGTGCAGAACAACATTCACATATTCGGAAGGCTCATTGCCTTGGCCAGGTTTTTCAACAATCCCTGTGATGCGGTTGCCATCTAAACGAAGGTAGCCACCAGGAAAATAATCCTTCACTTTATAAGAGAGCAAGTAGGCGTCGGCATCGGACTCAGTAGCCTCTTGAATGGCAATAATTGCGCTAGGAGCAAGCATATCATTGCTGCCCATGACTATAAGCGGCTCATCTCCCACAAAAGGTTCGGCGTCCACCAGGGCTCCAGCCATTCCATCATCAAGATTTTTTTGCTCAAAAACTTTTGCGCCATAAATCTCCGCAATGGTTTGCAGTGCCTCAAAATTATGGGCGCTCGCAGAAATGAGCACATCCGTAAGATTGAGATTGTGCAGCATGTCGAGTTGGTGCTCAAGCACAGTTTTCCCAGAAAACTTGAGTAGATTCTTGTCTTTCACAGGCTTCATTCGGCGACTACGACCAGAGGTAAGCAAAAGGACCTTCATAGGATTTTTAAAGTGCGCGTATTCTAGCTGTTCAGGTTTAGAATGGCAATGGGGCAATTCCTCACTCCTTGCACTGCTCCCACATGAACTCAAAGAGGGTGCGTAGGGTGTCTGCCATTTGAGCGCCCTGCACAAGCACCGAGAGATACTGGCCTTTTTGGGTGGAAAAATACAAAACAGTGTCGCCGTAAATGTGGATGTTGCCTGGCAAACGGAAGCGTTCAGGAAGGAAACGGCGCTCCCGCAATTCACGTAGATCTTTTTTGATCATCTTGCTGGATTCTGAAGTTTTGCCCACAAGCACCCGAGCGTGGATGCCCTTTTTGACCCGCATCTTGATGAAGAGCTCGTCGTCGTTTTTCTTGATGAGGGGATCCCGGAGGAATTCGTAAGAAGTGAAGATCAAAAGTTCCTTCAAATTCTCGATGTAAAGGCTCTGATTGAAGGCTTCGATCACCTGCTCCGGTCCTTCGAAAATCTGCACCTTGGGCACGAGGTTGCGGCGTTGGTGTAGAGAGGTGAGCACGGGCATGGCTTCGCGAAGGCGTTTGATGCTTCTCTTTTTTTCTTGAATGCCATTGCGGAGGTGTTCCAAGAGAGCTCGTGGCGGTTTGCAGGAATAGTATTGGGTATTGCGCTTGTAGATTTTGTGCACGATCCCCCGTTCGCAGAGCTTGTCGAGGAGCCCACGGGTGGTGGAACGGGGCATTTTTAAAGTGCGGCTCAGCACCGAAGCAGCTTGCTCTCCGCCGTAGAGCAGTTGCATGTAAATGGCTGTTTCGTAGGGATTGAGTCCAATTTCTCCGAGAAGGCTTTGGAGTTCTTGCATGGAAAGTGGCGGAATTGGCCGCCAGATTGAAGCATACGTCAGTTTTTGGTTTTTTGTCCACATAGCTTTTAACCCCAAACTTATGAAAGCAGAACTCATTGCTCGACCGGTAGAGGTCTGGGCCGCCGATTTGGAGGCCACACGCGCTCAAATCCCTGGCGTTCCTCAAAAAAAAGGGCAGATCCGCCGAGCCGTTCAAGAAGCCTTGACCCGCAAAGAAGCCGTTCGACAAAAGGCGAGCGCCGTTTGGACGGTTGCTCGAGATCTGAATGTGCGGGAGGGGCAGGCCAAGCAAGGGCAAGTGCTAAAGGAGCTCTCTTATCTGTTTCCTGGACAAACCGTGTCCATTGAGAACATCTTGGAGCCCGTCAATCAAGCGGCTTACAATATTCACTGCGACCTTGCAGCGAGCGGGGAGAACTACCAAACTTGGTGCCACCGTTACGCCTGCGAACCTGAAGTGAAAATGGCTCTTTATGAAAGGGCCCTTCCCGAATCAGAAATGGTCAAATTTTTGAGTGGTTTGGCTGAAGAAATGCGCCAAGGAAGGTTCAAGAAAGAGATAGGGATTTTAGTGAAAGGCATGCTCAGCAAATTTGCAGTCATGTACACTGGAAGGCACATCGTGCGGCAGTACATGGCGGAGCATGGAATGGATAGCGAAGTGGAGAACTAAAGTTTGTGCAAAAATTCAAATGTGAACATAGAATGTCAGGAATTTTTCAGGTCGAACTTGCTACGCTATATCATGCCAGTGACGTGGGGCTGGGATTGGTTCCGCTAGTAGATTTGACGGCTTCACTTTAGCAAAAATCCGTCTTTTTGCCGACCTATCATTCACATTGTCTAAGTCTGAAGCGACTCAATAAACTCTTCTACTGTCTCATAATGCTCAGAAAAAATGAGATAGAGGCTTTCGGCCTCCTTTTGTTCACCGATCAAGATGCACTTTTTCCCTAAGCCATAGGCTATGCCGGCCTCCATGTGGCAGGACTTTCCCGCAGGAAGCAGCATCACGAAGGCGGTGCTGTTTTTCTCCCCTTCCAGATCGTTTTGGAAGACTTCCGCGATGTAGGGATCGTTTCGCCAGTCGCGTTGCTCAAAATCCTGCATGCGTTTTTCGGGGTCTTCGTCGACCGTTTCAATGCTGTGACCAGCTTCCAAAAAACAATAGAC
>CAYLWB010000029.1:0-8460 GCA_964387375.1 uncultured Candidatus Peribacteria bacterium | reverse complement strand
GGAATGTCACCCTCTTTGTCTCCGCGACCCAGCACAATAATCTTTTTGAGGCTGCCTTTCTCAGGATAAAAAGTTAGGCTTTGACCTTTTTCTCCTTCAAAATCTTTGGCCTTCCGTCGGGCAGCAAAGGCCTTGGCAAAGTCCTTTCCGATCAGGGCTTGCTGTGCAGAGCTCAAGTCTTCTCCTTTAAAAAGAGAGATCAAAAGCAGCTCTGCTTTAGGTGCTTTGGAATCAATAGAAAATTTCATGGCGTGGGGGTTGAAACTTATTCAAAGTGATTGTGTCATGAAAAGAGAGAGAATTCTAGTTAAATCTGTGCCTGAGCACAGATTTTTGGTAGAGTGGCACCATCATGCTTTACTACGCCACAGCATTTTTCTGCGGAATGGTTGTGATGATGCTGGAACTCTCGGCATCTCGTTTGATTGCACCTTATTTTGGCAACTCACTCTTTGTGTGGACCAATGTGATCGGTCTGGTGCTTCTTGGGCTGTCTTTGGGGTATTATTTAGGGGGTCGTTGGGCCGACGAGAAAGCTGAGCCCAAACACTACTTCTCTTTGGTGCTTGGGGCTGGACTTTGGGTTTTCTGTACGCCATTTTTGGCGAGCTCTCTTTTGCCAAAACTCTTAGCGGTCTTCCCTAATTTTGCACTGACCGTTGGCTTGGGGTCTTTTCTGGCAGTCTTGCTGCTTTTTGTTCTTCCAATGGTGTTTTTGGGCATGATTGTTCCCTTTACCGTGAAGTTGCTGGCTCACCAACTCAAGGACATTGGCTCGGTTTCTGGCCGAGTTTCTATGGTTTCTACTTTTGGAAGTCTCTGTGGCACCTTTTTGCCGGCCTTTGTTCTAATCCCCATGATTGGTACTTTTAGGAGTTTCTTTCTGGCGGGAGCGATTTTGATTGCTCTTGCGCTCTTTGCGCTGCGACGCAAGGGGGGCCTGGTTTTGCTTGGGATTTTCTTGGGTTTGATTTGGAGTCTACCTGTGTCCTTGGCGCAGAATGTTATTTATGATCACGAATCTTCCTACGGTCACATTTTTGTCCAGGAGGATGCGGAAGGGCGCTTGCATCTCCATGTTGATCATTTTTTGGGGACCCAATCTATTTATGATCCAGACCATCTACTCACTGAGCACTATTATTCCAGTTTCATGGCACTACCGACTTTGGTGAAAACGCCAAAGAGCATTTTGATTTTAGGTCACGCTGGAGGGAGTTTCACACGTCTTTTAAACGCTTTCTATCCCGACATAAAGGTGACTGGGGTGGAATTGGATCCAGCAGTCACGGAGGCAGCGCGTGCTACTATGGATTTGGATAAGGCGGAGGTGAATTTAGTGCATGCCGATGCTCGAGCTTTCCTTTCCAAATCTGAAGAGCGCTACGATCTGATTTTCATCGATACTTATCACAACGCTCAAATTCCGGCGCATTTGGCAACGCAGGAGTTTTTTGAATTGGTACAGGCACACCTTACGGAAGAGGGAGTGGCAGCTTTGAATGTGGCCAGCAAAGATGGAGACTTGCTCTGGGCACTGGAAAACACTTTTGCCAAGGTCTTTGGTTCGGCTCAGGCCTTTTTGGTGCCAGGCAGTTACAACACCATGGTTTTTTCTGGGGATTTACTGCAAGAAAGCGTTTCCCCAGAGGAGTTGAGGCCTTATGTGGAACGTGTTCACGCTGAGACACAATCCATCCTTTTCGACCCCCAAAAAAATGTCTTTACGGATGACAAATCATCGTTGGTCGACTTGCTCAGCGAAAAGATGTGGTTGAATCTTCTCACGAATTATAAGCTTTAGTTCTGTTGTGCACGGAGCTCTTCGAGCACCTTTTCAACGTGGCCATCCACCTTCACGTTGCGCCATTCTTTGAGCAACTTGCCATCTGGGCCAATGAGAAAGGTGGAGCGGATCACGCCCAAAAAGGTTTTCCCGTACATGCTTTTTGGAGCCCAAGCACCAAAAGCTTCATGTAGTTTCAGTTCTTCATCTGAAAGAAGCAAGAAGGGGAGGCTGTATTTGTCGATGAATTTACTATGAGAGCCGAGAGCATCTTTGCTCACGCCCACGATCACTGCATTCAAAGAACTGTAATCTTTCTGAAGATCACGGAAGCTGCAGGCTTCGCGGGTGCATCCAGGAGTGTCATCTTTTGGGTAAAAATAGAGCACCACGTATTTTCCTTTGAATTCGGAAAGGGAGTGTTCTTTGCCATCAGAGCCAGGAAGCATGAGAGTTGGGATGCTGTCGCCGACGTTCATCATAGGGTAGGGGTTTAGTTCATTGGTGAAAAGTATAGCAGGGAGCTAGCATTTTTGACAGTGAGCGCTTAAGCTATCCACAAGAACTTTTAACTTTCGGAACCATGACACACACTGCACACGACTTTTCCCACCTGCTTGGTAGCCTGCATGGGCTTTCTGATGCGCAACTTCAGGCTCACTTCAAGCTTTATGAGGGCTATGTGAATAAGCTCAATGAAATCGAGCAAAAGCTCACAGAAGTTGACCGTGCCAAGGCAAATTACTCTTTTGGAGAGTACAGTGAACTCAAACGACGTGAGGCGGTAGCCTTCAACGGCACTTACTTGCACCAACTTTATTTTGAAAATCTTGGTGCCAATGGAGGAGAGCCCAGTGTTGAACTCAAGGCTGCTGCAGAAGCTGCTTTTGGAAACTGGGAAAATCTTATGGCGGATATGCGGGCTGCGGCTGGATCCACACCGGGTTGGGTTTTGCTCACATGGAACAAGGTTGATAAAAAGCTCCATACCTACATCATGTACGAGCATCACATCGGTCTCCCCGTGCATCAAGTGCCAGTACTTGCGCTGGACTGCTGGGAACATGCTTTCATGATCGACTACGGCATTGCCAAAGCCGACTACCTCAACGCATTCTTTGCAAATGTGAATTGGAAGGTTGTGAACGAAAGGTTTACAGCACTTTAAGACACTTCCCAGCTGTGTTTTTCGCGCAGTCGTCCAGGTAGGGTGAAGCCCGCTGCTTTTGTGTGACCACCTCCGCCAAAGAGGCCGGCCACTGCGGATAGGTTCACGTCGTCGCGCTGGGTTCGCAGTGAACCTTTGATATTGCCCTTTTGGTCTTCCGCAAGCAGTACGCAGAACTTGGCTTCTGGGACTTGATTGAGGTAGTTGATGACACCACTGAGGTCGTCGAGAGAGCCACGTTCTTCTTGGTAGTCTTTTTCGGTAATAGCAGAAATGACGGCAGATTTTTTGTTGAGGTCGGCACGACTGAGAGCTCGCCCCCAAAGCCGTAATTTGGAGATAGAGCTGGTGTGAAATTGTTCTTTTACGATCTGTTCTTGATTTGCTCCCAGAGCTTTGAGTCGTGCAGCTACACGTAAGGTTGCTGCATTTGTATTTGGGTGCATGAAGCAACCTGTGTCGTAGTACAGCCCATGCAAAAGCGCGGTCGCCATGCTTGGGGTGATGCTCCAACCGTAGCTATTGAACATGTGGTAGAGGATGAAACAGGTTGAAGGAGTTTCAGGAAGCACAACGTTCACATTGCCGAAAAAATCATTACTGGCATGGTGGTCAATGTTGATGAGTTGCGTTTGCGCTCGATTCAAGAGCACGGGGTGTTCAAGGTGGAAGCCCAGCTGTTCGTGCGAGCCGCAGTCTACGCTCACAAAGAGATCATAAGCTGCGGGTTGAAGAGTCGTTTGGAATTGAGTTGCTTGTGCCAGAAAAGCGGAATCTTCTGGTATAGGGTCTACACAAGCAGAAAGGGTGGTTTTCCCTATATTTTCTAAAGCTTCACGCAAGGCCAGGTTTGCCCCAATGGCATCTGCATCTGGGTTGCGGTGGGAGATAACCACGATTCGTTGTGCAGCCAAGAATAGCCGCTGGGCCGCTTGGAAATTTTGAATCGTAGAAACTTGCTCCATGGCGTTCGGGTCAAGGGGGCCATGGTAGCTTGGAAAATGGTCTACGATCAAGCTTTCCCCAAGGTCTCTTTTCCTGGAGCCCAGTTTACGGGGCAGAGTTGGCCTGTTTGGGCAGCTTGGATCACGCGGATCACTTCATCAACATTTCGGCCGATGCTATTGTCGTGAACGATAGACATTTTAAGCACACCGTCCGGATTGATGAGGAAGGTGCCGCGTAGGGCGATTCCTTCATCTTCAATGAGCACGCCGTAGTTGCGACTGATTTCCTTAGTCATATCAGAAAGCATACCGAAACCCATTTCCCCGAGGCCGTTCTTTTTCCAAGCGAGGTGAGAGTGCACGCTGTCAGTGGACATGGAGAGTACTTCGGTGTTCATTTCACGGAACTTGTCGAGATTCTGATGAAAGGCTGTGATTTCCGTAGGACAGATGAAGGTGAAGTCGAGAGGGTAAAAGAAAAGCAATACCCACTTTCCACGGTAGTCACTGAGGGAAACTTTTTTGAATTCGTCGCCAAACACTCCTTCTGCAGTGAATCCAGGAGCTATTTGCCCAACTTGAGCTTGGGTAGGGGTAGAGCAGCAGCAGTCATCCATAGTGGTAAAGTTAGTAAATAGGAATTATTCCTAGTTTATCAGTGGCGATTAAAAAAGGCTAGATTTTCTGTGCAGATACAAACTCAAAAGCTTTGTAGGCAGCTTTACAGCCTTCGGAAGCACTCACGATGGCTTGTTTCCACTCTGTGTTGGTAACGTCGCCAGCGGCATAGAAACCAGGAACATTGGTTTCACTCATGTCGTTGATGACAATTTCGCCCTTTTGGTTTTTATCCACGTTGAGTGGATCAATCATGCTTGTGATGGGGATGCGACCGATTTCGATGAAGACGCCATCAATGGCCATTTCTCCACCTGTATCAAACTTAACCTTATTTACACCACGTTCGTCACCTAACACTTCTACAATGTTTGTATTGAAGAGAGGAGTGATGTTGCTTATGGCCTCCATTCGCTTCAAGTTAATGGGTTCGGCCTTGGTGAATTGAGCTCCGCGATACACGATAGTCACATGGGCTGCATGTTCAGCAAGAATGAGCGATTCCTTCACGGCACTGTCACCTCCACCTACCATAATAACGTTTTTGCCCTTGAAGAAGGCTCCATCGCAGGTGGCGCAGTAGGAGACACCGCGACCTCCAAATTCTGCTTCTCCCGGAACTCCGAGTTTGCGATAGGTCGTCCCAGTGGAAAGGAGCACTGTTCGAGCTTCGAGCGTTTCTTTTCCGTATTCTACTGTGAAAACATCACCATTTTTACTAACCTGCTTGACTCTGTTCCCGAGTTTGAAAGGGACATCGTTTGCTTTTGCATGAGCGATGAAAGCATCTGCAAGTTCTTGGCCACTCACCGAAGTGAAGCCAGGGTAATTTTCCACAAGGTGTGTGGTCGTAATGGTTCCACCGAGCATTTCGGTGAGTACCAAAACATCCATGTTGTAACGGCGTGCATAAATGGCTGCTGAGAGTCCGGCGCAACCACCGCCAATGATGATTAAATCATGCATAATTGGAGGATTAGGGGTGGAGTAAAGAGGTTAATTTTTTTTCGATACGGTGAGGGAGCATGCCGTGTTCTACGTGGCCTTCACCCTTGTTTTCAAAATACACGTTGGGGCCAAGTTCACAATGGCTGAGGCAGCCTGTTTTTTCCAGCTTGAAGCGCCCGTCTGGCGTGCTTTGTCCTGCTTTAATCTTCAGTACGGATTCCGCTTTTTTCACGGTTTCATCACTGAAGCGTTTGCTGCAATCGCAGCCAGTGCAAATTTTGATTGTAGTGGTCATTATGCGGCAACTTCTTGATCAAGATCTAAATAATGGTCCTTGGTGTTGGCCGCAAATGCCTCTTCAATTAGAGCTCTTCCAAGAGCCTCATCGAGCTTTCCAGAATTTTCCAGGAAGCTACGATTGCCCAATCCAGCCTCCAATTCACCTCTGAGTAGTTTTTCTTTGGCACGTCCTTTGAGGCGGCGGAGTTCCCGTTTGGCCATGGCCTGCATGTGGAGTAGGGGGTTTCGTACATCTTCTCCTGCCTCATTTACAATCTTTACCTCTTCGCTCCATTGAGCTTGCTGCATTTTATCAGCGACTTCACCGCTTCCATTTTCAATTTGAGTTAGGCTCACTTTGCTCAGGTTTTTGATGGGGCCTCCACTCGCATCCCAAGTCTTATCCATTTTCCAAGCCTCCGCCAAAGCGGCTTGATTGTTTCCACGCCAGCGCTCTCGGTCAGTGGTTGCTTCACTTGCGTCTTTGATTTTTTTATCAATGCCCATCCAATGTGCGTTGTCGTACTGTTTGCTTTCCACTTGAGTGATGTCGAGATCTTTCTGTCTTTTCATACTCACACCAGCTTTTTGTTGTACGGCGTTAATGGTCTCTGCGATCTTGAGTTGCCCTTCTGCTTTCAGATCCTCCATCACTTTTTTTCTGAAAGCCTCTTTACCTTCTCTGCTCTGTAGTTTTTCAGAGATCTCATTCACATCCTTGCTGTCTAAGTCCTTGTTTTTAATCTTTGCGATATCGAAGGGAGATGCAGGGTGTTCTTTTAGTTTTTTCTCGATATCTTTTACCATCTGATGTCGTTCAGCGTGACTTTTGAGGGCAAAAAACTTGAGATCATCACGCATGTAGTCTGGCACTCCAAAATATTTATCTACCGTCTCTTTGCGTTCGGCAATCTCTTCGCTTAGGAGCGTCATTCGAGCATTACGACTTTCTGGTTTTGCAGCTTTGAAACGATCCGTCAGGTTCTTGATTTCATCAGGGCTATAGAGTGGGAGATTATGACTCTCTGCCCCTACCAGGGCAGCATCGTATTTGGCCAGCTGTACGTCATTTTTATTCACATATTCACGAAGACGTGGGAGGGCCACTTCTAGGGTTGTGGAGCGCATGGCGTTGGTTTCTTCCTTGAGCCGAGCTGCATCGTTAGGGTCCAGCTTTGAGATGAGCTCATCCCTCTCTTGGTACATTTCGCGCCGACGAGCAATGTGTTTTGGAAGTTGGTTTAAAGCCCAAGCCATTTCATCTAAGCTATTTTGTTGGCGGAACCATTGGATATAATCTGCTCCAGCCTGTCCCATTTTTCCTTCGGGGGTGACTACCTTTTCTCCACCCCAAGCATCTTCGCTGTCTGTGATCATCTTAACATAGGGGGTTTCGAGTTTTTTATATTCTGCATCCAAATCCTCAATGGCTTTGTTGAGATCTCCACTGAGCTCACCTTTCAGAAGTTTTGCTTCAAAGGCATTTTTTACAGCAATGGGTTTATTGATCAGAATTCCCAGTTCTTTTTCTGTTTTATCCAGGAGATCTTTTTCGCTGCCATAGGGGGGGAGCATGCCTAACTTAAGAAAATAAACTTCTTTCAGGGTGGGGCTTTTTTGGCATTTTTCTCTTAATTTTTCTCTAAACTCAAGTTGTGGCTCGATATTTTCTTTCAAACCTTCTATGAAGTTCATCTTGCTGTAGCTGCCATTCAAAGGCAGTTCAGCGAAACTCTTTAGGTTGCCTTGAATGATTCCTTCCAAACGAACTCGTTCGCGTGGGTCGATCTCTTTCCCAAGGAAAGCATCTTTCAGTTGGCCTTCTAGCCACTTGGTACTTGCCTTTTCTGCTTTTTCTCTAAAGGTCAGCACTTCTGCGTCAGACCTACATTTTTCAAGTTGAGCTTTGTACTTCTGAGAAGTTTCCAAATCTCCTGTGCTTTTTGCATAGCGATCGTAAGCCTCTTTGAGGTCTGCCTTTACGCTTTCTCCGAAGGGTGTGGTTTGATCCACCACTTCACGGGAGTCTTTTCCCTTCAGTTGAGCGTTTTCCAGGTCGTGTTGTTCGAGTCGTCCACTCATTTTTGAGGATAAGGTGCGCCACAGTTTGAAGGATTTTGCCCTCAAAGTCCAGAGCCAAATCAGGTGACTTGTAAGGAAATTCCACTCTGTTTTTCCCTGAATTTTTTGAAAGTTTCGTAACCTAACCAGCCGCTGAGGAAGGTTAGCAGGCCCACTAGATTCCATGGAAAGTTTTTTTGACTGACCTTTTCTGAAGCTTTGATCAAAGTGCTTTCTTCGACGGTGTAAATTCCATCTTCTAGACTCATTCGCACCAAAAGCTCATTGCCCACCTCAAAGATGAGAGTATCGAACTTGCTCGTGTTAACTTGGAGCTGCCAGTTACTGATGCCATCGTTGAGGGTTAGGGTTTGGCCGTCGAAAGCTTCAACCGTTCCTTTGAGTTCTTTCCAAGAGGGGTTGGCTGTGCCAGGACTGGGCAGCACCCACTCCCATACTGCAGAGATGCGCTGACCCAGATCGGAGAGACTTGCTTGATCATTTTTGAGTTCCTCTATGCGGATCTTCGCATAGGACATGCCTTCTTTACTGCTTTCATACTGCAATTCATCCATGGGTTCCCCAGTAAAATCGCTTAGGTGAGTATCCCTTGACAGCAAGTAAAGCACCTGCTAATCTGTAGGCACATTGTA
>CAYLWB010000028.1:8639-11301 GCA_964387375.1 uncultured Candidatus Peribacteria bacterium | reverse complement strand
TCGCGACGACGCTGAGTTTCTCCAATAGCAATCCGCATGGCATCGGTCTCTTTATCGGCATACATGATCACAAAACCATCAGCATTGCGGGCTGCACGTCCAATGGTCTGAATCAAGGCGGAGCCACTGCGCAAAAACCCTTCCTTGTCGGCATCCAAAATCACTGCCAGGGAAACTTCCGGCAGGTCGAGCCCTTCACGGAGCAGGTTGATTCCAACCAACACGTCGAATTTTCCAAGACGCAGGTCGCGCAGAATTTCGATGCGTTCCAAAGTTTCGATGTCTGAATGCAAGTAGCGCACCTTCACCCCTGCATCGGTTAGGTATTCCGTTAAATCTTCCGCACTGCGCTTGGTCAAAGTAGTTACCAACACACGATCTCCTTTTTGAGTACGCTTTCGCACTTCCTCCAAAAGATCATCCATCTGCCCAACTTTGGGTCGAACAGAAATTTCAGGATCCAAAAGCCCAGTCGGACGAATGATTTGCTCAACTAAAGATTGTTTTTTTGCCATTTCATACTTTCCTGGCGTCGCTGAAACATAGATGACCTGACGCATATAAGCTTCAAACTCTTCAAAAGTGAGAGGCCTGTTGTCAAAAGCTGAAGGTAAACGGAACCCATGCTCAACCAATGACTGCTTACGAGAAAGGTTTCCGTTGTGCATGGCTCCAATCTGAGGAACACTCATATGAGATTCATCAATGATCATCAAAAAATCTTTTGGAAAATACTCCATCAACGTGGGTGGCCGACCGCTAGGACCAAGACTATTGAAGTAACGCACGTAATTTTCAATACCACTCACGTAACCTGTTTCAAGCAAGATCTCTAGATCATATTCGGTACGTGTGCGTAGACGTTGCGCCTCAAGACCTTTGCCAATTTCTCGTAATTGTTTTTCACGAACAGCCAATTCATCGCGAATACCCTCAACAGCAACGCGAATCTTTGCTTCGGTAGTCACCGCATGCTTGGCTGGGAAAATAGTCACCTCCCCGGTTGTGCCCAAAATTTCACCCGTAAAAGGTTCTATTTCAGTGATTTTTTCCAATTCGTCCCCAAAAAACTCCAAGCGCAAAGCAGTGTCTCCACCGGGTGGAAACACTTCCAAAACGTCGCCCAAAACATGAAACTGCCCCTGCTTAAAATCCATCTTCGCCCGGATGTACTGCAGATCGGTGAGTTGGCGCAGCAAAAGGTCGCGCTGAATCGTGTCACCCACCTTCAAAACAATGCGCATGTCTAAGTATTCCTGCGGCGATCCCAAACCGTAAATACAGGAGACCGAAGCCACAATGATCGTATCTCGACGTGTGAGCAAACTCTCGGTCGCCGCGTGGCGGTATTTGTTGATCTCATCGTTGATCTGCGCATCCTTCTCGATATAAGTGTCACTAACAGCAATATAAGCTTCCGGCTGATAGTAATCGTAGTACGACACAAAGTAGTGCACTGCATTCTCGGGGAACATGTCCTTGAGCTCGCTACAAATCTGCGCTGCCAAAGTTTTATTGTGAGCAATAACAAGAGCAGGTCTTTGAACCTTCTCGATCACATTTCCAATCGTAAAAGTTTTCCCAGTTCCAGTGGCTCCCAACAGGACTTGATGTTGCACCCCTTCTTTGAGGCCCTTCACCAAAGACTCGATGGCTTTGGGCTGATCTCCCTTGGGAGTCATGCCCGACTGAATTTTAAACGGCTTGTTCAGCATAGCCGGGGGATTCTACCAGAGATCCCCCAGCATAACAATGGAGCTTACTCCGCGTCGGTGTCTTCTTCAGGAAGAACGGGGGTACAAAGGTCGGAACAAGGGTCCGTACCACGACGGAATTCTTCCCCATCATTCACCCCATCACGATCGGCATCGCGATACGTTGCAGGCTTATAACGAAGCAGTCCATCCTCTCCAGCTTCAGAAGTGAGCGGCTCAGCATCACAATGTGCAACCGTCCTCTCAACATCACTCACAAAGGTTTCGATGGCTGTATTCCAAGCTGTTTGGAAACGTGAATCACATTGAGCCGTATAAGCAGTTGTTCTAGCGGCTTCCTCAGCAAGAATGCCATCGGCCGTACAGACATCCACCAAGTCATAGAGAGGGGCTCGGCACATTCCGCTGGCTTGATCTGCTTCCCAAGTACAATTTTGATAATCGGTCGTATCACCATCTTCTTGAAAGGTGTCATCGCAAGCGCGGATGCTTCGGTCATAAGCGATGCTACACACCTGAAAATCATTATCGTACTGCTGATAACAAAGCCCATTCACTTGATCTCGTTCTTCTGCATCCAGGGGTGCAAGCAACGGAACAGTCGCCAAACAAGTGTCGTGCCCTCCCTCAGCGGCACCAAGAGCTCGCTCACGGTCTTGCGCGGCAAAACCCCAAGATCGCACCAAGACTTCCTGAGCAGACGTATCACAGCCTGGAGTTGTATCAACAACAGTCACATCATTTGCGTGCAAATCCACATCAGCAGGGTCTGCACAAGCAGTAAGAACCGCCAAGGCCAAAGGGCGAAAAGATTCAAAAATACGAGCAGTACCAAAGGGCAAGCGGCGAGCCTCTTCAGGCTGCATATTTTGACGTTCTAACATTTTATAGATTGGTTAAGGTTAGACTGGCTACAATAACTCGGGTGGAAATAGAAAGGTTTCACT
>CAYLWB010000028.1:0-8539 GCA_964387375.1 uncultured Candidatus Peribacteria bacterium | reverse complement strand
GCGAGTTCATGGCCAACACTGGGCTAGAAGAAGATGTCTTCATTTTGAAGATTTCCGAACTCAAAGAATTTGATGCCAAACCAGGCTGGTTCTTTGGAAACATCATGTTCCGCAATCCCAAAGACAATTGGCGCGATGCAATCAGTATCGGCAAAGCCAATGCTCGAGAATTGCGAGAGTTCCTAGGGCTCTAGGCGTCGTTTGCAGCAAGATACAAAGGTGCGTGGTAATAAGGCCTGTTTTATACGGCAGGCAAGGTATATGATTGAAAAAATAATGCTCCTATGGCCCTACACCTTCTCCAAATTGCGAAAAAACTAGCCCATGATGCTGGCCGTCTTGCCTTGGATTATCAAAGACGGAATTTTAAGGTTGAAACAAAAAACCACCCAAACGATCTCGTGACAGAAGTCGACATGGCTTGTGAGGATTTTATTATAAAAACAATCCGCCAGCACTTCCCCGACCACAGCATTCTGAGTGAAGAATCTGGAGTACTGGAGGGCAGCAGCGATTACAAATGGATCATTGACCCGATTGATGGCACGAAAAATTTTGCGAGTGGAAATCCTCTGTTTTGCGTATCGATTGCCGTAGCACACAAAGGCGTTCCTATTTTGGGAGTCATTGAGGCGCCAGCCTTAAAGGAAAGCTTTTGGGCTCGTTTAGAAGGCGGAGCACACCTCGATCGACGGCCTCTCGTGGTTTCTCAAATCGGAGACCTCAACAAAGCTTTGATTGGCGCAGACATGAGTCCAGATCATCATGGAGAACGTTGGAAAAAAGGCATGGAACTGTATCATGCTCTGGGCCTTGCTCCCTGCCGAGCAACCCGTCAAATGGGTTCAGCTGCTCTTGCTTTGGCCTTCGTAGCTGCTGGCAGACTCGATGGATATTTTGCTCTCGAATTGCATCCTTGGGACATCGCTGCCGCCAAAGTGATTTTAGAAGAAGCCGGTGGAGTGATCACCAATATGGATGACAGCATGCTTAACCCCAAGCGCGGAATGGTGTTGGCCAGCAATGGGCTCGTTCACCAAAGCATGTTGAATGTGGTGCGCCAAGTCGGAGTAGACAAACTCTAAAAGGCTTGCGCTCGTGAGAATTTTCACCTAGGATTGCGCCACCATCGTGATCACGTAGCTCAGTTGGATAGAGCGTTGGTTTGCGGAGCCAAAGGTCGCAGGTTCGACTCCTGCCGTGGTCACCATTTTGGCGTTGGATTGATCAAAATCTTAGCCTTCTCTTGCCGTGGGGCGGATTTTTCTTAGTGTGCAATTGTATAGCCCCCTGCTATACAATTCGATAATGAGGTTTTTGAGTGTCTACTGGTAGAATACGGGCACTATGATTTCATACTTTCCCGGCCTCCACATCCATGACCTTCCTGATCGTCTCGTTATCAAACGGGTACCCAACCTTTGCCCGACACAATTTTGCCTCGATGTGTCCGGCTTGCTCTTTGCCACAAGCTTGGCTTATTTCCAGTGGGTGAAAGGCGTCGATTTTTCAGAATTTCCCCTGCCCGCCTTGTTTCTGGGGGCTGGACTCTTCCTCCTCTTTTTTTTGAGACGCACTGTCAATGCCTGGGTGGGGAAAGTGACTCTAAGTAAAGACGGAGTGACTTGGTGGCACACCGGCTTAGGCGGCCTCACCTGGAAGCGCAGGTTACCCTGGGATGCCATCGTAAAACTCCAAGCAGTACATGAAAATCCACACCCACGAAATCAAATGACCACCGCTTACTTTGTGGAACTGATCACGAAATCTGGTAAAACTTTAACGCTCCTCCGCATGGTCACAGGCTACTCCGAAGCAAGCAATACCTGTTTTAAACTCAACCGTTTACTTGCGAATCAGGGTCGTTTCCAAGGGTAAGAATACAAATTCTGCATCTTCCCCATCTTCCATTGTCCAGTAGAGCTCATCGCCCTCCATGCGCAATTCACCCTGTCGCTCGATTCCCCAATAAGCAGTGTGGACGGTGAACTTCACACGATCACCATCCACTTTCCCCTGAATAGAGGGCCCTTCTTCAGGCAGCACACAGTCCACTTTCGCGAAGTTTTCCGTGTGGGTGCAGTGCGTGCCCATGAGAGTATCGGGTTGATCGTAGTCGAGTGTGATCTCAAAGGGAGACCCTTCAGATGTATCCATCCAGGTACCCGAAAAATCCACCTCCTGCTTTTGGCAAGCGCTCAGGAGAAGAGCAGAAGCGAATAAAAGTTTGGCAAGGTTTTTCATCCCATCAAGTAAATCAGTTCGGCCCCCCTCACGCAAGCCGTGTATACTGAAAAGCATGAAGTTAACAAAAAAACGCCAGATCCTGCTTGTTGGCTTGGTGCTTCTTCTTATTCTACTCTTTGCATCTAAGTTTCTTTTTACTCATGCTCTCCCCTCTCAAGAGGCCATGCGCATATGGATGGAGGCACAAGGGTTCAAAGGTTGGCTGGTTTACTTATTGTTCGGGACCACAGCAGTTTTTTTTATCCCTTTAAATTTTTCTTTTACTGGCCTCGCGGGTCCTTACGTTTACGGATTTTGGATAGGCTTTATGACCAATTGGCTCTGCAAAATCATGGGCACTTTTATCGCTTTCATGTTGGGGCGTTACTTCGGACACAAGATTTTACCGCTCTTTAAAGAAGAAACTCAAAAGAAATACAGCAAGCTCGCCGACTCTGAAAAAGTGGTACTCACCTACATTATTCTTTCTTTTCTACCTTTTACACCCAGCGACGCAATCGCCTATTTTTTGGGCGCTTCGGAAATGAGAAAACGCACTTTTGTTGCTATCAGTATCTTGGCGAGCAGTGGAACCGCTTTTTCTCTGGCCTACGTGGGCAGCGGAAAGGCCTTCGACAACCCCTATGTGTTTATCGGCCTGATTGCAGCTCTAGTTTTGGCTCTACTTGGGGTGCGCGCCAAAAAGAAATATCTGGGGCTCTCATGAACGCAAGCTTCGGGCCGCTGCGGCACGATCTTGGGCCTTGAAAAGATACGACCCAGACACCAAAATGTTCGCTCCAGCCTCTCGGGCCAATGGAGCCGTTTCAGCATTGATCCCACCATCTATAATGATGTCCAATTCGGGCTTCCAAGTGCGGAGTTGTTGAACTTTTTCAAGGTTATCACCTAAAAATTCTTGTCCTCCAAAACCTGGCTCTACGGTCATGACCACAGCAGCATCCATGAGATCCAAAAACTCACGGACCGTTTCAACGGAAGTGCGTGGTTTGATAGCCAAAGAACTTTTGACCCCAAGACTGCGAATTTTGCCTAAAATCTCACGCGTTTTTTCAAGAGTGGCCTCATAATGAACAGAAATGATTTTTGCTCCAGCGTTCGCAAACTCTTCCACATAGTTTTCAGGGTGCTCAATCATGAGGTGCACTTCAAAGGGCAACATACTTTTCAAGCATTTTAAAACGGGGGCCCCTACTGTGATGTTGGGTACAAAATGTCCATCCATCACATCCACACTGATGAAGTCTACATAGGGTTCAACTGAGGCAATTTCTTCGTTCAGTTTGCCAAAATCAGCAGACAAAATAGAGGCAGCAATTTGAATGGGTTTACTCATTTTCTAGCGCCGTTATTTTTGCAATCCGTTGATCATGACGACCACCTTCGTAGGCCGTGTCTAAAAAGACGTCCAACATAGAAGCAGCTGTGGGGAGATCCAATAAACGACCTCCTAAAGTGATGATGTTGGCATCATTGTGAGCATGAGCCATACGAGCCGTTTCCAGGTCGTGGATGTTGGCGGCACGAATGCCTTTGATCTTGTTCGCAGCAATAGCTACACCAATTCCAGTTCCACAAACTAGAACTCCCAATGCATCTTTATTTTCTTTTACTTTTTCAGCCACTTCTCGAGCAATGTCCGGATAGTCCACCTTATTCACATCTGTAAAAACACCCAAATCAACAGCATCCTTCCCTGTTACCTTCAAATGTTCAACAAGCTGATTCTTCAATTCATACCCGGCATGATCACTCCCCAAATAGATCCGCATCAAAGAATGTTGGTAACAGATTTATTCTCATTCACAGAATGGATCACACGAGCCAAGAGCGGTGCAACAGAAAGGACGTGCAAACCACCAAACTTTTGTTCGGGCCTCAGAGGAATAGTATCCGTAACAATGACCTCCTTGAAAGCCGCTTCACGCAAACGTTCTACTGCAGGTCCAGAAAAGACGGCATGGGTCGCAGCAAGATAAATGTCGGGATTTGCGCCACGCTCTATGAGTGCACGGTGTGCGGCACAAACAGAACCAGCCGTATCCACCATGTCATCGTAAAGAATACAGGTCTTGCCCTCAACATCTCCAATCAGAGAAGTCACTTCCGCCATGTTGAAAGCAGGCCGCTCTTTGGTAAGAACTGCGATGTCGGCCTCAATGGCCTTGGCCAAACGTGCAGCTGCTTTTGCAGCCCCAGTATCAGGAGCAACAACCACAGGGTTTTTGAGTTTTTTTCGTTTCAAGTAATCCACAAACAAGCCCATCACGTTGATATTGTCTACAGGGAACGGAAAGAATCCTTGGCTTTGATCACTGTGGAAATGGACAACAATCACATGATCAGCACCAGCAGCAGCAATCAAGTTCCCCATCAAACGTGCACTGATGGGTTCACGAGGTGTGGCCACACGATCCTGGCGAGCATAACCAAAATGGGGAATCACAACCGTAATTTTCCCTGCAAAAGACCGCTTCAAAGCATCAAGCATGATGAAGAGTTCCATGTAGTCTTCATTCACTTCATGCGTGCAACTTTGAACTAGAAACACATTGGTCCCACGAACAGATTCAGCAGGCTTGGCATAGATCTCGTTGCAAGCAAAACGGGAGACATGCATTTCAGAAAGAGGCACTCGCAGTTCCTTAGCAATGGCTCCAGCCAAAGCGGGATGTGAGGTTCCAGAGAAAAGACGGAGTTTTGTAGCCATCGAAGGGTGGTTTGCTTGGAGCTTACTTTAATCCGCGTGGGGAATCAACAAAAGTCCTGGCCCAAAACGCTCGAATTCCGCCTCAAAGGACCGCCAATCGGCCCCCTCACCTTCTTGAATCCATTTCACGTTGAGCGTGGGGTCCAACAATTCCTGAGCGGGCGCTCCATCAAGCAAAACCAAATTGCCCTGACTGGCAAGACCTGCAGCCATACCCACAGCAAGTTCACGGTATCCAGAAAGTTGGATGTATTGTTTTTCACAAACGGAACGGAACTCGTTCAAACGTGAAGCAGGAAAACGCAGATCCAGAACCACGAAATCTTTACGTTTGAGTGCAAGGCGCAGCAGAATTTGATCGAGGTTGAGCATGGTTAAAGCAAGATTTTACGAATTTCAGAAAGTTCTGCATCTGAATAAACCACGTCATCGTACTCTGGCTTACGTTCTGCAAAAGGCACACCAGCAGACTTAATGGTTGGCGCCCAAATGCAGGTGGGTTTTCTTTGTGTGATACGTGCACGCATGAAGGCAAAAACAATGTCATCATGGTTGTGTGCGTTTTCAAGCTTGATCACTTTCCAACCGAAAGATTCAAACCTTTCTTGCACATGCAAATCTCGAGGGTCGTTCTCGTCCAGAATGAGACAAAGGTGGTCCAAACGCTGATCTGCCGCTACCTGAATCGCCTCCCAAGCCTTTCCCTGACGCAGTTCATAATCCCCCATCAAACAAAAAACCTGTTGCTGGCTACGTTTAAGCTGTACAGCTTTGGCCAAACCAACCGCGGCACAAAACCCATAGGCAGGCTCAGTTGTAGTGACTTCAATTCCTGGCACCTTTCTGTTTGGGAAAGGTGGCAAAGGTTTGGGGAGTGCGTACCCTGCTTTTCGCAAAACGGAATAAAGCCCTGGAAGAGCCTCTATTTTGGATAAAACAAAAAGATCACGCTCTTCCCATTGAGGCAATTTTGGATCGTGACGAAAAATCTGCCGACCCTGTTCTTCACCAAAAAACAGGCCTTCCATCAGATCGAGACAGGAAAGCACACGTCCACTGTGTCCATGTCCAAGAGCATGCATGGATTCTAAAACGTCTAAACGGAGCTCTCTTTGGCGCTTGTTCATGGCAAAATTATGCCTGAAGCAGCAGCTCCTTCATAGTCTTTTTAAGAACGGGGTGAACAAAATCTGGGGCCAAATCGCACATGCCCTGGAATTCAAACATCCGATCCGTTGCGAGGCGTGGCACGCGCAAAGTGGGGACGTCAATCACTCGGTCTCCATAGTACAAAATGTCGATATCGATGATGCGAGATTCCCAGCGCAACTCAAGAGGCATCTCTTTTGATGCTCCAAATTGAACATTCCCAAGGGGAAGTTTTTTTGGTGGACGGCCCAAATCTGCCTCCACCTCCTTACACACTTTTAGGAGCTCTTCTGGTGCAAGATCAGTGACGCACTCAACAACCTGGTTGAGATAATCTGGCTGATCCAAACCACCAAGTGGAGGGGTGTTCCGCTCCTCAGATTGACCCAGAACCATAACCCCGCGCTTCATCAAAAGGTCTCGCGCTTGCATCAGATAAGCGGATCGGTCACCCAAGTTGCTACAAAGTCCTAAAAAAACGTGCATGGTGGCATGCTAAGCTGAACGCAGAGCTTCAGCAAGTCGAGTTGCAAGCCGCTGCAACGCCTGGGTAACAGCAGGAGCCGAGATCCGTTTCCGACGTGCAACGTCAGCACGAGAATCTCCATTAAGAAGTGCCTCAACATAAGCAAGAGATCGATCAGAAACAGCGTTCTTTGGGTCATATAAAAATCTTCTAATGGAGGCCGCTCCAGCAGAAGCTTCGGGATGGGGGAAACGCCCTTCTTGCCCAAGAGTGCACCTGGGGTCTCCACTGGAAAGCCGCATGTGAGCTGTTTTCGTTCTACGATACTGGTCAAAAAACTTCCTCCTTAGCACGGTAGGCAACCAGGCTTTTGGACAAATAATCCTCGTTTTTTTTGCCGCCACATGCAAAGAAACAAGGGTGTCTTGAGCTACCTCTTCAAGAAGTTCCCATGGCGAACCTGGGCTTAAACGCCTCAAAAAGTCCATCGCATACTCAGAAAGGTCGCGCCAATCCAGTTCTTCTGCTTCAAAGCTTTGCCCCTCCATGAGCCAACGAGTAAAAGACAAGTCACAATTATCCGCCTTTAAAAGAATTTGTCAAATTGCTGCCACCGAGCCATTTTCAAACACCTGATGAACCCGCAGCACGTCCACTCGCCCCTTCAGCCAGGCACTGGTGAGTAAGGTTCCTCCATCTCGATCCTCTCCTAAAAACCCTTTTCGAGAAGCTCCAACCACAATTGGACAATTCAGTTCGTAGAGCTCTTCAATACGATCGATGATTTCAAAACTGTAGCAAGGGTCACCACTCACAAAGGCACCCATGCCTGGGTCCACCCATAGCTCCCGTACATCCTGTGCACGCGCCCAAGCAATGCGATCCCGTAAAAAAGCCTTCACCGTGGCCATCACGTCCTCATATTGCATCGCATCTCGAGTGGTCCGCGCCGTGGAATCTTTGGAATACATCAAAATCATCGGAACTTTGTAGCGTGCCGCAACCTCTCCAATGCGCGCATCCCCCCTGCCAGCCGTTACATCGTTAATAAGGTTGGCTCCCAAACACAAAGCCTTCTCAGCCACCTCGCTTTTCCAGGTGTCCACGGAAATCAAGACGTCAGGCAAGGCGGCTCGAATCCGTTCTACCGCTGGCAAAACCCGTTGCAATTCTTCCTCCAAAGAAACATCTATTGAACCTGGCCCTGTAGACTCACCCCCAATGTCCAAAATCTCCGCTCCATCTTCAACCATGCGTCGCGCCACTTCCACTAGGTCTTCCCTTTCAAAACGCCCCCCATCCGAAAAGCTATCCGGCGTGACGTTGAGAATACCCATGATTTTGGTTTGCTTCATGAATTCTTTGAAGAATAAATCGCGTGCACCCATCTGCAAGGGCTTGCATTAACGGCGGAAGAGGCCCGTCTTGTGTGCGAACCATACCACGAACCGAACTGCTCAAAAAGACTGCATCGAAACCATCCAACTCTTCGCGCCGAACACGACGTTCCACAAGTTCAATCCCCAAGCGTTTTGCTTCCTCAAAGATAAGCCCTCGAGCAATGCCTGGCAGAACCTCTTCCAGCGGAGGTGTGACCAACCGCTCCTTTTCTACAAAAAATACGTTCGTCATGCTGCCCTCTCGAATGCAATTTTCCTCGTCCACCAGCAAAACTTCACGCGTGGGTGCTTCTTCTCGCAAACGCGTTTTGGTTGCGTCCCAGAGTTTTTTTTCGGGCTCTGGACGTTGATATTCAGCACATGAGACAGTCCAAATTTCTGGGTATAAAAAACTCTCCCACCAAGGCAATGCACTGTGAGTGACTTCTACCTGATCATTCAAAACAACGACCAAACGGAGATCTTGCCCTTGGGAAGGGCAAAAAGGCGCGAGCAAGGCTTCAAGGTCTGGACAAGGCAAGGCAAGTGCAGCACAAGTTTTCTGCAGACGCGCTTGGTGGCGAGTCA
>CAYLWB010000027.1:0-11719 GCA_964387375.1 uncultured Candidatus Peribacteria bacterium | reverse complement strand
CCACCTTCCTCACCGGCCTCCTTGGTTCCCTCGTTCTTGTAACGGGCGCGGCTTGGCCAGAAACAAAGGCCGACGTTCATCCCACAAAGTCCATCAAGAATTGGCTCTTTGCCGTGGGCGGAGTGCTCATGTTTCTTTACTCTTATCTGGGTTATCAAGACGGTGGACCGATCTTTTTTGTGATTTTAGAAGGACTTGCTGTACTGGCTAGTTTCATGATGATGTTTGACCTACCAGACAAAGTTGACTTAACCGTCATTGGGAGTAGCAGTTTGGCTCTAGTCCTTTGGTCACTCACCCTCTTTGAAGACTTTGGTACTGTGATTTTCATTCTGGGTCTCTGTGGGATCAGTCTTGGTTACGCCCTGCAGACGGGCACCGTTCGGCGAAGCCTCGCACTCACCTTGGGCAGTGTTTTGATCGCGGTTTTCAGCTACCTCGAAACCAGCTGGATCTTCTTCTGGCTGAACGTATTCTTTGCCCTATTCTCGGGGTATTACGTGGTTAAGGGAATGTCCAAAAAGGCCTAAAACACCAAGTTCTCCCCCATCTCCTCCTCCAGCCCCTGGTAGTAAAAATACACCAAACGTGGGTAGGCCAACTGATCGGACTGTTTTAGAACGCCCCAATATTCAACCCAAGTTCCTTCTTCAGGATAGGAGCTCCTCTTGAACGTGATCACGTTCTCTCCAAAACCCGCATCTGAATCCATGTGGATTTCGAGTTCTGGTCGACCCTGAGCGTCTTCAAGGTAGACCTCGGGGGCTAGGGTGCTATCCAAAATCAAATGACCGCCAAAGTGGGCTTCGAAAGCTCCTAAATCATTGGCCATAAGCCAGAGTGGGTCTCCACCATTTTCGTAGCCTTTCTCAAAGGCAGCTAAAATCTCCCCCTCGTCCGTGGTGTTTTCAAAATCGAAATCTGCTGGATAAGGCAGAACATACTCCACAAAAACCACCGGCTCTGGAGCCGGTTCCACCACCGAATCTGAAACTTCAACGCTAGGCGTACAAGCCCCCAAAATCATGAAACCAAAAAATAGAAAATGCATGAGAGCTGTTTTGCTTCCAGCCTTCAAAGGCTTTTGTGGAGATCTTAAAATAAACTTCGTATGTACCATTTGATCAAGTCCCAGTCTCCACCTCGAGGGGATAACGTGTCAAGCGCGTAGCCTTCCTTACAGGTTTCAGGCTTGGTCTCATCAAGACAGGTTGTCACCACACGAGAAGTCACATAGTCCACGGGAACCGGTACGTTTTCAAGAACGTTCCCCGTGGAAATCACGTTCCCCCCCTCTAGATCAAAATTCTGATAACGGAAGTAATAGAGCATTGCCTGGTCGACCGTGATGTTGGTGTCCACAGCGGCAATCACTTTGGTGACCATGCTCAAGAGTTTATCGGCATCACCAAAGCCCAAAGTTTTGGCTTTTTCTTGCATGGCCTTCAAGATGAGTTGCTGGCGTTCAGAACGAGAGTAATCCGAGGTGGTGTGGCGCGAGCGAGCCACACGAAGAGCTTGAGTCCCATCTAAATGGTGCTCCCCTGCTTCATAAAACAAAGTTGAACACACTCCTCCATCACACGTTTTGTAGGTAGGATCGATCAAATCTTCTTCTAAAACCACGTCAACACCACCCATCAAGTCCACCACATCACGGAACACGTACATGTCGATGAGCGCATACTTTTGAATACGAAAACCAGTAAGATCTTCCACCCAACGGACCTGTTCTCGAATACCATAATCAGCATAAACACTATTGAGTTTGCGGCCATTCACATAAAGATCTCGAGGTAAACTCACCAATGTGATTTTGCGTGCAGAAGAATCGATATGGGTAAAAATCATGGTGTCCACATTGGAACCATGTTTCCCCATCAATAAAATATTGAAGGATTCTGGATCGTCTTCTAGACCAGAATAGTCAGGCAAGGTCCCGGGCAGTGTAAAGTTTTTTTTTTGCTGTCAGACTGCAGCTCCTGGATCGCAAGAGAAAGGGTTTGCGCCTCATCCTCTTTCTCTTTTACTTTGAGCTCACCTGTATTTTTATCGAGCTCAAAAGCACGAAGTTCGTTGCCCTGTACATTCAAAATTGGGTAGTAGACTCGATCCGTCGTTTCGTAAGACTCTCCAATGCTCAAACCTGCATTTTCCAAGAGCAGCTCGAAAGCTTTGTCTTCAAAAATACTCATCAGTTCTTTCTTATTTGCTTCAAAACGCTTCTTCCCTTCCGTGCGTGTGTCCAGGTCCTTAAATGCTGCCTCCAAAGTTTGCATGGCATTGTCCTGGGTCAAACTCTGCTCTTTAGGTTCTGTTCCAAAAGTAAAGAGGTGCAAACTTGCATCAGACTTGAACAGACGGAGTTCAGCTAAAGCATTCAAATCACTGTTTTGAAAACTATAATAAAAATAGAGATCGTTTTCTTGAGCGGTTAGAGTTGTACGCAAACCTTTTTCTTGAAGCAAAATCGTCAAAGATTCCGTGGGGAGCAACTGGGTTTCTACCCAAAGCTTGGCATCTGTTACAGCTTTTACATGACTTTTAAGATTCTCCAAACCTTGGTAGGCAGCCCATTCTTCTTCAAGTTTTTCAAAGGATTCTGTTTTTTCTAGAGAAAAGCTGCCATCATATGAAGTCCCAGAAAAACGTCCATCGTACCCAAGGATGAAGCGCAGCAAAGGGGTTTCATCTTCTGTACCGATGATTAAAAATTCCTTTCCTTCTTCTAAATCAAGCCCCTGTGGGTCACGCACCTTCAACCCTAACGCAGGCCAGTCTTGTGCAGTCACCCATTCTCGAATAGACACTACATTGCGTTCATAAAGAGCTTTGTTCTGCTCATATTTTCCAAGTTCACCAATGAAATCGAAAACGAGTGTATTCATGTCTTCTTCTTCCATCGCTTCTCCTTCCCCCGCTCCTTTACCGAAGTCATACTCCTTGGTGGGAAGCAGTAAAAAAGATCGGATTTGATTGAGATCCGTTCCAAATTCAGTCATGTATTCCTGAGCAAGTCCAAGCTCTTCAATCACTTGCGTGTTGTTTGCTTCCAGCTGATCGACAAACTGGACACGGTGTCTGAATTTATAGAATTGAACCATCTGAATGCCCACCAACAAGATCAGCAGAACTAAAAGAGCACCTGTTAAGGCTTGTGGGTTTTCAGCAGTTTTCCTCTTAAAGAAAGCGAACATAGACAAAGCTAAGCCTGGACACTATAGCTTCAGAAAAAAAGTCTTGCAATCCGCTTTTTCAGCATGTAGGATACCTGTGCTCTGGCTCAGAGCAGTCCATTTTTATGGCAAAACAAGTCATTCAAGTCGAAGGTGTGGTGGCGGAATGTCTCCCCAACGCAACCTTCAAAGTCAAACTGAGTGACCCGAACTACCCGACCGATCACGAAGTGCTTTGTCACCTCTCGGGACGAATGAAGATCAACTACATTCGTATCATCCCTGGAGATGTGGTCACCGTCGAATTGACTCCTTACGACCTCTACAAGGGACGTATTGTCTTCCGTCACAAGAAAGGCAAAGATGGATCGGTAGGAACCCCTGTCGCTGAGGAAGCCTCAAAAGAAGAGGTGCCTGCAGAGGACGTTAACCCAACTGAACAATGAAAGTAGGAGCTAGTCTAAAAAAACAATGTACCGGTTGTCAGATCATCATTCGAAGCAATAAAAGTAAAACAGCTAAGCGCCGTTATGTGCGCTGCAAGACCGACAGACGACACAATCGTCGTGAAGGGTAATCACTAACTTTAAACTATGGCTCGTCTCTGTGGAGTTCAACTTCCTCTCGAGAAGCGCGTGCAAATCGGGCTCACCTACATTTATGGGGTGGGACGCCCTCTAGCCACGCAAATCTTGAATGACCTCAACATCAACCTCGATGTGAAGGTAAAAGATTTGACTGAAGGAGATTTGGCCAAGCTCCGTGATGCTCTCGCTAAACTTCAAACCGAAGGAGACCTCCGTCGTAAAGTTCAGCTCGATGTGAAGCGCTTGCAAGAAATCGGTTCCTACCGTGGATACCGACATCGCCGACGCCTCCCCGTTCGTGGACAACGTACCAAGACCAATGCTCGCACCAAACGTGGAAAGCGCATTGCGATCGCAGGTAAAAAGAAGGAAACCAAATAATCTTTTCATCCAATGACTGAAGAAACCAAAGCTCCAGCAGGGGCCGCACCAGAAGCCACAACCGAAGATAAGCCAAAGGCCGTTCGTCGCAGTAAAAAGAAGAATGTTGCGTCAGGTTGTGTGTATGTGGATGCTGGATTCAACAACACCATTGTTACAATTACAGATGACCAAGGTCGAACTATTGCTTGGTCTAGCTCTGGAGCCGCTGGCTTCAAGGGCTCTAAAAAATCAACTCCTTATGCCGCGCAAATGGCTGCCGAGGGAGCTGCTGAGAAAGCGAAAGCTTATGGATTTGAAAAGGCTGACGTTTATGTAAAAGGAGTGGGTCATGGACGTGAACAAGCTCTTCGAGGCTTGATCGCCCAAGGCATTTCCATCCAAAACATTTACGACACCACACCCATCCCTCATAATGGATGTCGCAAACCTCGCACACGACGTGTGTAATTTCTCACTTAATAATCTTTAGAGTAAAAAATGTCTCGATACACTGGACCCAAAGGACGGCTCGTACGACGGTTTGGCACTAACGTGTTTGGAACCGAAAAGTTGAGCAAATTGCTTGAAAAGCGCCCCAACGGACCGGGTATGCATGGTGGAAATCGTGCTGGAAAGGACTCTGAATACAAGCGTCAATTGATCGAGAAGCAAAAGCTCCGTTTCATGTATGGAATCACTGAGCGTCAACTTCGCAATTACTACAAAGTTGCTTCTGCAAAGCAAGAGGCAACCGACATCGCTCTCATGAAATTATTGGAGCGCCGCCTAGACAATGTCATTTACCGTGCTGGTTTTGCAAAAACAAGGGCTCAAGCTCGCCAAATGGTTGGGCATGGCCTCTTTTTACTCAACGGACGCCGCGTATCTATCCCTTCTATTCAAGTGCGAGAAGGTGATAAGATCGAAGTTCGTGAAAAATCTAAGTCCAGTGCTCTCTTTACCGCTATTAAAGAGGCCAAGGAGTTTGATCACGCTCGCTGGCTCAGTTCCAATCAAAAGGGATTGACTGCCGAGGTTGCTGCTCTTCCCGAGGAAGACGACCTCGACCGTTTGATCGAAACGCACATGATCGTTGAGTTCTACTCTAAGTAACTCCATAACCTTCTTCTGATATGCATATCATCCAAGAAGAGATCGGTCTTCCTAAGATTGCTGAAAAAAGCATGGGAGACTTTCACTCCACGTTCACTTTCAGTCCTCTTCCTCAGGGTTATGGGACTACTTTAGGTAATGGTTTGAGACGCGTCATGCTCTCTTCCCTGCCTGGAGCAGCCGTTACTGGTGTGAAGATTAAGGGTGTGAGTCATGAATACAGTACTGTAAAAGGAGTCAAGGACAGTGCCTTGGACATTTTGTTGAACCTCAAGCAACTGGCGCTAAGCAGTGAATCTGCTGAAGCAGTCATGTTGACCCTAAAGAAGAAGACTGAAGGTCCCGTAACTGCTGGAGATATCGAAACTCCAACAGGAATCACCATTCACAATCCAGAGCTCGTGATCACCTCTATTGAAAAAGGCGGTGCTCTCGAAATGCAAATCCGTGTAGAAAAAGGTGTTGGATACCGACCAGCTGTCATCAGCAAAGGTGGCGATGCCGAAATGATTCAGGTAGACGCTGTGTTCTCCCCTCTCAAACGCATTCACTACCATGTGGAGGCAACTCGTGTGGGACAGCAAACCGACCTCGATAAACTGCATCTAGAAGTAAAGACAAATGGATCTCTTACTCCTGAAGCAGCTGTTAAGTTTGCGGCAAGTGTTTTGGAATCTTACTTCAGCATTTTCAACCGTGATCAAGCTCCAGTTGAGCCTGAATTCATGAGTGATTTTGAAAAGATTGCAGCTAAGGCAAAAGAAGAAGAAGAAAGTTCTAAGCCTAAACAAGACTCTTACACACCTATTGAAATTTTGGGCCTCTCTCCTCGAACGCTCAATGCGCTCATCAACGGAGACATCGGGTCTATCGAACAACTCGTGAAGTGCAATCCTTCCAAGCTCGCCAATTTGCGCGGATTTGGAAAGAAAGCTTTGACCGAAGTGTCCGAAGCTCTCGAGAAAAGAGGATTGGCTCTCAATGAAATGGAATAATTGACAAGAGCAACCCTTTAAGATAGATTCTCAACCTCTAAAAAACCAATGAGACACCGTAAGAAACGCACACAACTGAACATGCAGCCCGACCAACGACGGGCCGTGCTCCGAAGTCTAGCCACTTCTATCGTTCTCTACGAAAAAGTAGAAACGACAGCGGCAAAGGCTAAGCAAGTGCGTGGAATCGTAGAAGATTTGATCACCAAGGCTAAAACCAAAGATACTGTCTCAGCTATCCGCCAGATCAACAAAGTGGTTTTTGATGAAAAGGCAGGCAAGAAGCTGCTTGAAGTGCTCAAAGAGCGCTACAAAGATCGCACTGGTGGATACACTCGCATTCTCAAGGTGGGAAACCGCGCTGGAGATGCCGCTGAAATGGTCAGCATTCAACTCGTTTAACTTACAATGAAAACTTTTCACCCAAAACTAGCAGAAGTCCGAGATCAACGCGCATGGATCATCCTTGATGCCGAAGGTAAGGTACTTGGTCAAGTAGCCACTAAGGCTGCTGACTTGCTTCGTGGAAAACACAAACCCACCTGGCATCCTTCCATCGACTCTGGAGACAACGTGATCATCATCAATGCTGAAAAAGTAGTGCTTACCGGAAACAAGGAAAACCGCAAGGAATACATCCATCACACAGGTTACCCTGGAGCTTTGGTTCGCGTTCCTGTGGCTCGTATGCGTGCTGAAAAACCTGAACGTATTTTGGAAGCAGCTGTATTTGGAATGGTTCCAAAGAACCGCCTCAAGAAACATATCCTTGCTAAACTTCATGTTTACGCTGGAACCGAGCATCCTCATGCCGGGCAAAATCCACAGCCCCTAACTGTTTAAACGATGTCTGAAGACAAAGCCCTCACATTCAAAGGAACCTACTTTTACGCCAATGGAAAGCGCAAGACTTCCGTTGCCCGCGTACGCATGTACAAAGGAACTGGTCGCGTTATTGTGAACGGGAAAGAAGCTCGTGAGTACTTCAGCACAGATGAAATGATCAACGCATTCATGGCGCCTCTCGTTCTTACTGAGAACGCTAAGAATTTTGACATCTCTGCTATGGTAGATGGCGGTGGTTTAAACAGCCAGGCTGAAGCCCTCCGTCATGGTATTGCTCGCGCTTTGGTTTCTGCTGAAGCTGGCAACCGTGCCACACTCAAACCTGAAGGTTACCTGACACGTGACAGCCGCAAACGCGAACGTAAGAAATTTGGTTTGCACCGTGCTCGTCGAGCTCCTCAATTCAGCAAGCGTTAATCTTCAGCCCACTGCGAAAGCGGTTCAAAGGCTGGATGTGCAACAGTTCTTATACACGATTCGAACTGTCTCTTTCTGACCCTTATACCTTGTTCACTGCTTTCACAGTGGGCTTTCAAGAAAGCTAGGGTTATAATAGCCACATCAATAAATTCTAGGCTTTGCGCATCGACGTTCTCACTCTTTTCCCGAACTTGATCCTTCCCTACTTTGAGGATTCGATCCTCAAGCGTGCGGTGGATGAAAAGCACGTGGATTTGCACGTGCACAACATTCGCGATTTTTCGCAGGACAAACACAAGAAAGTGGATGACACTCCATACGGAGGTGGAGCCGGCATGGTGATGACATGTCAGCCTCTTTTTGATGCCCTGCGAGCGGTGAAAAAAGAAAATAAAGGCCTTGTCATTTTTTTAACTCCACATGGAAGGCGCTTCACCCAAGAAAAAGCTGAGGCTATAGCTGAACACGGAGATTTTATTTTGCTGTGTGGTCGCTATGAAGGCATCGACCAACGTGTACGTGAAACATTGGTTGACGAAGAACTCTCTATTGGAGACTTTGTACTGACTGGGGGCGAGTTACCAGCTCTTACAGTCATGGACGCCGTACTGCGCCTGATTCCAGGCGTTCTAGGAGCGGAAGAGAGTGCCCATGACGATTCATTTAGCCCAGGAATGGACCGGCTGATTGAACACCCTCATTACACCAAACCTGCCGAGTTTGAGGGGATGAAAGTGCCAGATGTTCTACTTTCAGGAAACCATGCAGAAATTGAAGCATGGCGCAAAAAAAATCGTAAAACTCCACACCCATGAATGCCTGCGAACTGTCATCTAAAGAAACACT
This sequence comes from uncultured Candidatus Peribacteria bacterium, assembly GCA_964387375.1. Lineage (GTDB taxonomy): Bacteria > Patescibacteriota > Gracilibacteria > UBA1369 > 2-02-FULL-48-14 > CAYLWB01. The sequence continues at coordinate 3,373 of CAYLWB010000027.1, read as the reverse complement.
AGAAAATCTTAAAAGTGATCCACAAGGGTTGTCTGTAAAAGAAGCCAAAAGACGCTTTGAAAAAAATGGCCCCAACGAAATACGAGAAATAGGCGGCCCTTCTTGGCCACGAATACTATTGAATCAGTTCTTAAATATCATGGTACTGATCCTGATGGTGGCTTTGATTGTGAGTTTAGCGACGGGAGAGTTCTTGGATGCAATCGCTGTAGGGGTGATCGTGGTTTTAAATGCCATTACTGGTTTTATTCAAGAATTCAAGGCAGAGCGAGCCGTAGAAGCTCTTAAAAAAATGGCGGCCCCCATGGCCACTGTGGTACGTGATGGCAAAATTTATCAGATTCCTGCACGTGAATTGGTTCTTGGCGACGTGGTTATTTTGGAGGAAGGTGCACAGATTCCCGCAGATGCACGGCTCCTAGAAGCCAGCCAAATGCAGGCCATTGAAGCCAGTCTGACTGGAGAAAGTTTGCCTGTAGAAAAACACACGGAGCGGATTAAAAAATGGAGTGGATTAGGCGATCAAAACAATATGGTCTTTATGGGAACCATATTGAGTCAAGGGCACGGTAAAGCTGTTGTAACTGCAATCGGAATGGGAACGGAGTTCGGGAAAATAGCTCACTTGGTGCAAACAGAAAGTTCAGGCCCCACTCCCCTACAAAAACAAATGGATCGGTTGAGCAAGTGGATGGCCGTTTCTGTCTGTTTTTTGATTGCCCTCTTGCTCATCGTTTCTATTTTAACAGGTAAGGATCTTTTGGAGGTTTTCATGCTCAGCGTAAGTTTGGCCGTGGGAGTGATTCCCGAGGGTTTACCTGCAGTGATCACGCTGACCCTTGCTATTGGAGTACAACAAATGGCTCGCCAAAACGCCATTGTGCGTAAATTGCCTGCCGCAGAGACTTTAGGAAGCACTCAGGTGATTTGTACAGATAAAACAGGGACCCTCACACAAAACAGAATGACTGTTGAAAAAATCCACTTCAATGGAAAGACCGTGGAGCTTGAAAAGCTCAAAGTCGGGCCTAAAGAATTGGATTTGATCCTACGAGCAGGTTGCCTTTGCAACAATGCAAAACTGATTGAAGAAGACGAAGGCACAAAGCTCAGTGGAGATCCTACAGAAGGGGCCTTCCTTTTCTTAGCGAAACATTTTGATATCAACCCTTTAGAAGTAGAAGCAAGTTATCCTCGTGAAAATGAGCTGGTTTTTGATTCAAAACGCAAGCGCATGTCCACCCTAAACCAAGGTATGGTTTATACAAAAGGGGCCCCCGACATGCTGCTCGAAGCGTGCACGCATATTCAAGAAAATGGCAAAGTACTTCCTCTTACAGAAGAAATGCGGAAGAAAATCCTAGAAGAAAACAATGCTCTCGCTCAAGAAGCATACCGCGTCTTGGGCTTGGCTTACAAAAAGCATACCGAAGGCGAAATCCAAGAAGAAGGTCTAACTTTTTTGGGCCTGGTTGCAATGATAGACCCCCCTCGTCCTGAAGTTGCAGAGGCCATTCAAGTGTGCAAGCGTGCACACATCCAGGTTGTCATGATCACTGGAGACCATGCCCTAACTGCAAAGGCCATTGGAGAAAAGATCGGCCTTTATAAAGAAGGCAACAAGGTATTAACAGGAGATGATTTAGAAAAACTAGACGAAAATACTCTGGCAGAGATGGTGGAAAAAGTGAGTATTTATGCCCGTGTGAGTCCAGAACACAAGGTGAAAATCCTAAAAGCCTTTCAGAAGAAAGGCTTTGTCGTAGCAATGACTGGGGATGGTGTGAATGATGCACCTGCTTTGAAGAGTGCGGATATTGGAGTGGCCATGGGTATAACAGGAACCGATGTGGCCAAGGCCGCCAGCAAAATGATCCTTTTAGACGACAACTTCAGCACCATCGTTAAGAGCATAGAGAGTGGCCGAAGCATCTTTAAAAATATTGAGAAATTTGTGCGTTTCCTCTTGAGTGCAAATATTGGAGAGGTGCTCACCATTGTGATCCTTTATTTTTTGGGATACACCACAGCGTTGATTCCCCTACAAATTTTATGGATCAATTTACTCACAGATGCCTTCCCTGCAATTGCCTTGGGAATGGACCCAGCCCACAAAGGAGTCATGCTAGAAAAGCCAAGAGATCATAAATCCAGTATCTGGACAGAACTCATAGAGACGAGCTTGATCAGTGGAGCTTTAGCAACTGGAATTTGTGTCTTCCTTTTCCTAAAAAATATCGACGATTTGGGCTTGGAACACACACGAACTTTGATCTTTACAGCAATTGTAATGTTCGAACTCTTCTTGGTCTTTTCTGTACGCTTTATGAAAAGCCATTACTTCACAGGCTTCTTCAGCAATATTTATTTGTTGCTTGGTGTAGGCCTGGGTTTTGGATTACAACTCTTAGGTGTCTACGTTCCCTTCTTCCAAGATATCTTAAAAACAGCCCCTCTCAATGCATTGGACTGGGCTTGGATTGTAGGGTTGTGCATTGCCTCCATGATGCTCTTGGAGGGATGGAAAATTTTGAATTTGAAACGCAGCTAATGTACCTGCAGGTCAAAGTCATTCCGAAATCTCCTCGCAGCGAGTTCGTTGAAAAAATGGCGGACGAAACACTGAAGATCCGCCTCAAGGCTGTGCCCGAACGTGGAGCAGCCAATGAAGAGCTACAAGGTTTCTTGGCAAAGGCCTGTGGAGTCGCAAAAGAGCAGATCGTACTCGTGAGTGGGCACACATCTCAACGCAAATTGCTTCGACTTCCCGACCATGCCGATTTAAGCTGGACACATGCACAAAGCTAAAAAATCCCTCGGACAAAACTTCCTCACAGACACCGCTGTTTTGGAGGAAATTTTAAATGCAGCCAACATCTCAAAAACTGACACGATCTTGGAGATTGGCCCAGGCAAAGGGATGCTCACTCGTGCTCTTTTGGAACGCGCTGGCAAAGTGATTGCCGTGGAGTATGACAACGACCTCATCCCCTTACTGCAAGCCGAATTTGGCAATGGAAAAAACTTCGAGCTCGTGAACCAAGATGCTCTGCAATATAAGCCACCCAGCGAGCCCTACAAAATCGTGGCCAACCTGCCTTACTACATCACCTCCCCCTTGCTGAACCACTTTCTTTTGGATCAGTTTTTGAATGGCAATCCACCTCAGCTGTTGGTGATTATGGTTCAAAAAGAAGTGGCTGAAAAAATTCTTGCAGAAAAAGAAAAACACTCGGTGCTTTCCCTGCAAGTACATTTATTCGGAGATCCAGAGCTGGTTTGCGTTGTACCCCGGACTGCTTTCGATCCAGCTCCCAAGGTGGATTCGGCCGTCTTGGCAATTCACGTTCACAAGGAGCCCAAAATTCCCGGC
>CAYLWB010000026.1:3978-12169 GCA_964387375.1 uncultured Candidatus Peribacteria bacterium | reverse complement strand
AGAATTTACTTCAATTGGACACGCGTTCTACCGCATCTGTGATGGAAGAAGGAACAAGTTATGAAAAGCAAAAGACCTTCCTTTCTGAGATTTATGAAACAGATTTTTCGTTTCAATTATTGGGTTTAAATTGGACACAAGACTTGCCGGAGAAAACAGCTGCACAACTGGAGATTCGCTTTCGCAACACTCGCGGCGTTTGGAGTGACTGGAAGCAAATTCATGAAGACGAAGATGCTCCTACAGAAGAAGATGGCTTGTGGACCTATGTGATCACGGAAGAGAGTGAAGCCTTTCAGTACCGTGTAGATCTGAGTACAGATGAAGAAAGCCTAACGCCCAAACTTTACGACATTTCTTTTGACTATGTGAACGGAGGGGAATTGTCCCCAGCAGAAGAACTCACAAAGCTTGTTTTTCATGATGGAGATCCCCGAGTGATTTCTCGTTCGGAGTGGGGGGCCAACGAAAGCTATGGCTTAGCCAGCAACTATGGAGGTGATGATGGTGACGACGATCTAGAAACAGATCACCCTGAATATCCTGATCAAGAAATTGCTCGTGTCGACCAAAAAGATGAGTATGGCCGTGAACTCATTTGGCCTCGTGCTTATCCTGTGCAAAAGCCAAGCAAAATCATCATCCATCACACTGCAACCACAGATGATTTAGATGACCCGGCAGCCGCGATTCGAGCCATTCACTACTACCATGCCGTAACCCGCGGCTGGGGCGATATTGGATACAATTACATTATTGCTCCAGATGGGCGTGTTTTTGAGGGGCGTGCTGGAGGAGAAAGCGTGGTTGGCGGACATACCGTTGGCTACAATACGGGGTCCATTGGCATGTCTCTGTTGGGGAATTATCAAGAAGAATCCATCCCGGCTGAAATGATGCAAAGCCTGACGGGGCTGATTTATGAAAAGGCTCTTTATTACGGCATTGATCCCGATGGCACCAGCACATTCCGTGGACAGAATCTTCCCAACATCATGGGCCACCGTGATCTTGCTGCTACTGCATGTCCTGGAGAATTTTCTTACGACTACCTTCCTCAAATTCGCAGTGTCGTTGCAGACAGTCTTGATTCTGGACGACGCATCAATGGCAGCAGCAACTATGCATTTGAAGAGACTTTAGACCGTCCATTGGTGACCCTTAATCCAGGGGGAGATAGTGCTGTAGTCACTGTGAAAGTCAAAAACACTGGCACCAAGGCTTGGAACTCATCAACCTTCCTTACGGTAAATGGCGTTGATACGATTCTGGACATCAAAAAAGAGAGCAATAAGAGCGTTGCTAAAATGAAGGAGAGCTCCGTAAGTCCAGGGGGCACGGCCACCTTTAGTTTCACTGTGAGTTCCAAATGGGAAGCGGGCTTGGTGAACCGAGATATGGCGCTCATCTTCAATGGAAGTGAAAAAAACAGTCACACCATGGATTTAGCAGTCTTTGTGGAAGATCCCATTTTAGCCTTCAAGGTGAAAGAAATTGATGCACCCACCACCCTGAAACCGGGCCAAAAAGACACCGTGACTGTGCATCTGGAAAATACGGGCAATTTGCCTTGGATGAACAGCGGGACGAATAAAGTCACGCTTAAACCAAAAAGCAGTTCCACACTTACCAACGCCAAAACGCTTTCTGGTCTTGAAGAAAAGCAGGTGAAGGTGGGAGAAGTGGGAACTTTCAGTTTTGAAATCACTGGGCCCAGCTCTGGAGGCAGCAAAAGTTTAGAATTTGAGCTCGATATCGAAGGAACAGAAGCCATTTCTAAGGGCAGTGGACGTATTACTGTACGTGGAACAGGCTCTAAGGAGAATGCAGTCATCAAAGACCACGACGATCTAAGCTTCATGCCTGGAGAAGAGCGTATTTTTTCGGTGCAGATAACAAATACTGGAACGAAAAAATGGACAGCTTCGGGGACAGACGCTTTCAGTCTTAGCATCAAAAAACCAGAGGAGGTTTTGGTTGGAAAGACAACCATGAGATTGCGTACCGTGAGTCCAGGTGTTTCTGTCCGTGTTTACTTTAGTCTAACCGCACCAGAAAAACCTGGATCCTACACTTTTGAATTAACTCCCAAGCTCGGCACAGAAGCTCTAATGTCTCCTTACGCACTCACTATGAAAGTGGAGGACGTGCAAGGTTTCAGTATCCCAGAAGAAGAGCATCCGATTCGTGTTCGCCTCACACCTGACAACGTGGTGCCCAGCCATGTTATAAGCTCAAACGAAAGTTTTGTACTTTACGAAGAGGACGTGCCTCTCAAGACTTTTAATGCCAATAGTTTGCTGCGCTTTAAACCCGAAGAAGATCTGATTACCGTGAGTGGTGGTACCTACAAAATTTCTAGCGGGAAACCCCTGCGTGTGGCCCCAGCAGATGGAGAAGGTATCGTGAATATTCTTACGATGGAGCAGCGTCCTGCATGGAATACCAGTCTCAATGACAATCGTTTCCGGGGTAGTTTGGAAGTGCGCATGGTGGAGGGTCAAATGGCCCTGATCAACGAACTCCCTCTCAATGACTACCTCAAGGGGATTGGAGAAGTTTCAAACAACACCCATCCTGAAAAAATCAAAACCATTCTAGTGCTTGCTCGAACGTATGCTTATTACTACATGAGCTCGGCTGAAAAATTCCCAGGAAAACCTTACCACTTAGATGATTCTCCGGAGTCTTCTCAAAAATATTTGGGCTATGGCTTTGAAAGCCGAAGTGATCAGATCGTAGCAATGGTAGAAGCTACTGATGGAGAGGTGGTGACCTACAAAGGTAAGTTGGTGAACCGCCCGACTCCTTACTTCACTCAAACTGCCGGCGGAAAAACCAAGAGCGCTCAAGAAGTTTGGGGTTGGACCGACACCCCTTGGCTGGTTCCTGTTTCTGATTCACATTGCAAGGCAACGACAGCTCTTGGCCATCAAGTTGGGCTTTCTGGTTGTGGGGCAGATGCCTTCGCTCAGCAGGGAAAAAGCTATGAAGAGATCATCAAATACTACTATACTGGTGTAGAAGTCGAAAAACTCTTATGATTCTAGCAATAAATACTGCACAGGTTTTTCATGAACTGGCCCTTCTAAAAGATGGACAGCTTTTGTTGGAACGCCGCTGGGTGACAGAGAGAAAAGAAGTGGAACATCTGGTGCCTTTGCTCCAAGAAATGTTGGAGGAGCTGGAATTGAACAAAGCAGAAATCACACAAGTTGCTGTGGTTTCTGGGCCCGGGTCTTTTACAGGAACCCGCACAGGTGTGGTTTTTGCGAATGCCCTAGCAGAGGGCCTTGGGGCTGAACTTTTTAGTTTGGATGTCTTTGATTTACTGGTACAAAAGGCCGCTCTTGCAGATCCTGTCTTGCCTGTGCTCTTCGCAGGTGGTCTGGACGCCGCAATCAAATGGGAGGAGCGAATCCACATTGGGGGGCTTTCTGCAATCCTTGCGTCCTTGCCCCATGGAAACTTGCATCTTGTCTCTGAACTTCCAGAGACCCTAAGTAAAGAATTGCATTCCATCGCTCACGAAAAAGGTTGGACTCCGCTTGAAAGCCATGAACTCCAAAGCCTTGGTGAAGCCCTGCAAACCAACGGCCTCAATGCATGGACTCGACAAGAAGTGGTTGAAGTGACGTATTTACGAAAGCCATTCATCACACCCTCTTCTAACCCTTGGAAACAATGACTCTCTACCTCGTAGCCACTCCAATCGGAAATCTGGGTGACTTCACTCACCGCGCTGTGGAGATTTTACGTGGAGTGCATACCATTGCTGCTGAAGACACTCGCCACTCAAAAAAACTCCTCGACCATTATGATATTGATACGCCTCTCACTAGCTTCCACGCCCATACATCGGAAGCCAAGGTGGATGCCTTGGTGAAGCAGCTTTTGAATGGCAAGGACATGGCGCTCATCTCAGATGCGGGTACACCTGGGATCTCTGATCCTGCCTGGGTTTTGGTACAAGCTGCCCTCCAGAGTGGGGTGCACGTGGTGCCCATTCCTGGCCCTGCTGCCTTTTTGACTGCACTCATGGCCAGCGGACTGCCCATGAACCAGTTTGTGTATTTGGGATTTATTCCAGCAAAAAAAGGTCGTCAAACGCTCTTCGAATCTATTCGTGAAGAAGAACGCACGGTTGTGCTTTATGAATCTCCACACCGTATTCAAAAAGCTCTCGACCAAATGCTCCAAGTGCTCGGCGAAGACCGTATTGTTGTTTTGGCTCGAGAACTTACCAAACTGCACGAGGAATTTTTGCGTGGGCCCTTAGGAGAAATTCATGCCCATTGCAAAACCAACCCTCCTAAAGGAGAGTTGGTTCTTTTGATTGCTCCGGCAAATTTTCGCTAGAACTTACTCAGCGAGGTCAATACGTACCTTGCTTCCGTAGTTTGTTCCCAAGTTGTAGTTGAAAGAGAACATGGCTGCTTCGTCGTAGGCAATTGCGTTTCCTTCGTTGTCGTAAAGAACCACATCCTCATCGCTGAATTCATCAGGGATGTAGAAAGTGTTTTTGCTGCCTTCTTCTCCATAGAAAATAGGCAAAGCAATGAGCCATTCGCCTTCTCCAGCAGGTTCTGTGTAGATGTCGATGCTGGTGGTGCCATCAAGAGTAACGTCGCCTGCAATATAAGGATATCCTTCAACTGCAATGCGCTTTCCATCATTGGCTTCAGTTGCGATAGCGTCGCCACTCACCAATTCACCTTGTTCAAGGTTCCCACCAAAGGAGCAAGCGGTGAGCAGAACAGCAGAAAGACTCAGACCGAGAAAACTTTTTTGAGAAGAGTTCATAGTAAAAAATTAGGATGGACTGACTCTAAAAGCTTGGCTTTTACTCGTCAAGCTCACTTCTGATCGAAGGTCCAGCTACCATCCCAGTTTGCTATGGGATTTTCCTGTAGTTTCTCAATGCGTTCAAGGTAGGTTTTTGTTGGGCCGTCTTCCGGTAGTTTTTCCAGGATGGCGTGGAACTTTTGGCTTGCTTCAGACCAACTTTGCATTCGATAGCTTTCTAATGCCGCGCTCCATTCTCCCAGAAAAGCTGCGCCTTCTGGACTTAGATTTTCCTTGTGACCGAGTACTTCATAAATGTCCACGGCTTGATCTTTTCCTTTGAAACGCACGCGATCAATTGGTCGAAAGCTTAAAACATCCTTGGTGGCTTCCATGGTTTGAGCCGTCACCAAAATGCGCGTTCCGTAGAACTTGTTTCCTCCTTCCAAACGGGAGGCCGTGTTCACAGTGTCGCCCATTGCGGTGTAGTCGAAACGGCTTTCAGAGCCCATATTCCCAACGATTGCTTCGCCTGTTGCCAAGCCCACACGAATTTTTAAATTGTGCCCAGTTTCTGCATTCAAGCTTTGCATTTTCTCCTGGAGTTCCAGGGCGGCTTCACAAGCTTTTTGAGCATGGTCTGGATTGGGTAGAGGAGCTCCAAACAGAGCCATGATCGCATCCCCTTCAAACTTATCCACAGTCCCTTCGTGCGCCATGATCACGTTGGCTAGCCCGTCGAAGGTATGATTGATGATGCGTACAACCTCTTGAGGTTCCAATTTTTCACTTAAAGTGGTGAAGTTTTCAATGTCTAGGAATAACGCCGTGATTTCGCGTCGGTCGCCCCCCAATTTAAGTTCTTGTGGGTTTTGACTGATCTGTTCCACAAGGTCCGGCGACACGTAATGCGAGAACGCGCTTTTGAGTTTGCGCTTTTCTCGGAACTCAGCAAAGTTGCGATAGGCCAAGCTAGCAAAATAAGCGAGAGTCAATGCGAAAACGGGCCAAATTAGATCCGGCACTACGCCTCGGTTGAAGCTCCATTGTGCATAAAAAGGAAAGGCCACGAGTTCCGCGAGCAGAAGCAGCGCCCCTGGAATCACAGGCAGCATCAAAAATCCTGCCACTCCAAAGAGGAGGAGTGCCGTCACCAACAAAAAGGAAGCGGTGCTCTGGTTCTGCAAGTAAGCTCCTTCCAAAAGGGTTTGAATGGCGTTGGCATGAATCTCAATTCCAGGCATGGGGACCAAGGCATCGATCGGAGTGAAGTGGCGATCTTGCAGAATGGAGGCGGTGGCACCCACCAGAACAATTTTGCCTTCAAACTGCTTTGGATCAATTTTTCCATTCACCACATCCGCAAACGAAACCGATGGGAATCCATAAGGCTTCTGCGCGTAGTTGATGAGCATTTGTCCCTGTTCAGTTGGAATTTCAAAAGCAGTCTCTTGTTTCAAATAGGTCCGAGCCAATTTCAAGTCCATGTGCTCCTCTTCCACACCAGCGACTTTCAACAGAGTCGGAATGCTGTAAATGGTGCTGAGGTTGGTAGAATCTTCGGAAGTGATGGTGTTGGTGAACCCCTGATGAGTCAGCTCTTGAAAGGTCTGAAAGGGGAGAACTTGCGCAGGATATTCGAAAGAAGTTCCGTTGAAATGGACCTCGCCTGCAGGATTTTTTAAGAGATAAATATTCTCATGTTGGGAGAAAACCTTTGTCAGTGCTTCATCTTGTGGATGAGGGCTGTCTAGGTAGCGGAGCACTTCTCCTGCAAAATCTTGTACATAAGGATACTCTTTGGCTGTTTCTAAAATTTCCTCCCCAGAAAGGCCATCCGAAGCAGAACTGAAGAGGATGTCTAGCATCACGACAGTAGGAGAACCTTCTTCAATATTTTCAACCGCTTCTGCATATGTTTTTCGAGTCCAATTCTTAATAGCTCCTAACCCCCCTAAGCTTTCGGAGGCTAGGCTGGCATCATCGATGGCGACGATCAAAATATCCTCATGAACAGGGCGTTCTTTATAGAGAGCATGCGAGAGATTCAGTTGGATTTTTTCGAAGAGGTCGATTTCCCTAAGAAGCCAGGCGGCAAGCAAACCTGTAATAGCTATCCCGAGGCCAGCAATGATTTTGTTCCCGTTTCTCAAAGCCGTCAGATTAAATCAATCTGATCATTATAGCATAAACAGCGGGCAAAAACCACACTTCTAAGCAGCCCGTTTCGTAGGTGTCTTTGGTGTTCTGCGTCGCAGAAGAGCAAGAGCTGCAGCAGGAAGCATTAAGCTAAATCTCAAAGGGTGACCTGTCGCACAACCGTCACAACCTTCTTCAGGGGTTTGTACTTCACCATCTTTACCACCATCTACAGATTGAACACCAGGATTTAAAGGGTCTTTGTAGCCACTGCTGTCTTTGTTGTCAGAGGCAAGGATTTGATCTCCTGCTGTAAGAGTGAGTTCCAAATCTCCAGCGGTACCCACCATGCGCCATTCTCCTTTAACGATATTGATTTTAGCGGCGTTAACATCATCCAAGTACTGCTTGAAACGAGCAATATCGCTAGACATGCGCGCTTGCTCCAGCCCGCCACCTTCTAAAATACCCAGGACTACGCTCTCCACTTCGGCCACACAATCTGCAGGATTCGCCGCAATACAATCCAGGAATACACCCGCAGCAGGCACATCAACAGACACAGGGAGGCCATCCACATTGATGTAGCCATCCTCGCCAATTTGTGCATCTGGGCCTTCCATAGTGACTTCACCTTCACCAGTTACCGTTCCACCAGAAGCGTCAGTAAATGTCCCTTGAAGGGGGCCAGAGAGGTCATCCAAGGTAGGTTCATCTGCTTGTACTGTAGGGCCTTGAACCTCAAAATAATGCGTGTCATCAATAACTGGACGTGGGCCATTGTTTGCACCTGGATGACTGTCATCTAAGATACAACGAGCCGAAAACTTCTTTACTGTTCCAGCAGGTGGCCGAACGTCAAAGCTGAAGGATGGAGTCTCATGACGAGTCACCACGCCACTGTCTAGGTCGGTCAACTCCCAAACAATAGTCGCACCCACATCATCTGTTGCTTCACCCTCAATATTCACTGCTCCTGCAGCTACAATTCGTGGATTCAAAAAACTAGTTCCATGTAAATCCTGTCCGTTTACTAAAGCGCGAGAAGCTCTTGGGAAAGTGTCATTACAATCTTGATCTCTGCCATCATTTTCTGGGTCTGCTGCTCCAGGGTGAGCGTCTGCTTGTGTATCATCACAATCAGCACCAAGCTCTACACTGTGGCCGTCTCGATCCAAATCAGTACAACCCACAGCATCTACGCCCACGCCACCCACAGGGGTTGCAGGACATTGGTCTGCAGTGTCAGGGAAGCCATCGGCATCGG
>CAYLWB010000026.1:0-3878 GCA_964387375.1 uncultured Candidatus Peribacteria bacterium | reverse complement strand
TACAGGCTGTGCAGCACCCCAATCTTTAGCTAAAGCAGGACTGGTCGTCCCCAAAACTCCAGCAAGAACAGCGGCCATTCGGCCTTTGTACTGTCCAATGAGTTCCCCAACCTTTCCAGCGGCGTTTCGAACAGCCTCAACACCACGTTGAGCCATAAGACTTGCGCCCTCTTTGAAGCGCTCTCCAAAAGTGCGATCTCTTGTGCTCATTTACAGGCAGGTAAAATTAGTGACCTAATATTACATAAGACCCCTGAAAAGTCAAGATCCAGAGCTCTTTTGTCTTGACACTGTAGACAGCTAATTCCCAAGGGTGTAGGTGCTTACGCTTTCCTCGGTAGAGTTTTTAAAAATGATGCTGGGGAAATAATAGGTTCCAGAGGCAGCATCATGGTAGCCCTCTCCAACCAAAACAGATTTAGTGTCAGCAAAAGGAATTTCACTTGAACTGACAAACTGCCATTCTAGATAAGGTACCGTTACTCCCGTAGAGGCTTCCAAAAGAGGGGAAATCACATCGAGCTGCAATTCAAGTTTCACGAAACTCTGATCCACCATCATTTGGTAAAGGGCGTGGTAAGGACTACTGGTGTTTTCATTGTCTGTGCGTAGAACGGTGTGATCGGGGGCAGAGTCAAAATGTGTGCTGCCAGACTCCCCATTGATTAAATCCTCATAAATTTCTGTATTATAAGCCATGTTACGGCTTTCTATACCAATTAATCTTCTAGTCTCATCATTCGGCACCATCACCTCTCTAGTTCCATCTGCGCGGGTGCCAATCAGCTGCCAGAGGATGATGGAGTCGTCGGTTGCGTAGGATGAGCCTGCATCGAGGACATAGCGATCGCAGTCCATCTCAATTCCGCCATCGGCGCAGGGGGTGCGCACAAGAAGGAACCAGTCATGATCCTCAAAACCCAGATCTAGTGGGTTCAGCAAGGCGCCATCGGCTGCGGTGCTGTAAAGGGGGAGGGTGATGCTGCGTCCATAGGGGAGTTTATTCCAGTTGCACACATGGGCGGGGTCGTGGTTGGAGTCCATGATGGAACACAAATCTTTGGGGGCTGCCGTGCCAGTGTTGGGAATGGGTGCGTAGAAATAATCGTTGATTCCAGCCATCGTTTCGTTCACATCGGCCGTGGCATGGATGGTGTAATTTCCGCGGGTTTCGCAGTTGGGAGTGGCCTGCGCAAGAGTGGCTTCCTCGCAATCGGCGCCAAAAATGTCCGTGCCATCCTGTTCGAAGCCGGCCCCCTTGTCCGCAATGTCCTGCAGGGCGAGTTCGGTGGCGGACTCAGCCGCAAGGCGAGCTTGGGCGCTGCTTTCGAGCTCACGGAAAAAGCGGATTTTTTCACGCGTGTTTTGTACGGTGGTGCTGGCCACAATCAGGACTGTGGTCATCATCACGAAGGCAAAAACCAGAGAGTAGGCGTCTTTTTTAAGGTTCATAAGTTTTAATTTCTGAATACACACCAGTAGATACCGTGCGTTGCAAAGTGATGGTGGGAGGATTGCCCAGCAAGTTTGCTCCATACCCTTCACTCAAAGTCACCGTGAGCAGCAAAGTCACCTGGGGTTGCACTTGAGCATCCTCTTCCGCAAAGGCCCGGTAAGGGTCTTCCGTGGGAACCAAGTAGACATAAAATTCCTCCACATCGAGGGCGGAAGGATTCATGGCCTTAAAGTCGCTGAGCAGGGGCAGAGCAGGATCTTCGCAAACAAAATTATTTTGACAGGTCCAGCTATCCACAATGCCATCGCTAGTCGTGTCATTGCCTTTCATTGCCAACTTGACGAGCAAGCAATCGCCGTTGTTAGCAGGATTCCAGGTGCAGGCATTTCCTTCCAGATCTCTGCGCGTATAAATGCTCCGTTCATCACCAGCGCTATTGATAAGAATCAGGGCGTCTGCAACATTGTAAATCACGCTTCCACATGTGCTACCAGCATCGCAGCGGGCGTTCATCCCAAAGGAATCGTCGCTGGGGTAGCCAAACGCATCTATTCCATCAAAGGGATGGGTGCCTGTGTTTTGATCAAAAGCATCTCTAGGAGGATCATCGTCAAAACAGGTTCCTCCATTGATTTCACCTGTTTCAGGGTCAGCACCGGTGGGGTAAACGTTCACCCCGTCTTCACAATACACTCCATATCCACCCACATCTTCGTACGGACCTTCGTTAAAAGGGCCGCCGCTGCCTGGGTTGTAGAAAGATTGAGCGTACTGTCCGTAGCTTGGAGTTTCCCAACTTTGATCCAGCACATCCATAGAAAAATAAGCCTCATAATCGAGAGCACTGTTCTCAACTTCTCGGGCCATTTTATCCATGAGCGCTTGGGCTTCCGTGTACAAAAATGCCTGAGCTTGGATTTTACGCGCACTCTTCAAAGAATTCGCAACCACACTCACGGCCACCATCGAAATGATGGAGAAAATGGTGAGAGTAACAATCATTTCCGCAAAGGAAACGGCTGGTGCTTTAGTGAATCTTCGCAATGGTTCGAGTTAAAGAAAGAGACTTGAGGTTTCCACCGACTTCCCATTCCACGGTCACTGTGGCATCAAAGGCATCTCGATCGGTCCATTCTTCTATTGTGAGAATGCGTTTGAAGGCACGTTCTCGTACAAGAGTAAGCCCCGGGACAGAAAGTCCACTTTGGGCATAAATTTTCATGAATTCTTCGCTTCCATCTTGATCCAAATCTATCGTATAGGTGAATACATCCATCCATCCGTCTTCGTCGGGATCGATGACTTCGTTGAGTGTCCAGGAGAAAGGCATGCTTCCCACGAAAACTCGTTCCAAAGCGTAACTAACTCCTTCTTGGATTTTATTTTCAGGGGTGCTGCAATCCGCAATGTCATCCACGTTGATCACGTTCCAACATTCGTCCAAGTCGCCAGAAAAACGTAGAGCATTGGTGTCACGGATGTTGCGTACAGCTTCGAGAGTTTCTTCAGCCAAGTTGAGAGCGATGAGCTTTTCCCCGATCACTTCGTTGCCGACCAAAGAATTGCGAATCAAGGAAAGAGCCGCCGTAGTCGTGATGGCAATCACCGTTATGGCAACCAAAGTCTCGATTAAAGATTCAGCAGCGCGGACTTTAAGTGTGGCGTGGAACATATGAGTATAATACGTTGCTCCTGGAGGCGTGAAAAGGGCTGTGTTAGAATGGACTCATGAAACGCCCCGCCTTTACCTTCGCCGAAACCATGATCGTCATTTCTATGACGGCAATTCTGTCGGTGAGTTTGGCATTTTCTATGCGAAATTTGCGTGAACGTGCAGCCTTTCGTGACGACCAAACAAAGTTGGTTGCCTTGCTCCAAAAAGCACGCAGCCTCGCTCTTTCAAACATTTTGGTGGAAGGGAACACGACGCTATTTTACCGTTTCCATCTGGAATCTACGGGAGCAACCCTCTATGCAACTGTGGATGATGCAGGCACACCCACTGAAACGGCACTTGAAAGTTTGACTTTTCAGGACAACGTAAATACCCCCAATGATGTGGAAATTTTCTACTTTCCACCTGATGGAGAGATTTGTTTCAATGTGGATTGTACTTGGACCGAAGCAGAAACAAGTTTTACGTTGCAAACTGCAGATTCAAAGTACGTGACGGAATTCACTGTGGATATTTACGGGGGGTTCCCTGATGTGCAGGATACTGTGGTGCCCGGAGCTCTGGAGGAGGAGTAGAAAAGTTCAGGTTTTTTGTCAGGAAAAATTCAGCTTTTTTAAAGTTTGCTTTGTTAGGCTGAGCACATCGGCTTTGGTACGGGGCAAACATTTTTAAAAAGCCTCAGGGCCGCCCGACTGCTACCGCCGATGCACCCAATTAAAAGATCTTCCATTGGAGAAGGTCTTTTAA
>CAYLWB010000025.1:0-12670 GCA_964387375.1 uncultured Candidatus Peribacteria bacterium | reverse complement strand
ACTTCCCTTGTAAGGCCTCTCCTCCTCCCAAAAAGGCAGCTAGGAGCAGCATGAGAACTGTAACGGAAAGGCCAATCCCAAGGTAGAGTTTGGTTTTTTTGTGTGTGTTTGCCGATTGCATGTGTATATGGGTTAAGAAGCAATCTTTTTATAATACCATATTTTTTATAAATATGCAAGTATATGCTTGACAATCATTCATAAATCGAGTAAAAGCATAAACATATGGAGTATAAAAATTTTCTCACAAAAGTTGTACCTCTTGCGCTTAGTGTTGGCTGCGGCGACTGTTCTGGGGGCCCAAAAGATGTCCCAACCACACCAACAGACACGGACGGAAGGTCGTCAGGAATAGACAGCGGACTTACTGGAAATGATTGTAGAACAAGGGAACAAATTATTAGATTGGGCCTTCCAGTCATAATGTTCCATTCAGACATAAACACCACCCCAATATCACCCGACCTGCAAAGAGTAGAGATGCCTGCAGAAGTTGCTAACGGCTTTGGCTATGTTACTTGCACTGCATACAACTATGCTCCTGGAGCAAGAACCGCCTCCACCGTTCCAGTAGGTGCCGATGTATCTTTTGTTTTTGAGCTGCCGGATGCGAGCACCATCTCATATGTGGACGAATGTGTAACTGCAGAAGCACAAGCAATGAATCTATATGTTTGCGGGGTCGATGGATGCTCACCCCAAGCAGCAATAACTCTAGACAAGGATGTTCATGACACCAATTTTCCAACCGGCGCACCGTATTTTTTGCATCCAATTGATTGTAGTAGAGATGACGCTTTACAATGAGCGCTTTTGGGATCAGAGGCATTGACAGCTCTCTCCACATCCAGTAAAAAGACTCTACAAAATCGCAGTCTGAGTTTTTCAGCACTGCCTCGCCACCCTGCCCTTCTGGGCAACTGGCGGGACATCACGATGCATTTGGCCTCCGTGGCCCTTTCCTACCGTGATGTTTCACGGTTTTTTTAAATCCAATAACCCCCGTTCCATGGCTGCAAAGCAAAAGATCCGTATCAAGGTAAAAGCCTTCGACCACAAAGTCATCGACGATGCCTGCCGACTCATCATTGAAACTGCTGAAAAGAGCGGTGCCATCGTAGTTGGACCCATTCCTCTGCCAACCAAGATCGAAAAATTCACTGTACTCAAGTCCACCTTCGTTCATAAGAACGCACGTGAACAATACGAAATGCGAACTCACGTTCGTATGATCGACATCGTGGAATCCACTTCTGCAACCATTGAAGAGCTCTCCAACCTGTCTCTTCCTTCTGGAGTAGACATTGAGATCAAGATGATCGTTGAGTAAGCCAAAAAGCTATTGACTTCGCACTGACCCTTCATTAGAATCTGCGGGCATTTATTTAGACAGCAAGCCCCAGGCTCCCGTTCGCGGGAAATCATTAAGACCAAAGGCTTCAAGCTCTAACTCTGAAGACTATGCCAGGAATTCTCGGCAAAAAAATCGGTATGACTCGCATCCTCCAAGATGACGGTCGCGTGATCCCTCTCACAGTAGTTCAATGTCAACCCAACACGGTTGTTCAGGTAAAGACTCCTGAAAAAGATGGATATCCGGCGTTAATCCTTGGATTCGACGCAATCAAAAAACCGAGCAAGAACCGAAAGTTCCGCCACCTGCGAGAATTCAGAATTCCCGAGGGGCAAGAACCTTTGACAATTGGATCTAACGTCGCTGTCGACATCTTCTCTGATGGAGAAGAGGTGAAAGTGACCAGTGTGTCTAAGGGTAAGGGTTTCCAAGGGGTTGTAAAACGTTACCACTTCGCTGGAGGACCTGAGACTCATGGATCTCACCACCACCGTGAACCTGGTTCCGTTGGTGCGAATTCCAAGCCTGCTCGCGTTCACAAAGGAAAGAAAATGGCTGGACGCATGGGAACAGACACTGTAACTCTTTCCAACGCGAAAGTTGTTTACCTGGATCGCGAAAAAAATCTTCTCGGAATCAAAGGCCCTGTGGCCGGATCTATTGGATCACTTGTAATCATTCGAAAGAAATAATGAAAGCACCTCTCTTTGACCAGAACGGAAAGCAGAAGGGCGAAGTAACGCTCAGCAAGACCCTCTTTGAGGTGGAGGCGAGCGAGGCCTTGATTCACAGCTATCTCGTGTTTCAACAGGCCAATGCCCGCATGCCTATCGCTCATACCAAGACTCGCTCTGAAGTACGAGGTGGAGGGCGCAAACCATACCGACAAAAAGGAACTGGAAATGCTCGTCAAGGTTCTACACGCAATATCCATATGAAGGGTGGAGCTGTAGCCTTTGGACCAAACCGTTGGCAAAACTTCAGCATCATGATGCCAAAGAAGATGCGTCGCAAGGCTCTCTTCTCCATCTTGAGCGCTAAGGCTAAAGAAGGAAAAGTGCTCGCTCTGGACAAATTTGAACTCGACAAGCCTGAGACAAAAACCTTCGCTAAGTTGATTCAAACTCTACCTGTGAATCGCAATGTACTCGTGATCAGCAGTCCTAGCGAAACCGCTTTACAACTCTCTTCACGAAACTTTGCTAAGTCAAAGACTATCAAGAGCCAATACCTCAATCCCGAAGATCTCCTCAAATATGACAACGTGCTCTTCACACAATCCGCGCTGAACGACCTTGAATCCACTTACACAAAATAGTTATGAATATCGCACAAGTCATCGTTAAGCCTGTCCTTACTGAGAAAAGTGTTTCTGGCGAAAGTGCTGGAAAGTACACCTTCCTCGTTCATGAGGACGCGACCAAGATCGATGTAAAACAAGCCCTCAGCGGACTCTACGGAGTTCAAGTGGACAAAGTGAACATCCTCCGAGGACTTGCGAAGTACCGCATGGGACGTGGACGCCGCCTTCTAGAGAAGCGCGAAGCTAGCCACCGTGCCATTGTCACCCTTAAAGCGGGTGAGAAGCTCGATATCAACAAACTCAAAACAGCTAAGAACTAGAAATGCCTATCCGTAAAATTAAAGGAACAACCCCTGGCCGCCGTGAAATGAGCGCCCTCACCTATGAGGAGCTCACCACGTCGACCCCTCACAAAGCCTTGCTTCGAGCTCAAAAGCAACAAGCGGGTCGTAGTGGTGGAACCATCACGGTTCGACACCGTGGCGGAGGTGTGAAGCGCAAGCTTCGCGTTGTCGACTTCAAACAAAGCGACAAGTTGAATATTCCTGCTACAGTAAAGTCCATTGAGTACGATCCTAACCGCAGCGCTTTCTTGGCTCTCGTGTGTTACAAGGATGGAGAGTACCGCTACATCTTGGCTGCCGATGGCATGCAAGTAGGCGATGTTTTACTCACCGCTCCCCGTGCTCGTGCTCGTCGTGGAAATCGCATGCACCTTGAAAACATTCCAGTAGGTTTCGACATCTACAACATTCAAACCAGCCTCGTTGGAGGAGGTCAGTTGGTAAAAACTGCTGGAGGGGCTGCAAAACTTGTTTCCCTGGATGGAGAGTACGCTCAAGTACAACTTCCTTCTGGAGAAGTGCGCTTTGTGCCCAAGACCTGTTATGCAACAGTCGGTCGTGTTTCCAACCTTGAACACAATCAAGTAGTCATTGGAAAGGCTGGCCGAAAACGTTGGAAAGGCAAGCGCCCTGAAGTTCGTGGTAAAGCCATGAATCCTTGCGACCATCCACATGGAGGAGGAGAAGGACGAAACCCAATTGGGTTGACCTATCCTAAGACTCCTTGGGGACTTCCCGCTCTCGGTGTTAAAACCCGCAAGCGCAAGTACACCAACCGCTGGATTGTGAAGACTCGCAAGGGTAAAATGCTCGCTAAACTTAATGACTAAACTATGTCTCGAAGTGGATACAAAGGTCCGTACGTCGATGCTAAGCTCCTTAAAAAGGTGCAAGCTATGGGCGGAGCGAACAAGAAAGTGATCAAGACTTGGGCACGCAGCTCTCAAATTGCTCCTGAATTCGTTGGATTTACCTTCGCGGTACACAATGGAAAGGAACACACTCCTGTCTTTGTGACAGAAGCCATGGTGGGTCATCGCCTCGGAGAATTTGCTCCAACTCGCAAGTTCCGTGGTCACCCCACTAAGAAAGTTACCGAAACAGCCGCTTAAACAGTTAAAGCATGAAAGCCATTCTGAGAAATGCCCGGATCTCCCCTAAGAAAGCTGCCCTTGTAGCAGGACTGGTGCGTGGTGCCATGGTAAAAGAAGCCTTGGATCAGCTCAAGTTCACTCCAAAGAAGGGTGCAGACATTCTTTACAAGGTGATTCAATCTGCAGCTGCGAATGCTGAAACGAACTTCAAGCAAGACCGAAAAAAACTCTATGTGAAAGAGATCGTTGTTACGAAGGCTCCTACCTACAAACGTTCCCAACCTGTGTCTCGTGGTCGTTCTTACGCCATCTTGAAGCGTAACTCCCACATCACAGTCACTGTGGACGTGATGGTGCCTGCGGCTCCTAAGGCCTCTAAAAAAGCCTCTTCATCCTCTAAACCTAAAGCTGAATAATGGGAAGTAAAACGAACCCTGTCGGAATGCGTACCGGAATCATCCGCTCTTGGGATTCCAGCTGGTATGCAAACAAGCGAAATTACGGAAAGGTACTTTCTGAGGATTTGAAGATTCGTGATGCAGTATTCGAACAATTAAAAGATGGAGCTGTATCTAAAGTGGAATTGCAACGTAACGCAAAAGACATTACTTTGAACATCCACTCTGCCAAGCCTGGCGTCATCATTGGCCGCCAAGGTGCAGGAGTGGAAGGATTGAAGGAGACCCTTGAAAAAACCTTTGGACACAAATTCACTCTCAATGTGATTGAGGTGAAGAAACCTGAGCTTGATGCTCGCTTGGTTGCTGAAAACGTAGCCATGCAGATCGAGCGCCGTGTTTCCTACCGCCGTGCAGCTAAGATGGCTGTGAAGAAGGCGATCGAGTCTGGAGCCAAGGGAGTTAAGATCCGTGTGGGTGGCCGTCTCAACGGAGTGGAAATTGCTCGAAACGAATTCTACTCTGAAGGACAGATCCCCTTGCACACCTTCCGTGCCGACATCGACTACTTTGTAGGAGAGGCTAAGACCACCTACGGAGTTATCGGAGTAAAGGTATGGATCAACCGAGGTCTCGTTTTTAACAAGTAAAGGACATGTTTCTACCTAAGAAAGTCAAATATCGAAAATGGCACCGCCTCCGTGGAGGGTTCGCTGGAATGACCAAGGGAGGAAGCCGCATGGCCTTCGGAACTTATGGTCTCAAAGCTATGAGCACAGAAGAATTGACTTCTCGTCAGATCGAAGCTGCTCGTCGTGCGATGACCCGTCACGTGAAACGTGGAGGAAAGATCTGGGTTCGTGTGTTTCCTCAAAAGCCTATCACTCAAAAAGCTGCAGAAGTTCCAATGGGATCTGGTAAAGGTAACGTGGAACGCTATGCCGCTGTTGTGAAGCCTGGATTCATTCTGTTTGAAATGGATGGAGTGGATGAAGCATTGGCTCGTGAGGCTTTGAGCCGCGCTGCCAGCAAGCTCCCCATCAAGACTAAATTTGTAACTGCCAACGATTAATATGGCGTCTGTAAAATTGCACACAATCGAAGAGCTCAAAAAGATGAGCAAAGAAGATCGCTTGAAACTCCTTGAGGGAACTCGAAGAGAACAAGCTCATCTGACATTGCAAATCCAAGCTAGAAGTGATAAAAAATCTGACCAGTTGAAGAAACTCAAGCAACAAGTTGCTCGTATCCTCACTCTTAACCGACAAGAACACAATGCGTAGCAAAAAAGGAAATGTCGTTTCCAAATCCGGCGCAAAGACCATTGTCGTTGCAGTGGATACGTACAAGCAACATGCGAAGTACAAGAAGCGTTACCTCGTAACCAGCAAGTTCCATGCTCACGATGAAAAGGAGCAGTTCAAGGTTGGTGATGAAGTAACGATCTACGAAACCCGTCCCCTCTCCAAGCTCAAACGCTGGACTACAGAAGAACCTAAGACAAAGTAATATACAATGATTCAAGTACAAACCATTCTCACTGTCGCTGACAACAGCGGAGCCAAGGAAGTCATGTGCATCAAGGTGCTCGGGGGTTCCAAGCGTCGCTATGCCTACATTGGTGATGAAATCGTAGTGAGCGTGAAAAAAGCTTCTACCAAGGGGGCTGTTAAAAAGAAAACAGTTCAGCGCGCCGTAATTGTGCGCATGGCCAATAATCTTCGCCGCAAGGACGGCAGCACCATTCGTTTCGACGAAAATGCTGTGGTGATTGTGGGTAAGGATGGCCAACCTCGTGGAACACGTGTGTTTGGTCCCGTTGCTCGCGAACTTCGTGAGAAGGGTTACCAAAAGATCATCTCTTTAGCACCTGAAGTACTTTAAACAATGAAAATCAAAGCAGGAGACAATGTCGTGGTGATTGCTGGAAAGCACAAAGGAAAGACTGGGAAAGTCCTCCGTGTGAACAGCAAGAGTGAACGTGTCGTTGTGGAGGATGTGAACAAGGTTTCTCGTCACGTCCGCAAGACTACAAACCGAGCGGGTCAAATCGTTCAGTTTGAAGCTCCTATCCATGCGTCAAATGTGATGCTTATCGATCCAAAGACCAAGAAGCGAAGCCGCATTGGTTACACCATCGACAGCAAAGGTACAAAGCAACGTATTGCTAAAAATAGTAACAGCACACTCTAATTCAAATGAAGACTACAGGAATAAAAGAAAAATACGAAAAGGCCGTGCTCCCAGAGCTCAAAAAAGAACTGGGACATGACAACAAAAACGCTCTCCCTAAATTGCTTAAGGTTAGCGTGAGTGTAGGTATTGGAAGTATGGTCACTGGTGGAAATAAAGACTACAGTGCCATCGAAGAAAGTTTGAGAGGTTTGACTGGTCAAAAGCCTTCTGTACGCAAGGCTCGAAAGGCCATCTCTAACTTCAAACTCCGTGAAGGTTTGCCTGTTGGCCTCTTGGTCACCCTCCGTGGAAACCGCATGTATGATTTCGTAGAACGTCTTGTAAACGTGGCTCTGCCCCGCGTACGTGACTTCCAAGGAATCACTGTCAAAGGTTTGGATGGGCAAGGAAACTACTGTTTGGGTCTCAAAGATTCCAGCATCTTCCCCACTTCTAATAATGTGGAAAATCTGAACCGTGTACATGGAATGCAAATCAACATCTGTACAACGGCCAAGAACAACCGTGAAGCTTACGTGCTCCTCAAGGGTCTTGGCTTCCCCTTCAAAGATTCAGTGAACGCTTAACTCTAACGTAAACAGCCCAATGGCTAAAACTTCCATCATCGTCAAGTCTAAGAAGCAAAAGCGTGCTGTATTGCACCGTCTCGGGCTCGGTTTGGACCCCAAACCTGGTCAAGCGGTTCGCACATACAACCGCTGCAGCCGTTGCGGTCGACCTCGCGGATACATGCGCAAATTTGACCTCTGTCGTATTTGCTTCCGAGAGTTTGCTCGTAAAGGCGACTTGATGGGCGTTAAAAAATCATCCTGGTAACAGTAGAAAAACAATGATCACTACCGATCCAATTTCCGATTTGTTCACTCGCATTCGAAACGCTGCACGCGCTCGAAAAGAAATGGTGAATGTGCCTTACTCCAAGATGAAAGAGGCTATCTGCAAGTTGCTCAAAGAAGAGCAATACATTCAGGGCTTCAGTGTCGCTGGTGAAGGTGTAACAAAGATGATTCAAATCGATCTAGATCCTAGCCGGACTGACATCCATTTGAAGAGCATGAGCAAACCTGGGCAACGCAATTACCTAAAGTTCCGTGAAATTCCTCGAGTTCTTGAAGGACTTGGTCTCGCGGTTCTCTCAACTCCCAAAGGCATCATGAGTGGTGAAGCCGCTCGCAAAGCCAAATTGGGTGGTGAATACATCTGTGAAGTTTACTAAATACTATGTCACGAATTGGAAAAAAACCCGTTGTTATCCCCGCAGGCGTAACTATTAGCCGTGAAGGAAATATGATTGTAGTGAAGGGGCCTAAGGGCGAACTCCGCTACCCTTCTACGGACATTGTCACCGTTCAGATCAATGAAGGTGAAGTGGTGATTGTTCGCCAGGGCGAAGGTCTAAAGGAAAAAGCGATGCATGGCCTTGTTCGCACCTTGATTCAAAACATGATTACTGGCGTAACAGAAGGTTACGTTCGTCGTCTTGAAATCAATGGAGTGGGTTACCGTGCTCAAGTACAAGGAAATAAATTGGTACTCAGCCTTGGTTATTCTCACCCTGTGGAATATCCATTCCCTGCTGGGATTGCCATCAAAATGGA
Organism: uncultured Candidatus Peribacteria bacterium; assembly: GCA_964387375.1. GTDB lineage: Bacteria > Patescibacteriota > Gracilibacteria > UBA1369 > 2-02-FULL-48-14 > CAYLWB01. Next base: position 4,383 of record CAYLWB010000025.1, on the reverse strand, counting down.
TGAAGAAAAGAAGAACGTCATTGTTATTACAGGAATCGATAAACAGCAAGTAGGTCAAGTGGCCGCTGAAATTCGCTCCTTCCGCAAGCCGGAACCTTACAAGGGTAAGGGAGTGAAGTATGAAGAAGAGCGCATCAAGCGCAAGGCTGGTAAGACCGCCGCTAAGGCTTAATTAATCTCTAAGTTCCAATGAAAATTGCAGTGAACAAAACCGCTCAAAGAGAAAGACGACATGCTCGTTCTAGGGCTCGTGCCCTAGCCAACGAGGAGCGACCTCGTTTGGTGGTGTTCCGAAGTCTCCGTTTCATTCATGCTCAAATCGTGGATGACAAGAAAGGCGTAACCTTAGCTTCTGCTCATGACATGAAAGCCAAGAGCGGTACTAAGATGGAACGTGCCACCGCTGTAGGCAAAGACCTTGCAGAAAAAGCAAAGAAAGCCGGTGTGGAGACTTGTGTCTTCGACCGAAACGGTTATAAATATCACGGTCGTGTAAAAGCCCTTGCTGAGGGTGCCCGCGAAGCCGGTCTTCAATTCTAGTAACCCTTCCCTCTGATTATGGCAAAGCCAGAACGCAAAAATTCACGAAATCAACGCGAGCCCAAAGAGTTCAACGAAGAAGTGATCCAAGTGGATCGTGTAACTCGTGTGGTGAAGGGAGGACGACGTCTTCGTTTCCGAGCCACTGTTGTTATTGGTGATCGAAAAGGAAAAGTGGGATATGGAATTGGTAAGTCAACAGAAGTACAAATGGCCATTCAAAAGGCTGTTTCTAAAGCTAAGAAAGATTTGATTCGGGTGCCTCTTTACAAGGGAAGCATTCCACACAGCATTCAACGCAAGTTCAAGGCTGCTATCGTCTTCCTAAAGCCAGCTGGAGAAGGTACTGGTATCATTGCAGGAGGAGCAGTTCGCAAAATGCTCGATCTCGCTGGAGTACGCAATGTTCTTTCTAAGTCTTTGGGTTCAAACAACCGTCTGAACACCACTAAGGCAACCTTTGCTGCTCTCCGTGGACTCCGCACTCGACCCGATGCTGAAACCGATCATGAGAAGTCTCAAAACGAAACTGAAGACAAAGCTACACCACAAGTGAAAACCATCTCTAAAAAGAAGGCGAAAGAAATGGTGGATGCTCCTTCTCGAGGGAAAAAAGCCCAAGCTCCTAAGAAAGCCACTTCAAAAAAAACTGAATAATTAAACCATGAAGCAACACACACTAAAACCCAACCCTGGAACCCGTAAGGATCGCAAACGTCTTGGTCGTGGTGGAAGTCATGGAACCTATGCCGGAAAGGGTATTAAAGGTCAAAAGGCTCGTACTGGAGGTAAAGTGCGTATTGGGTTTGAAGGAGGGCAAATGCCTTTGCTCATGCGTATGCCTAAACTGAAGGGTTTCAAAAACCCCAGTAAAATGGTTTACTTCCCTGTGAATTTGAATCTTTTGGATCGCCTCTTTGAAGATGGCGCAAAAGTAGATGCTGCAGCTCTTGTGAAAATGGGCGTAACGAAAAAAGAAATGATTTTGAAATTGCTCGGAACTGGAGATTTAAAAAAGAAACTCAGCATCAGTGTGGATGCGGCTTCAGAAAGCGCCATCAAGAAAGTGGAGAAAGCAGGAGGAAAAGTAACTCTCCTTGCCCAAAAGAATGCTTCTGAACCTGCTGAAGACCATGCTTAAAATGCTCCACCAGATTTGGCATTCCAAGGATTTGAGAAACAAAATCCTCTTTACCCTAGGAATGGTGCTTGTCTACCGTTTGATGACTCACATCACTATTCCAAATGTGAATCGTGAAGCTCTTCAATACGTGTTTGATCGGAATGCATTGCTCGGAACATTCAGTCTCCTTACTGGAGGAAGTGCCGAGAATTTTTCTATTGTGCTCATGGGCCTGTCCCCTTACATCAATGCGTCCATCATCATGCAGCTCTTGACTGTGATTGTGCCTCGCCTAGAAGAAATCTCTAAAGAAGGGAACGAAGGGCGCCGAATCATCAACCGTTGGACAAGATGGATCACCTTCCCTCTCGCCTTCCTTCAATCTTATGGAATGATCGCTCTGATCAATTCTCAAGCACAGGTGCCCATCATCGAAAATTTGAATGAATTGAGTGTCATTTTGCCAATCATGCTCACTATTTCTACAGGAACTGTAGTGCTCATGTGGATTGGAGAAATCATGAGTGAAAAGGGCATTGGGAATGGAATTTCTATCCTTATTTTTGCAGGAATTTTAGCCGGCGTACCTGGAGTAGTAGGCCCAACATTTGCTCTCGCTCAAACTGAACCTGAACGCTTGCTTCCTTTTGTAGGAATTTTGTTGCTTACCCTCATCCTGACCCTCTTGGTGATTCTCTTCACAGAAGGGCAACGCCGTATCCCAGTGACCTATGCAGGGAAACGTGGTGGAAAAGTGGAACAATCCTTCCTTCCAATTCGTGTGAATCAAGCAGGAATGATCCCCATCATCTTTGCAGTTTCTTTGGTAACTTTCCCCTCTATCCTTGGACAGTTCTTGCTCTATGCAAAATCTCCTTGGGTGCAAGCAATTGGACGTTTTGGAACAACACAGTTTGGTCAAAACAGTGCTACCTATCTCATCATCTACTTCCTTCTGATCATTGCCTTTACGTACTTCTACGTGGGCATCACTTTCAACACAGAACAAGTGGCTGAAATGCTCCAAAAGCGCGGTGGATTCGTTCCTGGACTTCGCCCTGGAAAAGAAACTTCTGACTATTTGGCCAAAGTGTCCAATCGCATGAACCTCTTTGGAGGAACCATGATTGCGATCATTGCAATTCTACCCAACCTATTACAAATCCTCTTCACAGAACTTGGTGTGAACTCTGTACCAATGGTGATCGGAGGAGCTGGACTCATCATTGTGGTGGGTGTGGTGCTCGATATCATTCGTCGCATCAACGCCAGTTTGCTCACACAACACTACGACCGTTTTTACAAAGGCTAACCAAGGCTCATGGATTTTCTCCTCTTTGGAATGCAAGGCTCAGGCAAAGGGACTCAAGCCAAACTCATTGCAGAGCACTGCAATTTGATGATCTTCGAGGCTGGAGCAGAACTCCGTCGTCTAGCTACTGAAGACAGTGAGCTCGCTCGAAAGGTAAATGCTATTTTGCAAAGTGGAAACCTTGTGCCCACCGAAGTGGTTATGGAAATTGTAGCCAACTTCATTGACCACTTGCCTGAAGGTCAGTCTGTACTTTTCGATGGAATCCCTCGTAGCCAAGATCAACAAGAACAATTCGACGAAATCTTTAAAAAGAAAGGGCGCGACTTCATGGGTATTTTGATTGAGCTCAATGAAGAAGAAGCTATGGAACGCCTACTCCTCCGCAAACGCAACGACGACACTCCAGAAGCAATCCGTGTACGAATCAACACCTTTATGGAAAAGACTCAGCCTGTGATCGAGCATTACAAATCCATGGGTAAAGTCCTCGCCGTAAATGGAGTTCAGAGCGTGGAAGAAGTGAATCGTGATATTCTGAAAGCGATTGAACCCTACGCAACATGTCCATCCACATAAAAACGGAGAAGGAAATCGAAGCGATGCGGAAGAGCGGAAAAATCCTAGCTGCCATTTTGACAGACCTGGCCGCCTACGTAAAACCTGGTCTCAGCACTTGGGACTTGGAAAAGCGCGCTGAAAAGCTCTGTGAAGAATACAATGTGCAACCTGGTTTTAAGGGTTACCATGGGTACCCCTGCATTTTATGCACGGCCGTGAACAATGAAGTGGTGCACAGCATCCCCACCAAAACTCCCTTGCAAGAAGGAGACGTGCTCTCCATCGACGCAGGCGTGATTGTGGACGGCATGAACACCGATTCTGCAATCGCTTTGGTCGTAGGCAAAGAGAGCCACCCCGAACGCGAACACTTTGTGAACACCTGCATCCGTGCGCTCTGGAAAGGAATTGAACAAGTCAAACCTGGCAATAAGATCGGCGACATCGGCTACGCCATTGAACAAACCGTGCGCGCCGCCGGCTACCGCGTGGTGCCCGAACTCACCGGCCACGGCATTGGTTACAAACTGCACGAAGAACCTTACGTCTACAACTACGGCAAGCGCGGCAACGGCCCCGCGCTCAAGCCTGGCATGACCATCGCAATCGAGCCCATCATCGTAACCGGACATCCCGCCATCGAAACCCTTGAGGACGGCTGGACCATCGCTACCAAAGACGGCGGCCTTGGCATCCAGCACGAGCACACCATCCTGGTCACCGAAACCGGCCATGAGGTGCTGACGCTGAGGGAAGGGGAAAAAGAAATGTAAAACTCCACTATGTTCACCCCCACCTTCCTCACCGGCCTCCTTGGTTCCCTCGTTCTTGTAACGGGCGCGGCTTG
>CAYLWB010000024.1:0-13039 GCA_964387375.1 uncultured Candidatus Peribacteria bacterium | reverse complement strand
AAAAATGCTATAATAAACTGATAAATTTGGCAATTTATTTATTCACCAACTTAAAACATTATGGGAATCGACAATCAAACAGATTACGAAGGATCGTCAGCAGAGCTAGAAGTTCAGTGGCAAGAATTCGTAAAAAGCCAGTTTGAAGCAGCTGGTCTACCTGAAGTTGACCCTAGTCAACTTGAAACGGGCACATACACAAATGCTCAAATCGCTGAAAAATTCCGCGGTAGACCCGAGGAGCTTCGTGCTCTACTGAACAGGGTTCCTAGGACGGGTAATGAGGCGGAAAAACGCAACATTTTGTCTTTGATTTGGGAGGCTGGTAATTTACCAGCGAAATAAATCGCCAAAATTGTTTGGTGAGTATTTTTTGCTACACCGTACAACAATGGCTGTGCGATTCATTCCTTCGTTTCGCATAGTCGTGAACATTGTAGGAAATAAAAATTCAATTTTATTTGCATTATGAAATTATCTTTTCAGGACAGGCAATTTGAGTTCATCATAGCCAGTGATGTTGAGAGAGAAGGGATGGCTTGTGAGTTATATGAGATAGGGTTAGAAAATACTATTTTTTGGCTGAAATATGGTATTCAGATACAGATGGTTTTATAGGAATGAGTTTTCAGCAAGAGCAATATGATATTCCATTGGAGATCATGGAACAGTATATTGAGATAGCGAAAATGAGACTTATACCCAAAAAGTAGTACGGTCCATTTTTACATCCTACAACAGCAGATAGCCGCGAACGTTATCCGAAATATTCCTTTAAAACATCAAACTATATGCACAAGACACTACACGGCGTGATTATGGGTGCAATTATCGGTGCAATCACACCGCTATTAGCGTGGGAGATTTTAACCAGCACCTTTACCAGTGAAGGAAAATGGAACTGGGGTGGCTTTTTTGAAATCGTTTTAATCTACATTGTATTAGGTGCTATCGTTGGCACCCTTCTTCCGAAGCATAAGTAACTGTAAGAAAACGACACAAAAAAGAATACGACTCCTAACAGCGCATATGCTGAAACGTTAGCCGTAACCTTGGCGACAAACAAATGAACAATATGCTTGAAGCACCGCCGACAATAAGACTGCCACGGCCTGACGAACTTCCAAACAACCCCGAGCTAGTTGAGAGATTGAAAGAACGTGAGAACGCAAATATTGTTGAAGGCTATAAACTTAGCAACAATACAAATCACGACCAGCCTTTTAAATTTTACGTTGAAATCAATATCGACAATTCACGACTTTGGGAATTATTTAAAGCACTTGCAAATCAGTTACCCGACAATTTAAGTTGCATTTACAATTTGTATGAAGAAGAAGCAATATTTAGCGTTTATAAAAACAAGAATGTAATTCTAAAAGAACTTGAGACTTATAAAGCCGAATTGACGCAGGACTGCAATTTAGAGTTTGGACTTGTTTATCAAGCGGACGGCAAACTAGAAGAAGTTTTTGTTTCTGACTCTAAGTTTTTAAAGGTTTGGGGCAACAAGGAAATTGCATTTAGACGATTAATGCACGACTTTGGATTAAACGAAATTCCAGACCTCAATTTTATTGATGAATTTCCTAAAGTAGTTGAGCCTTTGACAATGTTTAATGAAAATGCAAAAAGGACTGAAACAATAATTGAAAACCTTAATGCCTTTTTCAACCCAAAGAAAAAGGACTGAAAATTGCGGTGGATGGACAAGAAGGGCGCGTTGCACTCTCTCACTCCGCTATTTGCTCTACCAGACGTCGGGTATCCATGGGCTTTAGCTGAAATTTGTTTTTTTGGTATTGTGCCAGTGTTGGGATTTTAGCTTTAATAGGAGGCATGGCACTAATAACGAGGACTAACAAATAAGATCATGAAATTGGACCAAAAGTTAATTCCTCTCAAAGATTTTAGAGATGACCATGAATTTTGGCGTGGGACTCGTCTTCGTATTTATAATGTCGGACAGAATGTAAACGATAAAAACGAAGACTACTATGAATACATGCTTGCACAAATTCCTAGTGATAATGAACATTTTTTAATAACAAATGTAGTTGGGTATAAGTCAGGGGCTGCATTTGGTTTAGTCAAGATTAGTAATGATTCCAAAAAGGTGATTGTAAAAGCAAAGGCCCTCAAATCTACCTTGGGACTGGAAGACACATTTGTTGTTGTAGACGAATTTCTCACATAACTAATCTCGCGAAACATTAGCCGACTGCCCGCTTTGCTTGTTGAGTTAGGTGGCCCATTAAAATGACTATGCTTCCTGTGCGCACCCAAAATTGACAAAAAACTATTTCGGCATAAGGTACAGCTCTATGCACGATTATGAACGAACGGCTTTAGAGAGGTCCATACAAACGCTTGGAAACCACACCGACGGTACGCTTCGTGCTGCACAGAGATTGATGGCTCATCTGGCTGATATCCCAGACCAAGAAGAGGCTTTTCAGTTCGCGATTGAAGCGTTTATTGGATTGACCCACCCTCAAAGATTGGCTCTGCTTCAGACTGTTCAAATGCATCTCGATAGAGGGCAGTACGCTTGTTTGGCACTTGGTCCAAATAGACTCATTATTGAGTACGTCCTCCGCAGATTAGAGGTGGAGTTGACTAGAAAAGAAGGGTTCGTGTTCAAACGAGCCGTGCATGGCCCCAGAGAGGACATCTCCGTCTTAAGCACTCTCATTGCAGACATTGGGGCAAAAATTGCAGAAGTCTCTCTTCCAGAAAGAGATTTGCAGCTTTCCCCTCTCCTTAACGCTTTTTTAGACACATTAACAGACAATCAATTTGCCCGCTTGATTCTATTCCTTACGAGAATGAGAGACATCAAAGCCTGCAGAGACCGATTCCATGAGGTGGTTGATGAAGACTACGTCGCTAAGCAACTTGGAGAACAGTCGGATGGCCTTTTTGGATTGGACTTGAATCGAGATTTTCTGCAATTTTTGAGAGAAACAGATAGAGGCTTGGTCAACGAAATGACTCAAATGGATTTTCAAGAACTTACCATCTTGGTCGAGGCACTAGAAGAGATGCAAAGTCGGAGGTATTCACAAGGCCAAATCAGACGACGCTAAGGCAACCTGTCTTTTTTAGACATGGGGTTTTGCAACACCTATGTTTTTGGAGTGAAAAAGCGCATATAGTGTAAACATTGATACAATCAACTCATGAACAAAAAAATGAACACCACAGCCATCATCATTCTTGTAATCGGGTTGGCCTTTCTTGCTTGGGTCGCGTTCGGCTATTTTTCTAGCAAGGTGGAGACACTTTCCTACACCGTTTTGAATAGTGATAAAGAATACGAAATTAGGCAGCTCCCAAAACACATCATTGCCGAAACCACAGTTAGCGGCAATTTTGATGAAGCCAGCAGTGAGGCTTTTAACATTCTGGCTGGATACATTTTCGGTGACAATCAAAAGAAACAATCCATTAGCATGACCAGTCCGGTCATTGAGAATGAAACCGAAAAAATAGCCATGACTGTGCCAGTTGTTGAGCAGGATGCCGGATCGAATCAAAAGGTTTTTTCCTTTGTCATGCCAGCTGAGTACAGCCTGGACACACTTCCGGAACCCTTAGATGCGCGTGTAGTCATAAAGCAGGTAGAAAGCAAAAAAATAGCAGTACTCACCTTTAGTGGCTTTTATTCTGAAAAGAAAATTGAAGCCAAAAAAGAACTGCTAAAAGAATATCTAACTCGTGATGGTTTGGACTACTCAGCTGTTTCTTGGGCCGGCTACAATCCACCATGGACGCCACCTTTTATGCGCCGACTGGAGATCTGGGCGGAGCTAAAATAATCACTCAGACATGATCACACTCGATTTTATTGGCCTTTTTGTTTTTCTTGCCGGACTGATCATTGGTCTTGGCGCGGTGACAGTGATTGATGTTCACGGTTTTTTAGGAAGAAAATCTTCGTACTGGACCGAAGCAACCACAAGAACGCACAAGGTGACCAAACCTTTGATCTGGATTGGAATAATCCTGGCGGTTATCGGAGGAGCAATCTTGTATCGCCATGAACCATTTACGGGTGTGCCTTTGCTGCACGCAATGATCGCTTTGATTTTGATTTTAAATGGATTTTTCTTGTCTTTTAAAGTCAGCCCATTCCTCTTGCAGCAAGAAAAGGAAGGGAAAGCCGGGTCATTGCTTCCCAAAGCATTGCAGAGAAAAATCGTGCTCAGCTTTCTTATTTCTGATATTGGCTGGTGGGGAGGAGTGCTGCTGCTGGTCTCTTATTTGGTCTAACGTAATTTCCCGACAGAAGAGCCATCATTCCCAAATGCTGAGCCAAACACCCAGGTAGTGCACCACCACATAAAGGAAAAAAACATAGGCGGCGGTGCCGGCAATCAAGCTCAGGGCAAGTGTGTTTAAGATTTCGTTGCGGCGACGTTTTGCTGCATCCAGAGAACAAATACCCTTCTTTTTATATAAATACATCGCTACAGAAGCCAGCAAGGTGATCAAGCCAAAGGCGCGAAATGCCCACTTGTAGTCACCATAAAAGGTGTCTGCAAGGGAAGAAGCAAAGCTCACGGTAGAAAGCCCAAAAAGAACCAAAACCGCCGGCGAAAGGCAGCAGAGCGAAGCCAGTATGACAGGCAGTCCAGTGATCCGAAGAATTTCCTTAAAATTGGGCATGCATTGTGGTTAAAAATTTAGACTCTCCAAAAGATCACCGTAACCTTCTTGTTCCATCTGGTCTTTAGGAATAAAGCGCAAGGCCGCAGAATTCATGCAATATCTTTTGCCTCCACGATCTGGGGGTCCATCGTTGAAAACGTGTCCCAAATGGGAGTCTGCAAAGCGAGAGCGAACTTCAATTCTCTTGGTGAACAAGCTTCGATCTTCTTTGAAAACAAGAAACGATTCGGAAATGGGTTTTACAAAAGAAGGCCAGCCCGTGCCGGAATCGTATTTGTCTTGAGAAGAGTAAAGAGGTTCTCCAGAGACAATGTCCACGTAAATTCCCTCTTCAAAGTGTTTGTCGTAGGTATTGTCGAAAGGAGCTTCCGTGCCTTCACGTTGCGTCACCTCAAACTGAAGAGGGGTGAGCTGTTGTTTCAATTCCTCCTCCGAAGGCTTTACAAAAGAATGCCAAAAATATCCATCTTCTTGCGAAAAAGTGAAAGCATTTGCAGCATTGCCCCAATATTTTTGAATAAAAAGATCTCTACCAGAAGCCCTGCGGTAATAAGAATATTTGAGATGGTTCTTTTGAGAGTAGTCTTGGTGGTACTCTTCGGCTGGCCAAAACTCCTGGCGCTCCAAAACCAGTAGAGTCAGTTTTTTTTCAAAAACTTTGGCATCGTTGACTTTGGCAATCACTGCTTCGCCGGCAGCTTTTTCAGTTTCATTTTCATAATAAATAGCGGGAGCGTATTCCATCCCACGGTCCACAAAAGAGCCATCGGGATCTGTTGGGTCACCGTGTTTAATGATGTGCTCCACAAGATTCGCATAAGTCACAACGATGGGGTCGTAGCTCACAAAAACCACTTCGCGATGACCTCCCTGCGCATAATCTTTATAGGTGGGAGCTTCTGTGTTCCCACCGGAATAACCAGAGACAACATCCAAGACGCCAGGAACCTCTTGTAGATCGTGTTCTACGCACCAAAAACAACCATTCGCAAAAATGGCGCTCTGGCCATTTTTTGGCTCGCTGATTTGCACTTGTTTTGGTTCTTTTTGCAAATTCCAAACCAGTACCAGGATGAAAGTACCAAATAGAACGATTCCTCCCAAAAAAAACTTTTTCATAAGGTCCAGTTTAAGGGTACTCCAGTGCAAAGTCTAATTCAGACCTTCAATTCGTGCTTGGTGTAGACACGCCAAGGACTTTGACATAAGCCTCTGTAGGTGCGAAAATCCCCCCGGCCTTCTCATAAGCTTTACCTGGAATTTTATGTCTAAAACCATCAAAAATATCGAAGGAATGAGCCTTCAAGAAATCAAGCACGAAGTACAAAATGGAGGGAAGTTTGTCTACTTCCTTTACACAATGTCGTTTCTCGTGGTGACCTTCAAGCGCACGTCCAAAATCCACTTTGTAAAAAGCACAGAAAAAGCCAGTCGCTATTCTTGGCCCTACTCTCTACTCACTTTCCTATTGGGGTGGTGGGGAATTCCTTGGGGTCCCATCTACAGCATTCAAAGCTTTTCCACCAATTTCAGCGGTGGACAGGATGTTACTGAGGAGATGATGAAATCTCTAAACTGAAAAGTACTCAACCAAGTCCCTAAAGGAGTGGAAGCCAAGATGGCCCCTTTTTGGCTTTCCAAAGCCGTAGGCTGCATGAACAAATTCCATTTCTGCCACTCGCGCCGCTTCTTCATCTCCTGCAGTGTCGCCAATGTAGACAGGGTTTTTTAGTCCATGTTCGCGCTTCATTTTGATAAGCATTTCTCCCTTCGAGAGCCCAGACCTTCCATTACAATCGTAGCCAGCGAGAATTGACCCCAAGCCTGAAAACCTTAGGAAAAACTCCAGGTACCAATCTTGGCAGTTGCTCACGAGAAAGAGTCTGTGATGTGTGGCTAGATCTTTCATCCCTTCTAAAACGCCAGGGTAAAAACTTCCTCCTTCACGATCCATGGTCTCTTTTTCGAGCTGATTGAGCGCATCCAGCAATTCTGTGTTTTTACTCAAACCTGGCAGCAAAATCTCCACGCATTTGTCGTAGGGATTTCCCGCCACACTTTCAATTTCCTCAGCAGTGATCGTGCGGTCTATACCCAACTGGGCTAAAGCTTTTGTCCAACCCTTTGCCGTGGCAGGGCAGGCACTCCAAAGAGTCCCGTCTACGTCGAAGATGAGAGCGTCGGCTTTCATGAGCTTATTTCCCAAATCTCGCCTTTGCCCCCAACTGTTCCTCAATGCGCAAGAGCTGATTGTATTTGGCAATGCGATCGGTACGGCTGAGTGAACCTGTTTTGATTTGACCTGTTTCCAGCGCCACGGCCAAGTCGGCAATGGTCACGTCTTCGGTCTCGCCACTGCGATGAGACACCACAGCTGTCCAGCCCGCTTTGTGTGCCATGTGAATTGCCTGAATGGCTTCTGTTAGAGTTCCAATCTGGTTCACTTTCACTAAGATTGAGTTGGCTGCTTTTTCTTCGATTCCACGACTTAAAAACTTTGTGTTGGTCACAAGTAGATCATCGCCCACAATTTGAATGCGATCTCCCAAGCGAGCAGTAAGTTTGGTCCAACTTGCCCAGTCATTTTCGGCGAGGCCGTCTTCAATAGAAACGATGGGATATTTGGACACCCAGCTTTCCCACAGTGCAATCATTTCATCGCTGCTCTTAGCGTTTTGTCCACTGCGCTTGAACTCGTAATGGTCACCAGCCCAGAGTTCACTGGTTGCAGGATCGAGAGCAATTCCAATCTCTGTTCCAGGTTTGTATCCGGCGGCTTCAATTGCCTTAATCAAAAATTCTAGTGGCTCCTCATTATTTTTAAAGCTCGGCGCAAACCCTCCTTCGTCACCCACCGTGGTAGGGTGCCCAGCTTGCTTGAGCAGTTTTTTCAAAGCGTGAAAAACCTCTGCCCCGTAACGCAAGGCCTCTCTAAAATTTGGCGCACCCTTTGGAACAATCATGAATTCTTGAAAGTCCACGCCACCATCGGCGTGAGCCCCTCCATTAATGAGGTTCATCATGGGCACAGGCAGCACGGTAGCTTCTGGGTTTAAGTGTTGCCAAAGTCGCACACCTTTCTCGTTCGCTGCCGCGTGAGCCGCTGCCAAAGACACGGCCAAAATGGCATTTGCTCCCAAGCGACTCTTGGTGGGAGTCCCATCTAGTGCGATCATTTTTTCGTCCAAAGCTTCTTGGTCCATCACATCCATTGCTTTTATCGCTTCGGTCAATTCTCCATTCACGTGATTCACGGCCTGCATGGTTCCTTTGCCTCCGAAACGTGCTTCTCCATCACGCAATTCACAAGCCTCATGTTCTCCAGTAGAGGCACCGCTTGGAACGATTGCTCTACCGAAGCCCTGTTCGGTCGTCACTTCAGCTTCTACTGTTGGATTTCCTCGAGAATCCAAAACTTCTCGAGCGTGCACATGGGTGATTTTAGACATAGGCTGGGGTGAAAAGTGCAATCAGTATAGAGGGGGAAGCTTAGAGTGAAAAGCTTGTTTGAAGATATGTATCGTCTTAAATTGTTTTGCCCAGCTCTAGACCCTTCTCCTCTTCTTCCGCTATACTCCCGCCGCACTAATCAACGCATTATGGACATCATCTGGCATGGTAACGCGACTTTCACTCTCAAAGGACAAACAGGGGCTCTTGTTACAGACCCTTTTGAAGGGGTGGGAGTTCAAATTCCTGATTTAAAAGGAAAAGTCCTGGCTATTGGAGACCCCCTTGGGGCAGAAAAAGGCAAATTGCCAGACATGAAAGACAGTGCCAAAATTTTGGACTGGCCCGGCGAATTTGAGGTTTCTGGAATTTCCGTAGAGTGTTTTGATGCTTCTCGTCACGATGGAGGGAATGCATTGGTCTTCACCTTTTTGATTGATGGAATCCGAGTTTGCCACTTGGGTGGCTTAAACAAAGTGCCTAATGACGCCTTCATTCAAGCAATCGGAGACGTAGATGTGCTCTTGGTGCCTGTGGGTGGCAACGGGGTTCTGGATGCCAAAGCCGCCTTTGACATGGTGGAGGCTATTGAGCCACGCACAGTTGTTCCAATGTACTATGCAATGGGTGAAAATCCATTGGGGTTAGGGGGAGTGGAAGAGTTTTTAAAACTGGTGGGGCAAATGAGCCTCAAGCCAGTGGACAAGCTTTCCATGAAGGGACGTAGTGTGTTGCCTGAAGGAACAATGGAGTATGTGCTGTTGAGCTGTTAGTGCATGGTTCGGGCTGTTTCTTTCTAACGTTTACGCCTTCCAACTTCTAACAAATCAGTAAGGGATTTCTTAGAGTGCGAACAAGGCTCCGGCTGTACTTCGATAAACAGCTCGACGCGTGTAGGGTCGAAAGAAAATGAGCATGCGTTGTAGCAAGTTTTTTCTTCCTACAAGATAAACACGTTGTGTGGAGACATGAAATTTTTTCAGTGTTTTTGGGCGAAACATGGAGATGGGGTTAAGATTTGAGCAAGCGGATCACAGAAGTCACCACTCCTTGAATTTCAAGATATTCCCCGGGAAGAATATCTTTGTAATCTGGATTGGCTGCTTCTAACCAAACTTGGTGAGCTTGTTTTCGATAACGTTTTACGGTGTTGGACCCATCCACAAGCGCGATCACGATGTCGCCGTCCTGAGGAGGTAGAGCTCGGTTTGCAATGACAAAATCACCTTCTAAAATTCCTGCATTGATCATGCTCAAGCCCGTGACTTGGAGGGCAAAGGATCCTTCTGGTTTTTTGAGTAAATCATTCCCGACTTCAAAATAGTCGAGTACAAATTCCTCACTGAGTACAGGACCTCCAGCTGGAATCAAGCCGAGCAGGGGAATGCGAGACACGTTGGAAGCGGTTTCGAATTTTTCTTGCACAGCTTTGAGCATTTTGATTCCACGAGGTGTGTCGTCTTTTTCTAGGTAGCCCTTGTCTTCCAATGCTTTCAGGTGTTTCAAGATACTATTGTCGCTCTTCACCTGAAAATGTTCACGCATTTCGCGTAGGGTGGGAGATTTCCCAAAAGCGAGTTGGTGTTCCTGAATGAATTGGAGTACGGCTTCTTGTTTTTCGGTTAGCATGGCGGTGAAAGGTGAGTGTACGCTCACACTTTAGGTGAGTGTTAACTCACCGTCAATAGAAAATTCTAAAAAAGTGAAACCTCTCTTAAAGAAAGGAGTTATTGGTATTGTTCCAATTTCTTTGCTTTAATGAAGGCAAGACAATCTAGTCCCTCGTATGACTGTTACCGATCTGCCCGTTTCCGAGCAGCAAGACATTATTGCTAAGTTTGAGAACGATTCCAATGAATTTGGACGCGTCTATGATTTCTACTATGAACTCATCCTCAAATATTTAATCAAAAGAACTCAATCTGTGGATACTGCTTACGATTTAACTGCCGAAACCTTTCTAAAAGCCTTCAACACTTTTCATAAGTTCAAGTGGCAAGGGATCTCAATCAAGGTTTGGCTCTACCGCATTGCTACAAATGCGTTGAATGACCATTACCGTCAAAAACCCATGCAATTTGTGCTCAGTGAAACTTTGGAAGGACATCCTGATCTTTCACAGGACATTGAAGAAGAGGTCAATGAACTGGATAAGGCGTTATTTGGAGATGAAAATCTTGTTCGCCTCAGTGCCGCTATTGACCAGCTCATTCCACGTTATAAAAATGTGATCAGTCTCTACTATTTTACGGGACTTTCTCATGTTGAAATCGCGCAAGCCATAGGAAAATCGCACAGTGCTGTTAAAACAATGATGCATCGTGCTATGAAACAACTTAAAGAAATTTTAACTCCTGCAGTTATACAATGAACATCGACAACCGTTTCAATAACCGGCCACTCGATCAGGTGCGTGCAGAACGCATGAAGAAGATCATGTGGGAAGAAATTCAAAAACAACATGCCTTGCATAAAAACCGATGGGCATGGCTCAAGCCTTTCTCTTTTGTTTCTCGATACGCGTCGGTGGGTTTTGCTGCATTGTTGATTATTGCCATTTCCGTGGTGGCACCTTCTCTCAGCAACAATCCCACGGCTTCTGCGTACTTTGAATTGATTCCAAACACGACGAATGTTGGAGGGGTTGATGAAAACGTTACGTCCTTCACATTGATTGCCTCTCAAGACATCGATGTAGAAGAGGTCGCAAAAAGTTTGGCTTTTTATCCTGCGACTTCGTTTGAGGTGATCCGTTCTGGGGACAAAGAATTCCAAATTCTTTTAAAGGAAAAGCCCCAACCTGATGTTCAGTACACGTTGACCTTAGTGACCGAAGAAGAAAAGCAAAAACCTGAACCCGCCACCTTCTCTTGGACATATTCAGTGCCCACCGAAGAAGCGAAATCTATAGAGATTGTTCAAACTGTGACCCCTGTTCCAGCTCCTCAAGCTATTTCTTCTGAAATTGCACGTACTGAACAAACACCCATTGCCAATACGGTCTATCAGGATTTCTTTCAAGAAGTGGTGAACATTGATGGCAAGAAAAAGGGTCCTGAGGATTACATTCTCAAGTACGTTCCGAATTGTGAAGTAGAGCGTAACTACGATACCTATGGACAGCTGGTAGAAGCTTTTGACGGTGAGCAGCCTGAATCGCAAGCTGGGATTGCTTACTACCTGCACGATGGAGGCCGTTTCTACGGAGAGCATTATTATCAAGAGGTCTTTGCCGAGAAGGGCAGCATTGTAAAAAATGCTGGTTATTACGCTACTGTGTACTTGAAGGATGGAGCCACATTGGAAACCAGTTATGGACAAGCCACGATTTATTTTGAAAACTCCGATGACATTCAAAACTGGTATGACGATGTAAATTATGTGTCTTGTGGAAATATCGCGCCAAGTCTGTCTTGGGTTTCTACTCCTCCTGCAGCTCCAGTACCCACCGTTATTGAGCCAAACACCCCGGTTTATCTTCCTCCTGTCATTTACACAGCTCCAACCGTTCAAACGCCTGTTGTAAGCACTCCCACCTCCACGACACCTGTGGCTACACCAGTTCCAGATCCCGACACTACTACGTCTAGCTCATCGATCACGCCGGAATCAGCTCCGGTTGTTGCCCCCGAGCCAGTAGAAGAATGGACCAGCTACACGAATGCTCTGAGCACTTTCCAGATCAGTTATCCTACAGACTGGGAAATCTCCGTGGACTCCACACACAATCGAGTGAGCTTGATCTCACCTGAAAAGAAAGCCAACAGCAGCGGTCGTGCTTATGACATCTCCATTCGATCTTGGGATTCCTACGAAGAACTTTCCGCAGACTTGGGTCGTGAAGTGATTAGCTTGGATGTGTGGGTTAAACAAAGTGACTTCAACTACCTCAACCCAAGCACCCTACAGGCTGCCAAGCTGGGAGGAGCTTCTGGGTATTTAGCCAATAGCTATTACGATGGGTCTGTGATCTATCTTTTGGAATGGAAGGGTCGTATTTATGAAGTGGATCAAAACCCCAATGAATACCAGGCCGAAAAAGCAAAAGTGATGGAAAGTTTGAGGTTTTTGTAGGGCCTTGGGCGTTGACTAATATAAAAAATATATTATAATCACCTCTCCTTAATTAAATAGCATGGAGAGGGATTGGTTTCGTGTTGATGAACCCGATAAGGTGAAATTACCTGAACAGGCATTGTGCGTGGGGTTTCGAGAGTCTGGTATTTTACTAGAAATGGGAGTTCCGATAGTGCTTCCTGAGGAGGAGGTGACGGAAACTGCTCAGAGAATAGTTCAAGGAACTTTTACTGTGCAGCGAGATGGAGCTGTCCCTTCAATAGAAACTTGCCGTCGAATGGTTGTGGCGAGAGCGACTCTGCAGGTGGGAACCAATCGTTTGATTGTTCCGTGGCAATACGATAGAGAAGTAGGTTTAGTAGGGGCGATCCCCTGCTTCCATCCGCAGACAAAGCTAGAAGAGCGGTTTGGGCAAAGGGAGCAGGATGCGCTTAGGCGAACCATATTGGCATCCAATGGAGACGTGCCTGGATTACTTACTGTGGACACACTGCATCACTTGCAGATGTTTGCTTCCGTTCTAATAAACAGAGACGTGCGCCGTCGAGTAGAAGCGGCCTTGGGTCTTGAACCAGGCACCATAAAGAACGATTATAGATTCTCTCAACCGGCGGGTTCAAGGCACGGCACAATGATGCAAGCCTTGTTTTTAGCTCACTGGGAAGAACCTACTACTCCAAAGCAAAGAGCTTACTTGGGAACGCTTTTGGGTAGTACAAAAAAACACGTTTCTGGTGCCCCCGGCAGGAATTGAACCTACATTTTATCCTTAGGACGGATCTGTTCTATCCGTTGAACTACAGGGGCACAGCTGCCCCAGGCTAACAAAAAAGCAGCC
>CAYLWB010000023.1:0-13364 GCA_964387375.1 uncultured Candidatus Peribacteria bacterium | reverse complement strand
CGTATCGCTCTCCGGAACTGATTGTGTTGTGAGAAGAGAGCACCAGGGTCGCCTTTCCTGTAACAGGTAAAGGCGTGCCTCGCTGCTTTACTTTCTAACGCACCTTGCATGCCCAAGACCACTACGAAAGTCCCAAGCGCTTTGCCGAGCACCAGTCCTCGAGAGCGTAAGTTTTTTGTCGATCAAAAATGGCAGATCGATCTGCCAGACCTGATCGAAATTCAAACCCAATCCTACAAATGGTTCCTTGAGGAAGGGATCCGTGAATTGTTGGATGAAATCTCACCCATCACAGACTTTTCTGGAAAGAAATTGGAACTCCATTTTTTGGAGCATTCTTTAGGAGAGGCAAAGCACACTCCTGCACGCTGCCGTGAAAAGAACCTTTCCTACGAGGCTCCGATGAAGGTGCATGTTCAGCTTATTAACAAGGAGACTGGAGAAATTAAAGAACAGGATGTGTTTTTGGGTCCCGTGCCTCTAATGACAGAAAATGGAAGCTTCATCATCAATGGAATTGAACGTGTAGTGGTTTCCCAAATCGTGCGCTCCCCTGGTGTGTTCTTTTCAAAGAATCTCGCCGCTCCTGGAATGCACAACGCCAAAGTGATCCCAAAACGTGGTGCTTGGCTCGAAGTGGAAACTGACAAGAAAGGAATCATTACTGCTAAAATCGACCGCAAACGCAAGATCCCTGTGACTTCCTTGCTTCGTGTCTTTGGTTTTGAAACAGACAAACAGATCATAGATCTTTTCAAAGACCATATTGATGATCCCACTCGAGACTACATTCTTTTTACTCTCGAAAAAGACAGCGCAAAGACCGTAGACGAGGCTTACAAAGCTATCTACAAGAAGATTCGTCCTGGAGATTTGGCCACGCCTGAAAATGCGCGTGCCCTCATTCAGTCCATGTTCTTCGACTACAAAAAATACGACATGGGTCCTGTGGCTCGCTACAAGATCAACCGACGCTTCAACCTGAAGACACCAAACGATCGTAAACACCACACCTTCCAAATCGAAGATTTTATCCTCATTTTGAAGCACCTCATTCGTCTCAACAACAAACTGGAGACGCCAGATGACATTGACCACCTTTCCAACCGACGTATTCGTCCAGTGGGAGAACTCGTGCTCAACAAGTTCCGTGTGGGTCTCTTGCGAACAGAACGTATCGTGAAGGATCGCGTGAGTGTGATGGATCTCGATACCGTGACTCCCACTCAACTCATCAACTCACGTCCTATTACTGCTGCTCTTCGTGAATTTTATGCGAGCTCTCAGCTCTCTCAGTTCATGGATCAGACCAATCCTTTAGCAGAACTGGAGCACAAACGCCGCCTTTCTGCTATGGGACCTGGAGGACTTTCTCGAGAACGTGCTTCCTTCGACGTACGTGACGTGCACCCTTCTCACTATGGGCGCATCTGTCCTATTGAAACACCTGAAGGGCCAAATATCGGTCTTGTAGTTCACATGGCAACGCATGCTCGTCTGAACAAGTACGGATTTATTGAAACCCCTCTTCGTGAGGTGCTGCACAGTGTGAAGAATGATGGAAAGGCTGCCGTAGGCCGCATGGCCGGTGCCGACATCACCGAAGGAAAGACTGTTCTCGTAAAAAATGGAGAAGAAATCAGTGCCAAGGCTGCAACAGCAATGACAAAGATTAAAGATCTCAAAGAAGTGCCTGTGCGTGCTTACCTTGGAGATAAAATCCACACCTTCGATGCCGAAGATGAAGGGGGCATCGTTTATGCCGAAGCCACTACCCCGGTAAACGAAAAAGGTGAATACATCGACGACCAAATCATCGCTCGCGAAAAAGGTGAGCCTATTACCGTTGATCAAACTCGCGTTACTCATACAGACGTATCTGCTCAACAGATCATTTCCGTTGCAACCTCTTTGATTCCTTTCTTGGAACACGACGACAACACCCGTGCCTCCATGGGATCAAACATGCAACGTCAGGCTGTACCTCTCCTCAAACCTCAAGCTCCTCGCGTAGGAACAGGAATGGAGGCGGATGCTGCACAAAACACTGACCAAGTCGTTGTAGCACAAGAAGACGGAACCATCTCTTATGTGGATGGAAACCGTATCGATGTGATTTACAAATCAGGAAAGAAAGAAAGCTACACTCTCGATGTATTCCGTCGCACCAACCAAGGCACTTGTTTCCACCAACGCCCACTTTGTCACAGTGGACAAAGTGTAAAGAAGGGCGACATTCTTGCTGACGGAGCTGCCTCCGAACGTGGAGAATTGGCTATCGGTCAAAACCTCTTGGTGGCTTACCTCCCCTGGCAAGGTTACAACTTTGAAGATGCGGTTATTATTTCTGATCGTTTGGTAAAAGAAGATCGCTTCAGCTCTATTCATATTCAAGAGTTCACAATGGACGTACGTGACACCAAGCTCGGTCCAGAAATTGTGACCCGTGACATTCCAAACGTAGGAGAATCTCGTCTAGTAGACCTTGATGAAAATGGAATCATTCGTGTAGGTGCCTCCGTACAAGAAGGAGACATTCTCGTTGGAAAGATCACACCTAAGGGAGAAACCGAACTCACTCCAGAAGAACGCCTCTTGCGCGCTATCTTTGGTGACAAGGCTCGTGATGTAAAAGACACTTCTCTCAAACTCCCTGGTGGAGAAGGTGGAAAGGTTGTGGATGTTAAGATTTTCTCTCGTGAAGCTGGTGATGAACTTGAAAATGGGGTGATCCAACAAATTCACGTTTCCATTGCACAAACCCGCCGTATCTCTGTAGGAGACAAGGTGGCTGGACGGCACGGAAACAAAGGTGTGGTCTCCATCATCGTTCCTGAAGAAGACATGCCGTTCATGCCAGACGGAACACCTGTAGACATCGTTTTGAACCCACTCGGTGTATCCAGCCGTATGAATATTGGGCAGATCCTAGAAACCCATTTGGGTTGGGCCGCTCGTGAATTAGACTTGTACTACGCAACACCTGCCTTAAATGGTATCACCAACGAAGAAATCCGCGACGAATTGAAACGTGCTGGTTTGCCAGAAACTGGAAAAGTCCAACTCTTCGATGGAAAGAGTGGTGAACCCTTCGACCACGAGACCACCGTTGGAATCGCCTACATCCTCAAATTGGCTCACTTGGTAGAGGACAAGATCCACGCTCGAAGCGTCGGTCCATACTCTCTTGTGACTCAACAACCTTTGGGAGGAAAAGCTCAAAAGGGAGGACAGCGTTTCGGAGAAATGGAAGTTTGGGCTCTCGAAGCCTACGGAGCTTCTCACACCCTACAAGAAATGTTGACCATCAAGTCCGACGACGTCTACGGACGTGCTAAGGCTTATGAGTCCATCATCAAGGGCGAGAACATCCGTAAACCTCGTACTCCAGAATCCTTCAACGTATTAGTGAAGGAACTCCAATCTCTTTGTCTCAATGTGGATCTCATGAAGATTACAGATGAAGACGACGTAGACCACGAAGAGGAGTACACCGAAGAGGAAATTGTAGAAGATGAAGTCGTTGTGGAGGCCGAACACACCACCACACCTACCGGTGAAGAAGTAGAAGCGAGTGTAGAAGAATTGGTGCATGCTGGAATGGATGACGAAGAAGATGGTGATGATGACGATGATGATGCTTTTGCCGCTGAACTCGACAAAATGGACCTCGAGGAAGAAGACGAATCCCTCAAAGACTAATCCACTAACCTGCACTTGAAATGAACAACACACCTGCAAATCAAAACAAG
The DNA here is from genome assembly GCA_964387375.1 of uncultured Candidatus Peribacteria bacterium. GTDB lineage: Bacteria > Patescibacteriota > Gracilibacteria > UBA1369 > 2-02-FULL-48-14 > CAYLWB01. The sequence continues at coordinate 9,612 of CAYLWB010000023.1, read as the reverse complement.
AAACCTCAAGCGCTCTTCGATGCCATCGCCATTGCGGTAGCATCTCCTGAGCAAATCCATTCTTGGTCTCATGGAGAGGTAAAGAAACCAGAAACCATCAACTACCGCACCCAAAAACCAGAACGTGATGGACTATTCTGTGAACGCATTTTCGGCCCCACAAAAAACTGGGAATGTGCCTGCGGAAAGTACAAACGTATCCGTTACAAAGGAGTAATCTGTGAAAAGTGTGGCGTGGAAGTCACTCGAAGTGTGGTCCGTCGTGAACGCATGGGTCACATCGACCTAGCCGTTCCAGTGACTCACATTTGGTTCCTCCGTTCCACCCCCAGCCGTCTCGGACTCTTGCTCAATCTTCCTGTGAAGACTCTCGAACAAGTTGTCTACTTTGCTGCCTACATCGTCACCAAGATCAACAAGGACGCTCAAAAAGAAGCTCTTGTTCAACTCGATGAAGAATTCAAACAATTCAAAAAGGACATTCTCCGCGAATACGAAGAACGCATCAACACTGGAGCGGGCAACAAGAAGGACATTGAAAAAGAACAGGCTGCGAAGGTTGAAGAGCTCACCGAACAACATGCCCAAGCAAAGAAAGATCTAGAATCTTTACATGCTGGACGTGTGCTCACCGAGCTAGAATACCGAGACATGTCCATGAAGTTTGGTCATGTGTTCCAAGCTGGAACTGGAGCTGAATCTTTGCGACGCATCATTGAAGAAATGGACCTCGAGAAAGAAATGGCCAGCATGGAGCAAAAGCTTGAAAAAGCTACTGGTCAAAAGAAGGCAAAGTACATGAAACGTATGAAGCTTTTGGGTTCTCTTTCTAAAGCCATGATTCGTCCAGAATGGATGATTCTTACCGTTCTCCCTGTTATTCCACCAGACCTTCGTCCGATGGTACAACTGGATGGAGGACGTTTCGCTGCTTCCGACCTCAACGACCTTTACCGACGTGTCATCAATCGCAACAATCGTTTGAACCGCTTGATTCATATCGGAGCTCCTGAAGTGATTTGTCGCAACGAAAAGCGCATGCTTCAAGAAGCAGTAGACACCTTGATCAACAACAGTGCCCGCCAAGGCAAGACCGTATTCAACTCCGGTGATCGACGCAAACTTCGCTCTCTCTCTGACATGCTCAAAGGAAAGCAGGGTCGTTTCCGTCAAAACCTGCTTGGAAAACGTGTGGATTACTCTGGACGTAGTGTGATCGTGATCGGTCCTACCCTACAACTTGACCAATGTGGATTGCCCAAATCCATGGCCTTGGAACTTTTCAAGCCTTTCGTTATTGGAAAACTCATTACAGATGGTTTTGCTCACAACATCAAGAGCGCTGAAAAGATGATCCAAATGAACGAACGTGTGATCTGGGACATCCTCGAAGAGGTGACTCGCGACCGTTATGTCTTGCTCAACCGAGCTCCTACTCTGCACCGCTTGGGTATCCAGGCTTTCCGACCCGTATTGATTGAAGGAAAGGCTATCCAAGTGCACCCCCTCGTTTGTGCGGCGTTCAATGCCGACTTCGACGGAGATCAGATGGCCGTGCATGTGCCTCTCTCTGAACGTGCTCAAGCTGAAGCTGCTTCCCTCATGTCTTCTGCCCGCAACTTGCTCAAGCCTTCCGCTGGAGAACCTATTACAACACCCACTCAAGACATGGTTCTTGGTCTCTACTACCTCACCAGCGAACGTGCTGGAAAGATCGGAGAAGGGTCTGTATTCGGCAGTGTAGAAGAAGCCATGCTTGCCCTTGATTACAAGCAGATCCATTTGCACTCTAAAGTGAAAATTCGCATCAATGGCGAACTCATGGATACTACTGTGGGTCGTGCGATCTTCAATCAGATCGTTCCAGAAAGCATGGGGTACCAAAATTACACTTTCAAAAAGAAAGACATCACCCACATCATCGGTTTGGCCTTTGAAAGTCACGACCTCGAACGCACATCTAAATTGTGTGACGATCTCAAGGAACTTGGCTTCAAATATGCAACCCGTTCAGGAATCTCTATGGCGGCCTCTGACTTGCACATTCCAAAGGCAAAAACAGAGATCATGAAGGTGTCTGAAGAACACGTTCAAGAGATTCATGACTTCTTTGCAAAAGGTCTCATCAACGAAGAAGAACGCTACTTACTCTCCATTCGTGAATGGTCTAAGACCAAGGGAGAAATCGCAAAGAGCATGATCGAAGGCTTTGAAGACGAAAACGATGTGTTCTACCAAGTGGACTCTGGAGCCCGAGGTAACTGGGGACAGATCACCCAGCTCGCCGGAATGAAAGGTCTCGTAGCCAATCCTGCTGGTAAGACCATCGAACTTCCAATCAAGTCAAACTTGAAGGAAGGGTTCTCCATTATGGAATACTTCATCGCGACTCACGGAGGACGTAAAGGTAAGTCCGACACCGCTCTCAAGACCGCAGAAGCCGGATACCTCACTCGCCGTCTAGTTGATGCCGTACAAGACATCATCATCAAAGAGGCCGATTGTGGAAGTAAAGAAACCCACCTCGTAACTCGAGAGGAATCTAAAGCCATCGGTGAAGCGTTTGAAAACCGCATCTATGGACGCACCATTGGTGAAGATGTTAAGGATAAAAAAGGTGAAGTTTTGCTCAAGCACAATGAGGCGGTCGACAAGGCTGCTCTCAAAGTCATTCAACAAAACGGAATCGACGAAATCCGCGTGCGTAGCGTAATGACTTGTCTCACTCTAAATGGAGTTTGCCAAAAATGTTACGGACGTGATCTCGGAACCAGCGAAGAAGTGAACCTTGGAACTGCAGTGGGAATCATTGCGGCTCAGTCCATTGGAGAACCTGGAACTCAGCTCACCATGCGTACTTTCCACATGGGAGGTATCGCAACGGAAGGAGAAGACATTGCTCAAGGTTTGACCCGAGTGGAAGAACTCTTTGAAGCTCGTACACCTAAGAAACCTGCCGTACTTGCTGAGGCAGATGGAAAAGTGAAGGTGGTTCGTAAAGGACACCAAACCATCCTCAGCATCACACCGGCTGAAATGCCCACTCAAAGCTACAGCTTAGAGGAGGACATGGAAGTTCACGTGAAAAAAGGCGATAAGGTTGCTCTTAAAGACGTACTGGCTGAAAAAGGGCGCAAGAAAGTTCGCTCCGAGGTGGAAGGAACTGTTATTAAAGTCGGAAAGACCGAAATCGTTATTGAAGTGGACACTCCAGAAATCATCTACCGCGTTGAAAGCGGAAAGACCATCAAGGTCAAGAATGGAGATCTGGTTGCAAAGGGAACTCCTCTAACAAGTGGACACATCAATTTGCGCAAACTCATGTCTTTGAGTGGAATTTATGCCACCCAAAAGTACATCATGACTGAGGTGCAAAGTATTTACGCCTCTCAAGGTCAGACCATCAGCGACAAGCACATTGAAATCATCACACGACAAATGTTCTCTAAGGTTCGCATCACCGAACAAGGAGGAAGCTCTTTGCTCCCCGGAGAAGTGATCGATTACCAAGTTGTCGTTGAGGAAAACCAGGCTCTCGAAGCAAAAGGAGCCGAGCCCGTTCAATACGAACGACTCCTCTTGGGACTCACCCGTATTGCTCTGCACACCCGAAGCTGGCTCTCTGCAGCTTCCTTCCAGGAAACCATTCGTGTCCTTGTGGAAGCATCTACAACCCACCGCACCGATATGCTCGACGGTCTCAAGGAGAACGTGATCATCGGACGCTTGATTCCTGCCGGAGAAATGTTCCGACGCAAGCTCCGTGGTGAAGTGATGGACACACGTGAAGACTAAAAAGAAGGGAGACAGTTCCTCGGGGCTGTCTCCCTAGATTTCCTCTTGCATTAGAGGAGGAAACCCACTAAAATGCCCGAGCTTTAATCACAAAAGGCACATGCCTACCGTAAACCAACTCGTTCGAAAAGGTCGCAAGACTCCAACTCGAAAGAGCAAATCCCCTGCCCTACAAACAAAGTTGAATACTTTGAGGTCTCGCTATTTGCCTCTCTCTAGTCCTTTCAAACGTGGCGTGTGCACAAAAGTGACGACCATGACTCCTAAGAAACCGAACTCTGCTCTCCGAAAAATCGCCCGTGTACGTTTGACCAATGGAATGGAAGTGAATGCCTACATCGGAGGGGAAGGTCACAACCTTCAAGAACACTCCATTGTGATGATTCGTGGAGGCCGTGTTAAGGACTTGCCTGGAGTGCGTTACCACATTGTTCGAGGAACTTTAGACACCCAAGGAGTGAATGATCGCCGACAGGGCCGCTCCAAGTACGGTGCAAAACGACCTAAGAAATAAGCATTCGCTCAACCATGACTAAAAAAATCACAACCTACATTCCACCAAATTCAGACTTCACAAGCGAAAAATTTGTGAACTACTTGATGTGGGGAGGTAAGAAAACCACAGCACGCCGCATTTTCAATGACATGTTGGCTGAAGTGGAACGTCGCGGACACAAGACTCCAAAAGAAATCTTCTTCCGAGCGATTGAGAACGCAAAACCTACAATGGAAGTTCGCCCCAAGCGTGTGGGTGGATCTATCTACCAAGTTCCTTTTGAAGTGACTCCAAAGCGCCAACAGATGCTTTCTTTCCGCTGGCTGCTCGGTGACGCTCGTGGCCGCAAAGGCTCCCCCATGTACAAGCGCTTGGCGCAAGTGATCATGGAAGCTGCCGACAACGCTGGCACCGCAATCAAGAAGAAAGAAGACGTAGAACGTATGGCTGCCGCTAACCGTGCCTTCGCTCACTACGCTCGCTTCACTAAGAAAAAGCGCTAATGAACCCCATGCGTGGTGGAGAGGCCAGTTTTGGTGAACCCGAAATAGAACGGCCTAGTCATATAGGTAATTGTCCAAGTAAAAACTGCCCTGGCTGGACTTTTGTATTTCACAGGTACAAGAGGGCTTTTGGACGTGAAGAGGAAGTGTTTGCTCAAAGCCCTTTGGGAGTAAGGGTGAAAATTTCAGATGCAAGTGGAATAAGCCGTACAACTACTGATGGAAAGACCTGGTATGAATGGAGCCTAACGTGCCCAGACGTGAGTATCCCAGGAGAAACAGGCACACATATTCTGGATGCCTTGCATGAAGAACTCAGTGGCATATTTCAAATTCAAGCACAGAGAGAAGGAAATCTTCGAGACAAAGAGCGCAAAACGGCATCTGATATAACTGGGGGCAATGGCAGCACCACCACAGGTCAACTGCACGATGAAATCAAAAAGCTACTCAATACCAAATGATCTGCTTTGACCAAACAGCTGCAACTGGCTAAACTGTCCTTGTACCATTCACGCCCATGAAAAAACTCGTTATCTTTCTGGCATCCACGCTTTTTCTAACAGCTTGTGTGTTCCCATACACCGCCGTGGAGTACAACAATCGTGTGGTAGAAGCCGTGAATGCTTCTTCTTCCGCGCTCGATTCCACCTACAACAGCTATTACCAAGGGCTCCCTTCTTTACCAGACAAGGTCACTGAAAAAACAGAGGTTGATGTGGATGGCATGGCGGAATTAGCCAGAACAGCACGACAAAAGCTCAAAGACGTGGAGGGTCTGGAAGAAATGAAAGGGAAGAACGAAGACCAAGTTGCCGCAGTGCAGGCAAACATCTCTGTGTATCTAACCGCAGCCGACCAATACTTGAAGACCTACGACGAAATGCTCGCCTATTATGGAGAGGGCACCTACAAGGAAGATTTATCTCAAGTGAGCGTACTCGATGAAACCCTGTACGAGAACTACAACGTACTCATCGAAGCCAACAACGACCTAGATGACGTGCTGAAAGAGTACGTGGATTGACTTCTACACCAGCTACTCTATAATGCCAGGGATTTTTTTTGACCCCTTATTTTCATGAACGCTACCCCCTTCGACCTCTCCTTTCTAAGGAATATCGGAATTGCCGCACATATTGATGCTGGTAAAACCACAACGACCGAACGCATTCTTTTTTACACTGGACGCAATTACAAGATTGGAGAAGTGCATGAAGGAGCTGCAACGATGGACTGGATGGAGCAAGAACAAGAACGTGGAATCACCATCACTTCTGCTGCAACCACCTGTAAGTGGAAAGACATTCGTATCAACATCATTGATACCCCTGGACACGTAGACTTTACTGTAGAAGTAGAACGCTCCATGCGTGTACTCGACGGGGCTGTAGCGGTATTTGATGGGTCACAAGGTGTGGAGCCTCAATCTGAAACCGTATGGCGCCAAGCTGACAAGTACGACGTGCCTCGTATCGCCTTCGTCAATAAAATGGATAAGATCGGAGCGGATTTCTTCATGTCTCTAACATCCATTCATGAGCGACTTTCTAAAGAAGCTGTAGCCATTCAATTGCCTATTGGATTTGAAAACAGTTTCAGTGGAGTCGTCGATCTTGTAGAAGAGAAGGCTTACACTTTTGAAGGAGAACATGGAGAAAAAGTTGTCGAAATTGCTATCCCCGAAGACATGAAAGCACAAGTGGCCGAATACCGAGCCACTCTTCTCGACAAGATTGCAGGAAGCGACGAGGCTCTAATGAACAAATTCCTGGACTCAGGAACCCTCAGCGTAGAAGAATTGAAAGCTGGGATCCGAAAGCTCACCGTTGCTGGAGAGCTTTATCCAGTGCTCTGTGGAACTGCTTTGCAAAACAAAGGAGTTCAGCTCGTTTTGGATGCTGTACGAGATTACTTGCCTTCCCCACTCGACGTGGAAGGAATCCGTGGAAAAGCAGAAGACGGAGAAACGGAAATCCTGCGCAAGCCCAACGACAAAGAACCGTTCACCGCTTTGGCATTTAAAATTGCAACCGACCCTTTCGTAGGAAAACTCTGTTTCTTCCGCGTTTATGCTGGAAAGTTGGAGGCTGGAAGTTACATTCTCAACACCGCTACTGGAGATAAAGAACGCATTGGACGTCTCGTTCAAATGCACGCCAACAGCCGTGAAGAAATCAAGAGTGTGTCTGCTGGAGACATTGCAGCAGCGATTGGTCTTAAGAACACAACAACTGGAAACACTCTGTGTGACCCTGCAAATCCAATCATTTTGGAATCCATGGATTTCCCAGAACCCGTGATCCAAATCGCTATCGAACCCAAGACAAAGGCCGACCAAGAAAAGATGGGTGTGGCTCTTTACAAACTTTCTGAAGAAGATCCTACCTTCCGCGTAACCAGTGATGAAGAAACTGGACAAACTTTGATCGCTGGAATGGGAGAACTTCACTTGGACATCATTGTGGATCGCATGCGACGTGAGTTCAGTGTAGAAGCCAACGTGGGCGCTCCTCAAGTGGCTTACAGAGAAACCATTAAAAAGGAAGTGGAGGCCGAAGAAAAATACGTCAAGCAAACTGGAGGACGTGGTCAATACGGTCACGTGGTCATGCGACTCATTCCTCAAGAACCTGGCGCTGGTTACGTATTCGAAAACAAAGTGGTTGGAGGAAAGATTCCTCGCGAATACATCCCAGCTGTAGACAAGGGTATCAAAGAGGCCATGACTCGTGGTGTGGTGGCCGGTTACCCAATGGTGGATATTAAAATCGAACTCTTCGATGGTTCCTACCATGATGTGGACTCCTCCGAAATGGCGTTCAAAATGGCTGGCTCCATTGCTTTCAAAGATGGTGCTAAACAGGCCAACCCTATCCTTCTCGAACCTATCATGAAGGTAGAGGTCGTGTGTCCAGATGAATACTTTGGAGACGTTATGGGAGATGTAAGCTCTCGCCGTGGACAAATTTCTGAAACTGGAAACCGTGGTATGGCTAAGATCATCCAATGTACCGTGCCCCTCTCTGAGATGTTTGGCTACGCAACTTCTTTGCGCTCCATGAGTCAAGGACGTGCTAGTTATTCCATGGAGTTCAGTCATTATGCAGAGGCTCCAGCAAACATCGCTGAGAAAGTGAAAACAGAACGCGGCATGGGCAAGTAAAAGCCAATCAAATGGCTTGCGTGAGTGATTTTTTTCGACTAAAATGCCCTCGCTTTGAAAAACCATCTATTTATATAACCTAATCTTCGGATATGAACACATTCCAAAGAACAAAGCCGCACGTGAATGTGGGTACCATCGGTCACGTGGACCACGGTAAAACCACCCTCACTGCCGCAATCACCATGGTGGCTGCAGCCCACTTCGGAGGAAACAACTCCGGTGTAGCTTACGACCAAATTGATAACGCTCCTGAAGAAAAGGCACGCGGTATTACCATCGCTACCTCTCACCAAGAGTACGAAACTCCTGGGCGTCACTACGCACACGTTGACTGTCCTGGACATGCCGACTACGTAAAGAACATGATCACTGGAGCCGCTCAAATGGACGGTGCCATTCTCGTGGTTTCCGCTGTAGACGGACCTATGCCTCAAACACGTGAACACATCTTGCTTGCTCGTCAGGTAGGAGTGCCTTACATCGTGGTATTCATGAACAAGATGGATATGGTTAGCGATCCTGAGCTTGCTGAGCTCGTGGAAATCGAAATCCGTGACCTTCTGAATAAGTACGAATTCCCTGGAGACACCACCCCAATCGTTAAGGGGTCTGCTCTCAAGGCAATCGAAGACCCAAGCGGTCCTAACTCTCAACCTGTTGTAGAGTTGCTCAAGACTTTGGATGAATACATCCCAACTCCTAAGCGTGAACTCGACAAGCCCTTCCTCATGGCCGTTGAAGACGTGTTCTCTATCAAGGGTCGTGGAACAGTGGCTACTGGTCGTATCGAACAAGGTGTAGTAAACACTGGAGACGAAGTTGAAATCGTTGGAGTTCGAGACACCCGCAAAGTAACTGTGACTGGAGTAGAAATGTTCAAGAAGACTTTGGATCGTGGAGAAGCTGGAGACAACGTTGGAGTTCTTCTCCGCGGTATTGAGCGCGAAGAAATCGAACGTGGACAAGTTCTTACCAAGCCAGGAGCAATCACTCCTCACAGCGAATTCGAGGCTCAAGTTTACGTTCTTTCTAAGGAAGAAGGTGGACGACACACTCCTTTCTTCAAAGGATACAAGCCTCAGTTCTACATCCGTACTACGGACGTGACTGGAGACATCACTCTTCCTGCTGGAGTAGAGATGGTTATGCCTGGAGACGACATCACCATGAATGTGGTGCTTGGAACTCCTGTAGCTCTTGAAGACGGAACTCGCTTCGCTATCCGCGAAGGAGGACGCACCGTTGGAGCCGGAGTGATCACCAAGATCAAGAAATAAGTCTCTTCAAATCAAGTCTTAAAAAGAGCCGCCCAACTGGGCGGCTCTTTTGCTTTCCAAAGAAAACGGCTACTTGGTAGGTTTCGGATTCACAGGAACAGTAGGTACTGGGGGAAGTTTGATCTCAGAGTCATCGGGAGCTGGCTCCAAAGGGCCACCTACAGGAGGGAGATCCTTTGGCGGTTCATCCGCATTGATACGGTCATCAAAAGTGGGACCTTGCATAGAGTCGAATTGAATTTGATCTGAATCTCCTCCAGTCATATCTCTGGGTTGAGTGCTTTGAACAGATGGGGTTGTAAACCGTTGAATATTGAACTTCCCTTGTAAGGCCTCTCCTCCTCCCAAAAAGGCAGCTAGGAGCAGCATGAG
>CAYLWB010000022.1:0-13981 GCA_964387375.1 uncultured Candidatus Peribacteria bacterium | reverse complement strand
CCTTACCATGTAATTAACATGTAGGATGAGACGCGTTCGTCGCAGTAGAAAGCCAAATTGTAGCATGTCGACCGTAGAGAGCAGAATGTGGCGGAGGAGTACTCCCCTCGTGCTTTTAGTATGACAGCAAAGCAAGTATAGCAAAACCACTAAATTATGAAAATGCCCGCCTCTCAGTGGAAGAGACGGGCATTCTGGATTTAAACACCAAGATTGGTGTTTCCACTGGAAGTTACTGGGCAACTGAGTCGCCCGTCAGAAGTCCTAAGATTGTTCTTCCAGTGTAACGGACGTAAGTTGCTGAGCGCATCATTACCGCCGTTAGCAACAGCAGTAATGTGATCCACTTCCCAGCCATACTTTGAGCTGCGGTCACCGTGATGATCCCACCTCATCCATGCCCCGCATTGATCCTTTCTCCAAACAGCGGGGTTATTGCTTGAATCGACAGAGCCTTTAGCCCAGACTTGTCGAAGGGTTTGAGTATCAAAATTAGCCATTTTGATGAGAGTTACGAAATAAATTGCTAAATTCAAATTACACGTTCCGTTAAAATTATGCAAGGGAATTTTTACGGAAAGATTGACCAGCGTTACACGGAAAGCTATAATTTTATTACAGCCTAACCCGATACGGCAATGGATGAAACCCAAAAAAAAGCCCTTGGCATGCGCATTCGTGAAAAACGCGAACAGCTCGAAATGTCTCAAACGGACCTTGCCAAAAGCGTCAATAAATCTTCGGCTGCCTACATAGCCTTTATTGAAGCGGGAGAGCGTAACGTGAGTGCAATGGACCTTATGCTCATTGCTCGCAGCCTCGGAACAACCGTTTCTGAACTACTAGGCGAGTCAGAAAAGAAAAATGCCGATGTTATGCACGCCTTACGGTCAGACAAGGAGTTGACTCCAAAAGATCGGCGGACAATGGAAGAACTCTACCAGCACTTCAAAGACAAAAATGCACAAAGTAACTGATGGACTCGTAGAACCACGCTATAAGCTCGCTCAAGCAAAGGGAGAGGAAATCTGGAAAACTTTGGCTCAAGGAAAGCTTCCCGTCATGCTCAACGATGTTACACAAGCGTTAGGGGCGAAATGCTCTGAAAGGGACTTGGATTGCAATGGAATAACAAGCTTACACGCTGATGGGACCTTTTACATTGTCTATAAAAAAGGGGTGCTGGTCGAAAGACAGCGATTCACTGTTGCCCATGAAATCGGCCACATTGCACTTGACCACATAACCTTTTCAGGCGAAAGTAGTCAGTTTTCCAACAGATCACAAGAACAGGAAGCTGATGCTTTTGCGAGTGCACTTCTGATACCGCCAAGTGACTTGAAGGCCTACATGAAGAACAAAGACAAGTCCCTGGAAGATATAATGAAAAGATACTGGGTCAGCAAAAGCGCGGCCACCGCTGCAATTACAGGGAACAAGTTGTTGAATAAATTATACGTTGACTAAGATGCTCACCAAATCCCTCTTTCTCAAATACATTCAATGCCCCAAGTACCTCTGGCTCGCGAAGAACCGTAAGGACCTACTGCCTGAGGAGCTAGACAAAGCTCTACAGAGGAAGTTTGACGATGGTGCTGAGGTAGAGGCCTATGCTCGTCAACTCTTCCCCGAAGGAAAGCTTGCGGAAGGCTTTTTCGAAAAGGCGCAAAGTCACACCAAGAAATTGATTGAGGAAGGCATACAAACCATCTTCCAAGCCACTGCCATGACCAACCAGCTCATGGCCATGGCAGATGTGCTGAAATTCAATCCAGACACAAACACATGGGATATTTACGAAGTCAAAAGCTCGACTGAACCAAAAGAAATTCACCATTACGACCTAGCATTTCAAAAACGCTGTTTTGAAGACGCTGGATACCCAATCGGAAGGACTTTCCTTATCTTGGTGGACAACAAATCCACAAAGAATGAGCCGATTAAACCTGATGAGCTGCTTTTCTTCGCAGACGAAACGAAAACCGTTGAAAAAACTTTTTTTTCTTTAGATAGGCTGATCCACGACGCTCTGTCCATTTTGAGCCTCGACGAAGAACCTGAGGTTCGTATTCTCAAACAATGCAACAAGCCCTACACCTGCCCTTTCATAGACCACTGTTGGAAACACGTACCAGAGGAATCCATCTACTCGCTCGCAGGCGGACTCGCAGAGGACAAACTCAACACACTCTTGGACCACAACATCCTCCAAATCAAGGACATTCCCAGAGAGATGATTACGAGCAAAACAGGCCAACGACACTACAAAGCAATCACCGAAGAACCCCTGCACATCGACAAAAAGGCAATCACAAAGGACCTTGCACAGCTCACCTATCCCCTCTACTACCTAGACTACGAAACCTTTTCCCCCGTAATCCCAATCCTCGACGGCTATCGCCCCTACCAACGCATCGTTTTTCAGTATTCCCTGCACGTTAAGCAAACGCCCGATTCAGAGCTTGAACACTACGAATTTCTAGCAACAGAGCCAACGGACCCCACTGAGGCTCTCTCAAAACAGCTACAAGCTCAAATCGGTAACGAAGGGTCTGTCATCACGTGGAACATGGGCTTTGAGAAGGGCTGCAACACAGAAATGGGCCGTAGACTGCCTCAGTTTGCTGAGTTCTACGAAAAGCTCAACAGCCGTGTTTACGACCTCATGACACCCTTCAAGAACGGCCACTACAACGACAGACGCTTCAAAGGCAGCTATTCGATTAAGAACGTCCTACCCATGCTTGTTCCAGAGCTTTCACACAAAGATTTAGACATCAGCAACGGCTCACTGGCAAGCGAGAGCTGGGCGCAAATGTGCTTCGACGGCCTGAATCAAGCAGAAATCGACGAAATCACAGGAAAGCTCCTTGCGTACTGCAAACTGGACACGTTAGCTATGGTGAAAATCCACGAGAAACTCCTCGACCTTTAGAAACTTCGCTCAAGTGCTATAATCAAGCTCGTATGGCCCTATTCACACACAACAACGGCAAACTCCAACCCATCAAGGAAATCCCCTTCAAACTTGAAAAGGAAGTCCAAAAACTCACCGAAACCAACCTAGACAAGGTATTCGGCCTCAAGTTCATCAGCACGGAGTTCCCACTAAACAGCTTCCGAATCGACACCCTAGCCTTTGACGAAGAGAGCAGGGCTTTCGTGATTATCGAGTACAAGCGCGACCGCAGTTTCAGCGTAATTGACCAAGGCTATTCGTACCTTTCTCTCATGCTCAACAACAAGGCGGACTTTATTTTGGAGTACAACGAGAAGATGAAAGACAATCTGAAACGAGATGATGTGGACTGGTCCCAATCCAGAGTGGTATTCGTAGCCAACAGCTTCACTACTTATCAGCAGAATGCCATCAACTTCAAAGACCTTCCAATCGAGCTTTGGGAGGCCAAACGCTACGACAACGGCTCGGTTCTCTACAATCAACTCAAAGCCCCAGACTCCAACGAGTCCATTAACACAGTGACTAGAAGCAAAACGGTCACGAGCGTGAGCAAAGAGGTCAAAAAGTATTCTATGGAAGACCATTTCAAAGAAGATTGGGCGGATTCTCGCGACCTATTTGAAGCCCTAAAAGAAAAGGTCTTGGCTCTCGACCCAAGAATTGAGGTGAAAATCACCAAACCTTACATAGGATTTCAGATCAACGGCTCAAATGTATCCATTATAAAATCTAAAAAATCTGGTCTGAAAGTGGAGTTGCTTCGAACACAACCAAAGGATGTGAGCGACCCAGAAAAGCGAGTGAAGTATATCGACTACAGCATCAAAAATTTCAATCAACACATAAGCTACATCGACCTCGCAAACGATGAAGATACGAGCTATGCAGTCTTCTTAATTCAACAGGTTCTAAAAGCACACTTCGCTTAACAAGCCTCCCCTTCCTATTTACAGCCTTTTGCATTAAAGTAAGCAGGCAAAATTAACGCACAAAAATGCAGGCTCAAAAAATGTCTGGCAGTTCCTACAACCCCCAAGAAGACCTCTTGAATTGGCTCAAAGCCCACCTTCCAGAGGTTTTTAAAGAAGGCAAGATTGACTGTGGCACTCTCAAAAAGACTCTAGGCGAAGCAGTCAGCGACGAAAATGAACGGTACGGGCTCACTTGGGCGGGGAAATCCAACTGTTTTCGGGTTATTCAAGAGCCAACCACGGCCACACTCAAGCCTGTTCGAGAGGAATCCGTAAATTTTGATGAAACTGAAAACATCTTTATTGAAGGCGATAACTTGGAGGTACTGAAAGTGCTTCAAAAGCCCTACTACGGGAAGGTCAAAATGATCTACATAGACCCTCCGTACAACACGGGTAACGACTTCATCTACAACGACAGCTTCAAAACGTCTCGCAGTGAATACCTTGAAGAAGCGGGTGAAACCGACGAAAACGGTAACTTACGAAGCGACGGCCTCATGAAAAACTCAAAGGACCGTGGCCACTACCACTCAGACTGGTTAAACATGATGTACCCTCGCCTCTTCTTAGCCAGAAATCTCCTGAAAGAAGACGGCGTGATTTTTGTGAGTATTGACGATAACGAAGTGAAAAATCTCAGAGCAATTATGGATGAGATTTTTGGCGAAGAGAATTTTGAAGGACATATACACTGGCGAAGGAGGCACAATCAGCCCAATGACCCAAATAAGCTAATAGGCTTGGTGGCTGAACACATTTTGGTTTATGCAAAAAATTCAGCTGAATTGAAAAAAACTGGTGTAGGCAAATTAGAATTAACAGGGGATTTTTCAAATCCCGATAATGATCCACGGGGCGAATGGAACTCAAAGCCATGGAAAACAGGCTCAAATCAAGGGGGTTCAAAATACAAAATTACCTTGCCAGATGGCACGATCTTGGATGAGGAGTGGATGGGCGACAAAAAAACTTATGAGACATTACTGGCTGATGGACGCATCTATTTTCCGAAAAATGGGTCAGGCTTCCCACGAAAAAAGATTTTTAAATCTGAAAGAGAGTTGTCTGGCCAATCAGCTACAAATTGGTTCAGTCACAACGACTCTGGCCACAATCAAGAAGCAAGCGTGGAATTAGCAGAATTATTTGATGATAAAAAAAATATCTTCGACAATCCCAAGCCAACAAAGTTAATTAAAAAGTTGATTGCCCTCGGAAATCTCAATAACGGAGAAGTTATTCTCGACTTCTTTGCAGGCTCTGGAACCACAGCCCACGCAGTCATGGCTCTTAATGCTGAGGATGGAGGGGATCGAAAATGTATTTCAATTCAACTGGCTGAACTCTGCAACGAGAAAAGTGAAGCACACAAGACAGGGTTCAAAACCATCGCTGAAATCTCTAAAGAGCGAATACGAAGGGCTGGAAAGAAAATTGCCGAAACCGTTTCAGAAAAACGAGGCTACTTAAATGGGCTGAGAGAGGTATATGGGTATAAAAAACGAGAAATAAACGAGGTCCAAGGTGACATGGACAAACCCGCCTACGATTTTGATTTTGGCTTCAAGGTTTTCAAACTAGACGGAAGTAACTTCAAAATCTGGGAGAGTCAGATAGAAGATGCTGAAAAACTCGTGAAGCAGATGGACATTTTTGTTGATAACGGCAAAGGAAAATCCAATCAGGAAGCAGTACTCTACGAATTGATCGTCAAATCGGGCTTAGATCTCAATTCAAAAGTCGAAAACAAAGGCCAGTTCTACTCGGTCAACAGTGGAGAATTGATCGTTTGTCTTGCCGAAAATGTAGGCCAAACACTTGTGGACGAAATTTTGACTGAAAAGCCATCAAAAGTCCTATGTCTTGACTCAAGTTTTGGTGGAAACGATCAACTCAAAACAAACACTGCCTTGCAGATGGAGTCTGCTGGAATTGAATTTAAAGTCATCTAAATCTGGACATGCACAAAACAGTTGATATTGAAGATTTCATTAGCTCTCTAGAATCTGCAAACAAGGAGTTTTTGAAGATAGCCAAAAGCATGATAGAGGCAGATAACAAAAAAATGTTCCCTCTGGATTTTTACGCATTAGGGACATTCAAACGCGCAATCCTTTTGAACAAGGCATTTTGTCAACTTCTTAGAGAGGATAACTTTCTAAGTGCAGCACCGTTAATTCGTCTGTATCTCGATACACTCTTGCAGTTTTACGCTGCGTTTATCGTTGTGAATCCTCACGACTTTGCGACAAAGATAATGAGTGGAAAGCACGCAAGAAATTTGAAAGACAAAAAAGGAAAAGAAATGACCGATACATATCTAGCAAACCAGTTAGCTACAGATAAAGAGTGTGCATGGGCTTATAAAGTTTATGATGAAACTTCAAAATTTGTCCATTTTAGTTCAAAACACATTTTCGCAGGTTGTAGTATCGAAACTGGAGGTAAATTCTCAGTATGTATTTCAGATACAATGGAAGTTTCCGATGAAATCAAGATGGAAGCTTTAGACGTTATGGCAAAAATCACAAAAGGCCTGCTGAAATACCTTTACAGCTGGGTTTACACAAAAAATAACCCGCAAAACAAAAATGAAACTTAAATTCGATGCCAATCAAGAGTATCAACTCAATGCAATACAGGCCGTTGTAGACCTGTTTGAAGGCCAGCCTCTAAAAGGCAGTCACTTTGAGCTAGAGATTTTGAGTGATCCAGATCAACTGTTTCAAAACAGCATTATCGTTGGAAACAACCTTCGAGTAAGTGAAATTCAAATCGTCAAAAACCTTCACAAAAAGCAGAAAGAAAATGGCTTAGAGCCTTCCACTCTCCACCCTCTCAGCGTCGGAGAAGGTCCAATCGAACAACCACGACTCAAAGAAGGCCTGAATTTCTCAATAGAAATGGAGACGGGTACGGGTAAAACCTATGTGTACCTCCGTACCATTCACGAACTGCACAAAAAATACGGCTTTAAGAAATTTGTGATCGTTGTACCAAGCATAGCCATTCGAGAGGGCGTGCTCAAAAACCTCCAAATCACCAAAGACCACTTCAAAACTCTGTATGAAAACCCAGAGATGGACTTTCACGTATATGACCCAAAGAAACGGGGTCAATTAAAGAACTTTGCCACTGCCAACACTCTGCAAATCCTTGTTATTAACATCGACTCTTTCGCAAAATTTAGTGAAGAAAAAGGCGGGCAAAACATTATTTACCAAAACAGTGACTACGGCCTCCCTATCGAGTTTATTCAGATGACAAAGCCTATCGTGATCGTAGATGAGCCTCAGAACATGGAAACGCCAACTCGTAAGCAAGCGATTGAGAACCTGCACCCACTCTGCACCCTACGGTACTCAGCCACTCACAAACACCACTACAACCTCGTCTACAAGCTAGATCCAGTTATGGCCTACGATTTAGGCCTCGTGAAAAAGATCGAAGTGGATTCCGTGTTGAGCGAGCAAGACAACAATCACGCCTACATTGAGATAGTAGGCATCAAAACCGAAAAAACACGAGTAACGGCCAACATCAAACTGGATGTCGCCGATAAAAAGGGCGTAATGCAGAAAACAGTTTCAGCAAAAGTAGGTAATGACCTCTACGATCTTTCAGGAGGACGTGACGTGTACACGGGCTTCATTGTAGATGTAATCGACGCAGAAATAGAGTCCGTAACCTTCACGAACGGAACGACGCTTTACCTTGGCCAAGCTCAAGGTGGGATGACCGATGAAATCATGAAATTCCAGATCAGGAAGACCATTCAAAATCACCTTGAGCGTGAACTCAGGCTAAAAGAAAAGGGTATTAAAGTACTGAGCCTGTTTTTTATCGACAAAGTCTCAAATTACCGCGATTACAGCGACGATACGGTGCGTAAGGGTAAGTTCGCCGAGTGGTTCGAAGAAACCTTCTTAGAGCTGAGCAAAAGCCCCAAATACGCAGGTCTCATAACGCAAGACCTCTCTGAAATTCACAATGGCTACTTTTCCAAGGACCGTAGCGGATCATGGAAAGATACACGAGGCGACACGCAACTAGACGACGAGACCTACGAACTTATCATGAAGGAGAAGGAAAAATTACTCTCGCTAGATAACCCTCTCCGATTTATCTTCTCACATTCCGCCCTACGTGAAGGCTGGGATAACCCAAACGTGTTTCAAATCTGCACACTCAACGAAACCAAGTCTGAAATCAAAAAACGTCAAGAGATTGGCCGCGGACTACGCCTTCCCGTCAACAACGAAGGGGAGCGGATTTTTGACGACAACATCAACGTCCTCACCGTAATTGCTAACGAGAGCTACGAGGACTTCGCACGGAGCCTACAAAGTGAAATCGAAGAAGAATGTGGCGTGAATTTCTCAGGCAGAATAAAAAATGCAAACAAACGCCAAACCGTGAAGCTCAAAAGAGGCTATAAGCTGGATGAAAACTTCAAGGCCCTATGGGAAAGGATCAAGCACAAGACGCGCTATCAGGTCGAATACCACACCGAAGAGCTGATTGAAAAAGCAAGCCAAGCGATTCAAGGGCTGGAAATCAGCACACCGAGCATCATCAACAGAAAAGGCCGCCTTGAAATTACAGAAGAAGGTGTAGAGGCACGCTTGAAAAGCGGAGGTGGTGGGAAGCGTGTGGAGCAAATAAGCAACTACGTCCCCGATGTACTTTCCTACATTCAAAGCAAAACACGGCTCACCAAAGAAACCATCCTGAAAATCCTCAAAAAGTCAGGGCGAATCCCCGACATTCTCAAAAACCCTCAACAGTTTTTGGACCTTTCCTCAGACATCATCAACAAGGTCCTCAAGAAGATGATGGTGGACGGAATCAAGTACGAGAAAATAGAGGGTTCTGCCTGGAAAATGGAGCTTTTTGAGAACGACGAGCTGGAAGGTTATCTGGAAAACATGGTTAAGGTGCAGAATCAGGAGAAAACGCTCTACGACCACATCTTGATCGACTCCAACATAGAGAGCGAGTTCGCTAAAGACTTGGAATCCAGAGAAGACGTGAAATTCTACGTTAAACTCCCCAACTGGTTCAAAATCCCCACCCCAATCGGTGAATACAATCCCGACTGGGCGATTGTTTTTGAAACCGACAAACGCGTGTATTTCGTAGCGGAAACAAAATCAGCGGGTCAGGAGTTACGCGAATCGGAAGACATGAAAATTCACTGTGGTAAAAAGCACTTCGAACAATTCAGCGACATAAACTTCAAAGCTCCTGTGAGTCGGCTAGCGGAAATCCTTGTTTAATCTAGCCTCTTAGAACCATCCATCTTGAAGTGTCGAGCCTTTTCATCATGTACAGAAAAGCCTTGTCATTGTAGAATACGGGTGTCGCTCGGTATTTCGGACTCACACGTATTTTTTAAGTCAATTCAGTGCAAGCTGGGGCAACCTACTTGCCATGCTGAATTGACTCCGTGTGAGCCAAGAATGCTGGGCGACCAAGTCAGGTTGTCCCTTTTGTCTATAAATCTGAAAGTATGACCATCATCGTCTCAAAATCAGGCAAAAACGCTCAAAAAATCGAACAATCAAACTTCGATAAAGAAGACCATCTACAGCAATACATTTACGAAAACCCAGGCTCCATTCCTCTCTACGACATTAAGGAAGACATAAAGCTCTTGATCCTTATTCGGGAGTACCAAACCAACAGTGGCCCGATAGACGCACTCGGAGTAGATGCGGAGGGGAATATCTACTTGGTAGAGACAAAACTCTATAAAAATGCGGATAAACGAACTGTAGTCGCTCAGGTATTGGACTATGGCGCATCGCTGTGGAAGCGTGGAAGCGATTTTAGCGAGTTCACAGCCTCAATGGACCATGCCAGCCAAACATTCTTTCACACGCCTCTCAATGCGAAATTAGGGGCATTTTTTGGCTTTGACGAAGAGGGCGTGACCTTGTTTTGGGAAAATGTAAAAAACAACTTAAACGGGGGCAATTTCAAGTTCGTTGTACTCATGGATAAATTGCACGACCGCCTCAAAGACTTAATCATATTCCTGAACCAGAATAGCCAGTTTGACCTCTATGCAGTGGAGCTTGAATACTACAAGCACGACACCTTTGAAATAATCATACCGAGGTTATTCGGTGCAGAAGTGAAAAAAGACATTGCAGTAAAAAGCTCAAACAGCGCGAAGCGGAGCTGGACCATGGATGAAATTATGGAAGATGCACGGCACAGGCTCACAAACCAACAGCTACAGTGCTTCACAAAATTAACAAGCTTCCTCAAAGAGAAGGCCGATGAAATAAGTTTCGGCACAGGAATCAAAGCGGGTTCACTCAAACCAAGATTTCTCAAAGTCTGCCCACGGTCTTTTCTCACCATTTCCTCAGATGGAAGCCTAGCCCTTTACTTCAATTATCTGAACGACGACAATCAACGACTTCAACTCTACAAAGCTCTAAAACAGGCAAAGGTCAGTTTTGCAGACCGTATCAATCCAAACAACTTTGCAGACCTTTACCCTAAGGCGGAAGAAACGCTTTTGAATTGCAACGCACTCATGGAAGCAATCATAAATTTCACAGAAGCACACTTCTCACAATAAAAATACGCCCCGTGCAAGTAGATTACGAAAGATTTTTTATTGGGCCAAATTGCCCCCTTCATGCTCACTTTCGACAAACTTTTGTGAAAAATCACGAATTTTTGGCACATCGCTGAACCTAAAACAATCGCAAAGTTTATCTCAGTTTGTCGGAGTTTATCTTAGTTTGCAACCTGATAGCAAGCAATAATGCAACAAAATGGTCAAGCTTGCAAGCATGTTGCTTTTGAGTATCTTAGGGCGTGTCGACACGCCTAACAAATCAACAATGTCCAATGTCTCCGAAAAACAAATTGAAGCAAATCGCTTAAACGGCTTGAAGGGTGGTCCTAAAACGGATGAGGGGAAAGCCGTTGTAGCAAAAAATGCTCTTAAACACGGTATTTTTGCAAAAGAGGTGGTGGTCAACGCAGGGCTGATACAGGAATCGGAAGAAGAGCTCAATGGTCTAAAAGACAGCTTCTTTGACATTTTTAAGCCTTGCAATAAGGCAGAGGAGGAGCTGGTCCAAAACATCGTGTTCAACATTTGGAGAAAGAGACGGCTAGCCCGAGCAGAAGCAGGTGAAATCAAAAAAGAAAATGCCTACCTAGCAGAATTGGAAGATGCTGAGCAAAAACATGCGAACAGCATCAGGAGATCTGCCTCCCGTTTAATAGGCCAGAAAGAGTCATTTGAGGACAAACTCAATGATTTAGATGAAATTCAAAAGTTTATTGTCGCACTCGAATCCGCATTGCACGAGTATGAAGCCACTGGCTACTTACCAGCGGAGTCCATTGAAAAGCTACTTGCTCTATTCGGTGAGGAATACGAACTAAGCGTGGCAATCTACCAAACGAAAAGCATAAGCACAGAGCCAACAAAAGGAATGCTTTTAAAGCTTCTGGGCAAACATTTAAGTAGGTTCAAGGATCGTCAAAAGTATCTTCTGGTGCGCAATCAGGACCAAAAGATAAACAAAAGTGCTGCAAATTACGTCCCAAACGCAAGCACTGTCGAACGGCTCTTAAAATACGGTGTTTCCATAGACAATCAAATCAAGAGCTCCATAAGCCTATTAAGCTTACTGAGAAGCACGAATCAAAAGGAAGAGCAGAATTTTAACCTGTAACCCCTAAATGGGTTTGTTTTTGAAAAATGGCGACAAAGACCTATCAATTCAGCAAAATCTCCCCTATCACTAAACCTGATACGAGTTGCAACGCATCTATTCTAAATTTTTACAAATACGGAGGCAATCCAGGGTTAAAAGAGAAATTTGATAAAGTCCCAAATTTTTTACCTGAATTAGAACTAAGAGGTTATGAGGATTTAATACCTCAGGAGAAAACACCATTATGGGAACACTGGAGGGCATATGCCTTTGACTATTTATTTGAACGAAAAAGTCTAAAAACAGTTGAGGCCGTCCTAAACGCCCTACGGTTTATTGTGAGGCAAGGAGGTTTATACACAATCGAAGACGTTAATCACCCAAATCAGCTAAAGTTGACTTTGCAAGAGCTCAGCTTCAAAAGAAACTGGAAAGGAACTGCCTCTTACAACACTTACAGGAAAAACATCGGCATTTTCTTTAAATGGCTAGAGGACAACGAAATAATCGAAGCAAGCAAGATTTACAAAGTACGAAAATTACAAGAAAGTGAAAAATTTAGACCACATTTTGAAGAAGAGGAAATCATCCAAATTCGGGAACATTTGAGGCTCGCAGAGTGTGAAGAACACGAATATTGGAGAAATTTACTATTCTTTGAATTAGCGATCAACACATCAGCTCGTGTTGGGGAACTCTTGAACCTAAAACTGGAGAGCATAACCTGCAAAGACGGCAAATATTTCATAACGATTCGTGGGGACAAAACAAATAATAATGCGCGTCCATTCCACTTTCCAAAAAAGAGTAGAGAATATTTTGAACAGTATCTCAGCATTAGGAAAAAATTGGGCAGAGAAGAGGAGCCACACCTGTTTCTATCAAGAAGAATTGGTAAAAAATGGACATACAACGCAGGTGTACAAAGGCTATGCAAACAACTCAGCAAGGCACTGGGGTTCAAGGTGAACATGCACAAGTTTAGGCGCAGTGGAGCAACAATACTTGACCTACACGGAGTGCCCTTAGAGCGCAACATGCAGCAATTACGCCACACTAGGCCCTCCACTACCGCCTCTTACATTCAACCAAGCACAGAGCAAACCAAAAAGAATGTTGAGATTTTGGACTCTATCAGATGAGCCCGCGTCCTTTGAAATCTCAATTCAGTTCAAAGAATGCATTTCAATGGATTTCCCCATCTGCTGATTCGAACACGACAAGTAAATTGTGGTAGTCGTAATTTTAGAATGCCCCATGATTTTTGAGAGAGTGTATATATCACAGCCACCCTCAAGCATGAGCCGAGCAAAAGCATGTCTAAGCGTGTGCGGAGAAAAGTGAATTTTAGTTCGTTTCCGTAGCTTTTCAACCAACTTATTAACGCACTTCACTCCAATTGGAAGGTCCATTTGAGCACCTACAAAAAAATAACAGCACTCCTTCCCTGTGCGAGAACGCTCCTTCAAGTATTCCTGCAAAATTGTGTGAAGCTTGCTATTAACAGGGATGACACGGTCCTTTGACCATTTCCCTTGGTTAATAAAAATTGATCGACTCTCTAGCGAAACATCGTTCAATTTCAGCTTCATGACCTCTTGTCTACGCAAACCAGCCAGCAACATCACACCTATCATCGCGCGATTACGAAAACGCTCTATACGGTACTGATAGCGTGTGTGAAAAGCCGCATCTAAAACGAGCGTGGCCTGCTCTTTCGAAAGAGTTTTGGGTATTTTGTGCTCAACACGTGGCTTCTCAATATCTTTCAGGGGATTTTCAGCTAAATAGCCCTCTTTTATTAGCCACTTCATAAAAGGGTTCAAGTGTTTCAAATGGTCACGAAAGCTTACCGCAGACCACTTCCTATTTAGCCTTCCATTGAAGAAAAATCCCTCCAAGGATTGCCTCGTGAGATCACTGGGAAAAACAATGTCCGTATCCTTAAAAAGGAGCTTAAAAGTATTCTGGTAGCTACGAATGGTGTGAATGGAATAGCTCTTGATTATGTCACAGTACTGCAAATACTTATTCAAGAGTTCTTGAAGAGTAGGTTCGTCCATATGAAGAGAGGGTTATAGAAAGATATAACCGTCACACTAGACACAAAAATGGAGCCACCGACGGGAATCGAACCCGTTACCTCGCCCTTACCATGGGCGCGCTCTACCAAGTGAGCTACGGCGGCTTAATAATGCGGAGGACACCATCCCTGAGGGTGATACCCTCGGAAGTGACCGAAATGAACGTTTTTTGCCTTCCCCTAGCGTAAACTGTTGATTTAGCTGGAGGGGCACTCCCTTACCATGGTGGTGCTCTACCACTGAGCTATGATGGCCCGTATTTTTGGCTGA
>CAYLWB010000021.1:7793-14335 GCA_964387375.1 uncultured Candidatus Peribacteria bacterium | reverse complement strand
ACTTTATCCATCATTTTGAATTTATCAGTGAGTGGCAAAGTCAGGCGTGATGGGGGTTATTTGTTGAGTCTGATCTTGAAAATCGCTCTTGCTTGGGGGTTTTGCAATGTGGGTTATTTTTATGCCCTGCCTGTTTTTGGCTATGAAATTAGCTACAATACAGAGCCCTTTTTTATTGCTGCTTACTTACTTTTATGTACTTTGATATGTGTGCTTGTGTTTTGGAAGACTCTCGCCAAAAACTAGCTTCTTGAAATCATCTATTTTTTTCTTGGTGGTTTCACTAAGTTCTGAGGTGTCAGACTTCCAATAACAGTAGCCTCCGAATTTCATTCCCATGTATGAGGCTGTTTTTTGAAAGGGCAACTCAAAACCTTCAGTAAGCTCATCGTCATTTGCAGAGCAAGCCATGAAATACATTTCTTTACCT
The DNA here is from genome assembly GCA_964387375.1 of uncultured Candidatus Peribacteria bacterium. Taxonomy (GTDB): domain Bacteria; phylum Patescibacteriota; class Gracilibacteria; order UBA1369; family 2-02-FULL-48-14; genus CAYLWB01. The sequence continues at coordinate 13,905 of CAYLWB010000021.1, read as the reverse complement.
CTGAGCTTGTGTCCCAACTCTTTGCGAATTGTGAGTAAGTCAGAGAGTCGATCGAAGAAAGTCTTCATCTGAGCGCTCATGCTGTACCAATAAACAGGTGTGGAGAATACGATGGTATCCGATTCAGCCATTTTTTGAGCTATTTCGTGAAAGTCGTCGTCTTGATTGCGATGCTCGTAGTCATAGTAGGAAATCTGATGCTCTGATAGGTCTATGATTTCAGCATTGTACTCTTGATTGAGATGTGCCACACCTTTTGCTGTGTCACCGTCTGATCTTGAGCTGCCGAGAATGATGAGGACTTTTTTCATGATTACTGTTTGTTTTTTATCCAGATCTTCTTAGCAAAGGGGAATGTGAGTGTAGAGAGAATGTAGCCGTTGGTACGATGGGATTCAAAAAGGGTTTTGGTAGGCAATGTTCGTGTCGAAAGTATATCAGAGCGTATAAAATCAGCACATGAATCTCAAGTTTGCCCTCATCTAAACTGGCTCCCCAGGTTGGAGGCAATTCGAACTCTCTTGTTCAAGCCTAGTTCTCCTGAACTAATCCATCATACCTAGGGCCTTTGGATCGGCGAAACGTATAAGTGATCAGTCTCTTATGGGTGTCTCTTGTTATTCCAAATTGGTAAGGAACGACTATTGTTCCATCCTCCGTGATCCAGCCCTTTTTTACTAAACCATCCACTATGGGGTGGTTTGTAGATTCAGGATGGTAAAGATCTACTGTCTTGTCTGAAATGACAATCGGATTTGGAAACTCTCCTTCGAAATCAGCTACATTCCCGAATTCAAAAACAAAGGAAACTTCATCACCTTTATCGATGACTTCTTCGCATGTCACTTCAAGACCGGAACTTAGAGTTCTTAGAGCTTCTAATTGGGGACTGTTTGATGGGCGATCCATATTCTAATTATAACATATTTTCTATATAACACAAACTGGCTCCTCGTGATCGACGGGTTGCGAACGAGCTTGGCAGGTGAAGTGAGGGATTTGAGTGTGGAGCTGAAAAGTTTGTTCTGCGAACTGAATTTAGCTTTCAATGCCTAATAGGCTGAGAATTCTTTGTAGGTCATCGCTTTCTTTTTTCACTTCCGCCCAAGGCAGTTGATACTCAGTTGCCTCTGCTTTGATTTTATGACTGAATAGGGTCAACCATTCTAGTTCCTTTACTTTAACTTCATCAGGGTATTTTTCAGTTTTTGACCATAATCCGCGCGTAGCAATAACTGCTCGTATTCGGTCTCCGTCTTCGTCGACTAAAAATAGCGATTTTAATTCTTTAACCAGTTTAAAGTCTCTTGCAACTAGATACGGGAGAATGTGTACACCTTCTATAATGAAGCCTTCGGTCAGCCTGTTTTTTTCTTCTATAAATTTTTTAATAGCCACCCAACTAGCCTCAGCTTCGTCCATCATTATTTGAACCACTTCCTCACCAGAGTACTTTTTATAGAAATCTATAGAAGATTCAGGAGTGTCGAAGCCTTCCGGACCAAATAGTTTTTGGTATTCCTGTCGGCTCACTGTCGCCTTCATGGTGTCTCGAATCTGGTCAGTTGAGATCCAAGGCAAATTGAGATGAGCTGCCAGTAGCTTTGCCATTGTAGATTTTCCCGTGGTTGGTGCACCTCCGATTAAATAGATCATGGAGCCAGTATATCAGAAGTTCGCATCCAGTCTGGGTGGATGCTGATTTGCGAATTTTCCTAATCTGTAAAAATGGCAATATTCAAATGGCTCCCCCGGTTGGATTCGAACCAACGACCCAGCGATTAACAGTCGCTTGCTCTACCACTGAGCTACAGGGGAACAAAGGTGGTGACGGACGCAAGGCCGAGTATAGCGAAAGGAAAAGGCCACCGCAAACCCTTTTTTCAGGTATTGCTTAGACTTTTGCTTTGAAGTCTAGGGCCAAGGAATTGATGCAATAACGTTGGCCATTGGGGCCAGGCCCGTCTGGGAATACATGTCCCAAATGAGAGCCGCAGCTTTTGCAGCGGACTTCGGTGCGATGCATGCCGTGACTGTCATCAGGGAGGAGGTCGACGGAATCGGCATTCATCACGTCGGTGAAACTGGGCCAACCCGTGCCAGAATCAAACTTGGTTTCGGAAGAAAAAAGTGTGTTCCCACAAGCCACACAGAGGTAATTGCCTGTGTCTTTGTTTTTTACGTACTTTCCAGAGAAAGGCATTTCGGTTCCTCCCAGTCGGCAAACATGATATTGCTCCGGGGTTAGTTTTTCTTTGAAGGGGTCTTCCATAAATGTGGGTTAGCGTGCGTTTTTCAAGTATAACAGCGCACAAAAAAAGAGCGAGCTTTTGGCTCGCTCTTCTAGATTCAGCTGTGATTACTCTTCTTCCTCTTCATCTTCATCCATCCAGTCGTCATCGTCGTCATCAAACTCATCATCGTCATCATCATCGTCATCATCATCTCCATCTCCATCTTCTTCATCCTCAAAACCAAAACCTTCTAAATCGTCATCCATTTCTAGGTCATCGTCATCATCATCATCTTCATCTTTGCCTTTATGATCTTCATCATGGGAGTGTCCTGCATGAGAGTGTCCTGCGTGGGAATGACCTGCGTGTGCATTACCTGCAGGGCTTGGACCCATCACATGATTGTCTTGTTTTTCATCTCCAAAGTACATTGGAAAAGGGGGTTAAATAATGCCTTCGGATTGTACCGTGTTTTTCTCAAAAGGAAGCCCCAATTTAAACTTTTCAGTTGAAAAACTTACTGATTATTTTCGAGCATCACTTTCCAACCTGAACTTTCCAGATTTCACGACTCACCAGTTGCTCCTTTCTTTCGAAGAAAAGGGTAGGGCGTTCATGGTCGGAGAGGGGAATGATTTTGCCATACTTTTTAAGAATTTCTGGCAAATGGGGGAGGAAGTGTCGGTTGTTCCCTTCTCGGTGGTAAGGGGCAGTGAACACGACGGTGCTTGGTGTTTTGAGCACGGAGCTTAAATTTTTGAAGAAGGCTTCATAAAGAGCTTCAATTTCTCGTTGTACTTTGGGACGTTCAATGGGGGTGAGTGGTCGGTTGAGTGCTGGCCCAAGCCAAGTTTCACTCACAATCGCGAAGGGTTCATTAGGCAAGTTTTCTGCAGTGAGTTGAGTGGCGTCTGCGTGAAAAACTTTGGGGAGGGCGCCATCTGTGTGGAACTCCCGTTTGAGCCAGTCTAGGTTCATTTGACTGTCCGTCACCATGTCTTTTGAAATATCGGATCCGCTGCTGGTTAAGCCCATCAAAAAGGCCTCCTGCATGACTGTTCCACTTCCACAAAAGGGGTCAAAAATATGCAAAGGAGTGTTTTTCGTCGCTAAATTGATGAGCATTTGGGCCAGTTTTGGTGGGAACATTCCATTTTTTGCACTTCTGGAAGGCCGGTCGTAGTCACGTTTGGAATAGGCTTCGAAATCTTGTATCGCCAAGGTTTTGGTCAAATACCAGAACCCTTCACTTTTAAAAAGATGCAGCTCGAGAGCGCGGTCTGCCAGCAAACCCTCGTGCCAGGCCTGAACAGAGCTGAGATTTTGGAAGTCTTTGTTTACAAAGCGAACATTGCCCACGTTTTGCACAGTGCGCTTGGCCTCATTTAAGGTTTTTTTCAGGATTTTATCGGATTTGGGGTGCATGCTTAGGCCGAACCTTTTTTTGCCCTCCATTCCTTTCCATGCATCTTCCAAAGCTTTGCTCACCCATTCCACGAAATTCAAAGGCAGATTGGCTGAACCTCTTTGTAACACCTCCGTGATGCGAACGATTCCACCCATGCGATTTAGGAGTTGGATGGGCTCTTTCACTTCTGCTTCTACCACGAACCCGTCTTCGACTTCGTCAGTGACGTTTGATCCGAGCAAGGCTTCGATCTCTGCTTTGGCCAATCCCTTTCCATGACCCGTCTGAAAAATGAAACTTGTATTGGTCGTTTTCTTCATTTTAAGCGCTTTTCTCTGCGCAATGTTTTTAAAAGCAACGTTAGCCTACCACAACCGACCTCCTTTGGAAGTCCAGATGGAAGCAGAGCGGTGAAAAAGCATTTGCAAAGGGCCATTCAAAGCCTTAATCTGAGCCTACAAAACCCATTAATCCCAGAGACATGTATTCTCTCAACCGTGCACAAGTCATCGGAAACGTGACCCGTGATCCTGAAGTGCGTCAAACTTCTGGCAACCAAGCTGTAGCCAGTTTTTCTGTAGCGACCAACCGTGTTTGGACCGACCAAAGTGGGCAGAAACAAGAAAAAGCCGAATTCCACAACATTGTGGCTTGGGGCAAACTCGCCGAAATTGTGAGCCAGTTCGTAAAGAAGGGGCGCAAGCTTTTTGTGGAAGGACGCATGCAAACTCGCAGTTGGGATGGAGAAGATGGAAAACCTCGTTATCGCACGGAAATCGTGGCGGAAAGCCTGATTCTTTTGGATCGTTCTGGAACACCTACAGGAGAGGGCGTGGATGCTAATTATGAACGCCAATCCAACAGCGCTCCGGTCCGTTCTGCGCAAAGCCCAGCAGCCGTTGCCTCCGAGGCTCCTGCCGAGGAAATGAGCCTGGACGATTTGCCCTTTTAGATCCCATCTCAAAATCTGCTAAGCTTCCATTAACCCTTGTTTTTGAGTTGGTGTTTAGGATAATCTGAAGCTGCCATGAACATGGAGTTTGCTATCTTAGCCGTTGGGGATTGGATCTCTGGGATCAGTGTTTTGATCATTGTTTTGGGCATCCTGGTCACTTTGATGCGCTTGCTCAACTACCTTTTCACGGGTTTTGACGATGCCAAGGCTTTGGCTTTACGCCACTCCTTGATGATCTACATTTCCTTGAGTCTGGACTTTCTCATCGCCAAGGATGTGGTGGTCACGCTCACCCTGAAAAATGGAGACTATGCCGCTCTCATCCAACTGGCCGTTGTTGTTTTGATTCGAATCCTTCTGAGCTACTTTGTTCGCTCCGAGCAAAAATTGGAGCGTAAACCAAAAGCGTGACTCATGGGTCACGATGCCGCGGTAATGTGTTGGGCAGAGGTGTGAATCACGCTTTTGCGTAAGCACTTTAGGATAAGTTTCTTTGTCCCTCACTAGTGCGGGGACAGGAACCTGTCTTATAAGTGCCATCTCTCGTACTCCTTTTTGTAAAACTTTTGTTTTTGTTTTTTTCCTTAGAAAAGGAATTTGGCGTGGAGCAGAGAGGGAAGGGCCTTTACCCGTTTCCGGGGAGGATGTAAAAACCCTTCTCTTTCAACTCCGTGGAGTGTTATGATCGGTCCGCTTTTTGAATGAACAAATCGTAACATTTTATCACTTTGGCTAAAGAAAGTCAAGCACGTGGGCGACTGGTTTTGGTTCTGGGGCCTTCAGGTTCCGGAAAGGGGACCGTCTTCAAGGCGCTCAAGGAACGTCACCCAAACTACGTATTCCCACTTTCTTGTACCACTCGTGACCCGAGACCTGGGGAGAAGGATGGCGAAGTCTATCATTTTGTGACTCCTGAACAGTTTGCTGAGCGCGAAGCCCGTGGTGAGTTTTTAGAAACCGCAATTGTGCACGGCAAACACCATTATGGCACTCTCCGTGCAGACATTCTAAACCCGTTAACTGAAGGAAAAACTGTGGTGCGTGAGGTGGACGTGCAGGGTCTGCGCTCCATCCGCGACTTGGTGCCTGCCGAGCAACTCCGCTCCATCTTTTTGACAGTGGACTCCTGGGAAACCCTGCGTGCACGCATCTTGCGCCGCAGCGAACTTCCAGAAGAAGAGCTGGAACGCCGCCGCCAAAGCTTCCTGGTGGAAATGCAGTGGGCCGATGAGTGCGACTGTGTGGTGGTGAGTGTGGAAGGGGATATTGAGGGGCTGATTGCAGAGGTTGAAGAGGCGATTGAGGTGGGGTGCTAAATGTCAGGAAAATTTCAGGTTGAAAATGCTATTCTGAACTTGATCCTGGGTTTGACGTACGCTAAAATGTACATGTAATCCATTCTATGAACTCAAAAACCACTTTATCCATCTCTGAAGCTCGAAAAAAGATCTTCGACATTGCCGACGATGTGCAAAACCCCAATGTTCACTACACCCTCACCGAAAAGGGAAGGCC
>CAYLWB010000021.1:0-7693 GCA_964387375.1 uncultured Candidatus Peribacteria bacterium | reverse complement strand
TATCGGGTTTGGCCTTACCGAATCATCTACAAAATTGAACGGAACATTTTGCAGATTTTGGTTGTTCGAATCGGCCATCACCAAGGCGTGTATTGATTTGTGGAAGGCTTTTTTGTATGCTTCACGGGCTTTAATGTTGGGGCGTCGCCAAGTGGTAAGGCAGCGGGTTCTGGTCCCGCCATTCGTGGGTTCGAATCCTACCGCCCCAGCCAATACGTTCATCATTTAGGCCTATGACCCGAGTACCTAGGGCAATGAATACTCGAATTTTTGTTGTATAGTGACATCAGTCTATGCAGAAAAATCTTCATATTTTAGTTGACATAGATAGTTGCAGATCAGGGTATGTTGATCGATTACTCGCTTATGCATCAAATGAGCATTTCGACATATCTCGGATAAGCAAAAATCCAGAGAAAAGTGATTTACAGATCAAAATTGGCCATGGGAGAGAAAATAGTAGTCTTAAGTTAAAAACCTCTAGCCGAGCTTTTTTTCATACACATGAAGATATCTTAGATCTTTCTCAACATTTGGGAGTTGATTACTGGGATCTAGTCTTTGTCTATATACTAGACAACTTCAATCTGAGTGAAGAGGAGGAATGCATCCTCGTTACAGAAAATCTTAATATTTTAACCTTAATTGAGACTCAAGCAAAAAGACTAAAAATCATCAGAAACTCTATCCTTAAGCCAGTAGATGCATGCTTATATACAGACTTATATCTTAAAAAAAACGGCAAGTACTATGCTCATCCCAATATGACCTTTAATAAAGGCTTGTGGTACCTCCACTCAATGAAGCAAAAGGCCAAAGAGTATCAGAATGTTTGGTCAATTGTTGTATTTGGAGAAAAAAAACTTCCACAAGGTGGCGAGTTTTTCAGTAGTACGCAATCATTGGGTGATCGATTGATAGATATGCTGATTGCTTTAGATGAAATTGGCTTCAACTTTTTTTCCAATGTTAACAACGATACGCAAGATAGTATGGTTTACCATTTTAACTATTGGATCATGCTATTTACTGGGGTACTAGATGCGCTAGCAAGGATTGCGAAAATTCGATTTGGAATAAATAAGTTACACCCAAATATGATTGGCCTAGGAAGGGACATAAACAAGAAGTTCATCCATGAGTTGTCTCAAAAAAATCCTGCCATTGGTGACTTATTGAGTTCAGAATCTTCCCTTATTCAATTAATGCACCTGCCTAGGGATATTGTGATCCACAGGGATCGACTAAATGGCATTCAAATCTCTGATGCATCAAAAGGTGTACATCATAATATGGTGACAATACCGTATGAATTTGCAGCTCAAATAAGACAATATGCGTTGGAACTGAAATTAAATACAGAAGATTTAGGCCTTTATAACTATGGCAAGGCTTACTACCTAGAGCCATATAGTTTTTGCAGAGTAACAACTAGTCGTCTGTATCGTTTTGTAAACCTTTTTTTGCCTCTACTAAGCTTCGATGAATTGAAATCTAAATTCAATGTTCAAATCAGAGATAATAATCAAGCGAGTACAGGTTTCCAAATGGCTCAAAAACTATTTGAGAATTCAAAACTTGGTTATTAATCAAGTAGACACATTTTGCTATTATGTAAGTATAGTCGGCCGATGGAGCTCATGGATAAGTTCGGTCACTACGGCTTTGATAAAGAGCCTCATCGGATCGACTTCTACTTTAGGTGTGCAGATTGTCACGTTGGAATAAAGATCAAGGATGGGGTCAGAGAACGAATGATCCCTTGGATGTGTCCGAAGTGTAAAAGACGATTGAAGTCTGAATCGAAGAAAACCAAAAATGAAATCCGCACTCGAAACTGGTGTGAGTACTGTGGATATCAAAAAGAGGATGTTTTTGACCTCACTCCCGAGAAGCCAGATCCTGTCAAAGCTCCCGATCCAGAAGAAGAGTGCCGCTATCAGGAAGATAAGCTCCGTTTTTGTTTGACTGACAAAGAAGGCTTTGAATATCTGGATGGCCTACGACGGATGGAGCAGTTAAAAGAGGTCATGGGTGACATTCATGCCCGAGAAGATGCACGCAAAGAACATCTTAAGGAGAATCCCAAAGGTTTTGCGTTAGAGGAAGGTGGCTACTCCTGCTGGATGTGTCATTCTCCAGTTCCTCCCTTCGATAACTGGTACGACAAATATGGGCTCAAGTGTATGAGCTGACAGCACGCTTTGGAACGCAAGACCGTACCGTTGAAATACTTTAAGAATCACGATCTTTGGTACACTTCTTACGACCTCCAGTCTAAATTTAAGTTACACTCTCAAACCATTCGCAAACTTGTTCGTGAGGGCAAACTCAAGGCTTATGTGATCGAGGGAGAAGGTATGCAACGGGATTACTACTTGTTCCCGAAAAAGGAGAATAAAGACTTTTTAGGAGTGGAGGGGTAGTCTTCTCGAGAGTAATATGATTGCACAACCAAGCAAGCAAAATGGATTATCCTGATGTTTACAGCTTCGAAGATGCCCTTAAACAGGCTAAAACAAATGCCCGTTTGGGATTATGTACAAAAGACATCAGGATACTACTTGGTAATGGTTTCAGTCGGGCATACTATGGGGATTTTGAGTATACGACTCTGTTTGATGCCATTAAAAATGAGAAAGAAAATGAAAGAATTCGTCAGGTCTTTGACGCCTATGGTAATTCTAATTTTGAAGGTGTCCTTAAGTTACTCCAAGATGGAGCGTGGTTAGTACAAATTTATGGACAGTCGAATGAAGAAATTCTTGTCGATTATGAAAGAATAAAGTCTGCTTTAGCGGAAGCTATTGTAAAAGTTCATCCCGCGAATACTGGCCTCATCCCGCTCAAGAACAAACAAAGCTGTCACAATTTTATCAGTCAATTTAGAGATATCTTTACAGTAAATTACGATCTTCTTTTGTACTGGGTTGTTTTAAATAATACGAGTCCAGCTTTTGGGGACTATTTCACCCGTGAAGAAGATACGCCGGCAGAATTATGTGAGTACGTTGGGTCTGGAGCAGGAGATGATCCTAAAATTTACTTTTTACATGGGGCACTTCACTTGTTTCAAAAAGACGGGAAAACCGTCAAACGTGTTTGGACCACGATGCCATTAGTCTCTCAAGTGAAAGAGGCGATGGATAAAGGTGAATATCCTTTAGTTGTTGCTGAAGGTGATTCATCAGCCAAAGACAAGCAGATGAGCTCAAATCCATATTTAAAGAACGCCTATGACAAATTCAAAAATCTTGGCGGTCAATTATTTACTTATGGCTTCTCATTTGCTGATCAAGATAATCACTTGATGCAAGCAATTGCTAGAAACCCTTTTTACAGACATCTATGGATCGGTATTAGGGGCGGTTTTGAGAAAGATAGTAATGTTAGAATTTTTGAAAAAACAAATGAAATGAAGGAAATTCGTGAAGGTGTGATTAAAGGTAAAAAGTACAGTGCTAGCAGAAAAGCTGGTGATTTAAAGGTTCATTTCTACGATTCTGGTAGTATGGACATATGGTCAGTTAACAAATGAAATATGGATTTTTTCAAAAGCGACCTCCTAACGGATTCAAGCTCAGGTAATTGGTACATGTGGGCTCGCCTTACCGATCCTGAAAGTCAAAGGCTCTCTTATTTACTATTGGGAGCTTCTCAAGAGTTCGGAGAAGATGGCAACCACGATGTAGAAGCGATCTTTAATAAAGTAGTTGAGGACTGGCGTAATCAAGGTGAATCCGTATTTGTGCAAAGATTTCACTATGCACCTTATGCTAATAGTACAGAGGGTGTCAGCGGTATCCTAAGTTTCTTAAGACGCAAAGAGGAGGGTTTCGGTTACTAAGTTTAGAATGAATACTGTTTATAAGTACTGTAAGCCTCATCGCGCTAAATCGATATTAGGAGAGAGTAGGCTCCACTTTTCTTCTCATACTGCTCTGAATGACCACCATGACTGTCTGGTTGAAGTAGATTTTTTTGGGGTGCACTTTCAGTATCCCGCTGAAGGTTTTGACATCCTTTCTTTAAGTTCTATTCGTGATAGCCAGTTGATGTGGTCCAACTACGGTAAGGGGCACTCAGGTGTTTGTTTGGGTTTTAAAACGCCCATTTATCAAGGTAGTCCAGTTTTTCATTTTAAAGATAGTCGAATCCCCAGTTTAAAAGGTGCCCCCCAGGGGTACCTACCTTTGTACAAAGTTGAATACCAGCGTGATCAGTTGCCTCGCTACAAATCACCTGGAGGAAATCCACGCGTAGCTTTTAGCTACCTTACGCACAAAACACCTCAATGGGCTCATGAGAATGAATATCGAGTTATAATTGATCCAAGCCAGATATTTCTCTCTGGGAACCCTGACGTTGAATTCGACCCTGAAATCCTAGAAGAAGTTATCTTTGGGCAAGATATCACTGAGGAGGATCAAAGAGAGATGCTCGATATCATCAAGGCCAAGTACACTAAAACAAAAGTCTTTAAAGTTTCCAACTTTTCTTCAGAGCCAGTGATCATTACAAGTCTTGAAATATAATTTCATTTTCTTTTTATACTGTCTCAAATGTCTCATTTAGCCTGAAACGCCAGCGTTGTGTCTCACGGCAAGAGACGCTACAATGAAACAGGCCTAAGGGTACTAGACCCGACTAACCAGCCAACAGTTGCATGACAAAGTCTTGTGATCGGCAAGGTTAGCTTGGACGTGCATGCGGAGACATGATTAGATTTACTTCTTACGTTGCCTTGGAAAACAGCCTCTATTACTAGACCCGAGAAGGTAGGTTGGAGTGATATGAGGAGAAATTATTTTTTGGAGTATAATATTCCTATGAGAGTATTCGTTGATGAAAGTGGGTGTTTCTCTACAAAAAATAATGATGTCTCCGTTATGGCGACGTTGATATATCCAGAATACTTAGACTATAAAATTGAGAAGTTTTTTAAGAAAGTTTATCCCACCCTTAGCACTGATGAAAAAGATGCACAGGGGGAGATGAAAGGATATGCACTTTCAAATAGTAATCTTAAAAAAGTTTTTGAATTTATTTCCAGGAATAGAGATATTAAAATTACTTTTGACGTGTTTGACACCGAAATCCACAGTCAATCTATAGTGAGTGAGTTTCGCAAAGGCCAGGGCGGAAAATTCCAACAGGCACTAGATAAATACATGAAAGGTCCTGTGAAGGCTAAAGCAATGCAAGAAGATCTCCTAAGATTAAAGCGCTGGGCTGAATCTAAAAAGAAAATAAGTGACCAAGACTATCTCCAGATAGTGATCTTAACACGTCAGTTGCAGGTTACCATCCAGAAAGCTCTGGTTTATTATTCTAATCGTAAGTATGCAAAGTCATTTGAGAAGTTCGAATTCGTTTTTGACAATAAAAGTAGTAAAAAAATGTTGAGCTACATTAATGATGCTCTTCCAGGTTTTCTTGATTCTAGAGCTAGCGGTGAAGGCCTAGTCGAAATTCAGGGCACGGTTTACGAAGGTCATCCTTTGAGGAAGTATGTTTGTGAAATTGAGGGTGGCATAGGCGCTTATGACATAGGCAAAATCTTCACCGATGGTGTCATATATGGTGATTCAAAAAAATATTATGGAATTCAACTCGCCGATGTTGTTGCAAGCAATATCAGGTCTATTATTTTAGGCAAGCGCCCTTCAGATTTATTTGATCTGATCCGCTTTAATTGCGCATACTTTAAGGAAAGATGGTTGCCCTTCCAAGTCATGATACTAGACACTCAAGAAAGAATGCCTTTAGACTCACTAAGTAGGAGAAAAGTTTATAATTTTCTGCAAAAACCAGCATCGAGGGGCTGGTCAAAAGTTCCTAAGCCTGACTATCTCTAGCTTTAGAATGTTCGTAAATGTACCAATGTCCTTGCTGGGATTGGCAGTGGGAAGTTTTTCAAAAAACAAGCTTTCCTCTTATGCCGAAAAACTCGGCGGCTTGATTTTAATCTTTCTGGGCTGCAAAATCCTCATCACGCATCTCTTGGTGCACTAAATCCCAAAATTTCAGGTTTTTGTCAGGACTTTTACGCAGACAGTTCTTTATAATGTCTGGACCTTTATTTTTCCCATGCACGTCAAAAGATTTCTCGAATGGATTGGCTTGAAGAAAGAACTGGATTCAAGCAACGAGAAAATTCCTTATGTCTCCACGGGTGAGGTCTGGTGGGCGAGCTTGGGAGAGAATGTTGGTTTTGAAATCAATGGAAAGAGCCGAGATTTCTCTCGACCAGTGATCATTTTTAGAAAACTATCAAAGGCATTTTTCCTGGTCATTCCTCTCACGACTCAGGAGCGTAGTGGAACTTGGTATGCCAAATTCGAATTTGCAGGTAGGGAACAATTTGCCTGTATTCATCAGGTAAGATCCCTCGACTACAGGCGCTTGCATTCCCGATTGGGAAGATTGGATACAAGGGATTATGGGAAAGTTGCAGAGACCTTTTATGATCTCTACTGCAAAAATATCCCCCGCCATTCCTGACGGGGTCGCGAGAAAGTCTCGAAAGCGATTTCAGCATAGCAAAAATGTGGTTTCCTTTCAAGGTTTACTTTCTACTTTTTTCTACCCCCTCAAAATCTTCTCCATCGGCCTCCCTTTGGCCAATTCATCGATCAGCTTGTCCAGGTAGCGGATCTTTTGCATGAGTGGATCTGTCATTTCTTCCACGCGCCAACCGCAAATCACCCCTGTAATTTTGGAAACGTTTGGGTTGAGCTGGGGTGCCTCTTGAAAGAAAGTTTTAAAATCAACGCCCTTGTCGATTTGTGCTTGCAGCTCCTTTTGCTTGTATCCCGTGAGCCAGCAAATGACCTCATCCACCTCGGCCTTTGAGCGGCCCTTTTTTTCCGCTTTTTGAATGTAGAGCGGGTAGACGCTGGCGAAAGACATTGCAAAGATTTTTTGGTTGTTCATAGCTGAATGATACGCCGATCCGTTGCATCCGGCCATTAATTGACGAAAATTGATTTTCATGTTATATTCGCAACAATTTCCCTTATCCATGCGCAAAATTGAAGGCCCAACAGGTTTTGATGCCGTCGTTGTAACGAGTGTGCAAGGCCCCATTTCAAATGAAAAAAAGGGTCCAGGCCCTCTTCATTCGCATCTGTTCTATCCTGCTTCTCAGAGAGCTGTTCCTTTGGATTTTCCTCTTCTTGCTGGGGAGGATGATGAAGGCCGATTGTCTGATTTGGCCCCTGAAGTGGCAGATGTAATTCGCAGAGGTCGGTTGCGTATTGTTTTTGCAATTGACTCGCCTGGAGGTCTGACATCTTTTGTAGAGCTTGCGCGTGCTGCCGTCGATAGGGTTAGAAGAAGAAAAGGGGATGTGCATTCTTTTGCATTTACCGAAATATCCAGTTCAGCTGCAAATATTTGGGCTCTTGCAGATCGACGTCACGTTCTTCCCCAAACTCAGGCCATGTGGCACACCCCAGAAACACAGCCAGATCCTCTTGAGCACATCCTTGCTCAGGTTCTGGGTGATATGTTCCTAGAAGGCAAAATGGGCAGCTTAGAGGATGAGGATTTCTTGAAAGAATTTGAGGCGCGGTTGACTTCGGAGGTTGTACTTGATGAGGAGACCATAAGGATTCTTGCCGAGATGGATCAACGAGAAGACAGGATGCGTGAACAAGAAGAACGGAAAAATATTCTGCGCGTTTTTGAA
>CAYLWB010000020.1:11855-14711 GCA_964387375.1 uncultured Candidatus Peribacteria bacterium | reverse complement strand
ACCACAAAGCCAATAATCTTTCCTGGCACAAAAATTTCTTTCTTCACTTCGCCTTCCAGGTACTTTGCCACATTTCCTAGCTCTTTTGCAGCTTTCAGGGCGTCTTCTTTGCTTGTTTCTTTCGGTAACTCCAGGGTTGCACGCAATTTTCCATTCACCTGCACCGCATAAGTGACCTTGTCTTCTACCAGATAGCGAGCATCGGCCTCAGGCAAAGCCTCCAAAAATATGCTTTCTTTATGACCCAGCATTTCCCACAGTTCTTCGGCCAAATGCGGAGCCAAGGGAGCCAATAAGCGCAGAATCAGTTCCTTCTGTTCTCGGTTCAAACCGTGCTTTAGGGCCTCGTTTGTGAGTTCCATCAAACTTGCTACAGCAGTGTTGAAATTCATGCGGTCCATCGCTTCACGGGCTCGAACAATGGCCTTATGAACGTGCACATGCATGCCCTCGCCGTCGCTCTCTTCTTGCATGGTTTTCCAGAAACGTTCCACAAAGCGTGCTACCCCAGTGATTCCTCTGTCGTTCCAATCTCCACCTTCGGTGAAGGGGCCCATAAACATGAGGTACATGCGGAACACATCGCTGCCGTACTTGTCGACGAATTCGTCTGGGCTCACCACATTTCCCTTGGATTTGCTCATTTTGGCGCCGTCTTTGGTGATCATTCCCTGGTGAACCAGGCGCTTGAAGGGCTCCTTCGCATCCACATAACCCAGGTCGTGCATAACTCTATGGATGAAGCGCGCGTACAGCAGGTGCATGCAGGCGTGCTCGGGACCTCCGATGTACATGTCGACGGGCATCCAGTGGTCGACGCGGTTTTTCTCCCAGGGTTCGGCGCTATTTCCCGCATCCGGATAGCGCAAAAAGTACCAACTGCTACACACAAAAGTGTCCATGGTATCCACCTCGCGCTTGGCCGGCTCTCCACATTTGGGGCACTTCGTGTTCACAAAGTCCGGAGCGGTCGCCAGCGGAGAAGTTCCTTTGGGCACATAATCCTCCACGTGCGGATGGATCACGGGCAGGTCTTTTTCAGGTACAGGCACGGTTCCGCAGGAGTCGCAATACACAATGGGAATCGGCGCGCCCCAGTAGCGCTGACGAGAAATCAGCCAGTCGCGGAGGCGGTATTGAGTGACGCGTTTGCCGAAGTTTCGGCTTTCCAAATAGTCCATCATTTTGGGAATGGCTTGCTCGGGGGTCAAATCGTTGAGTAATTCTGAATTGACCATGGTGCCTTCCTCTTCTTGTACTTGTTCAGCTCTAGTTATTACGGATTCATCGCCGCTTTTGCTTTTGATCACTCTCAAAATCTCAATATTCCCCATGGCCTGCGCAAATTCGAAGTCGCGCAAGTCGTGCCCAGGTACACCCACCACGGCTCCAGTTCCAAAGCCCATGAGAACGTAGTCAGCCACGTAGATTGGCATTTCGTAACCTGTCAATTCGTTGATTGCGTAACTCCCCGTGAACGCACCTGTTTTTTTGCGATCTTCCATTTGGCGCTCCAACTCCGATTTCTTCTTCGTTTCTTTCACATAGCTTTCCACCTCATCTTTTTGCTCTGAAGTGGTGAGGTGGGTAACCTGAGGGTGTTCAGGTGCAATCACAATGAAGGTTGCCCCAAAATTGGTCTCCGGACGGGTTGTGAAAACGGTGAGTGCCTCATCCTTCCCTTTGATCTTGTAAGTGAGGTTGATGCCCTCTTTTTTCCCGATCCAATTCTTCTGCATCAGAATGGTTTTTTCGGGCCATTCCAAGCCATCGTAGTCTAGGAGTTGTTCCGCATATTCGGTGATTTTGAAAAACCATTGAGTTAGATTCTTTTGAATAACTTCGTTTTTACATCGCTCGCAACGCCCATCTTGAACCTGTTCGTTCGCCAAAACGGTCTGGCAGCTGGTGCACCAATTAACGGGGGCTTCTTTACGGTAGGCCAGGCCCTTTTCGTAGAGTTTCAAAAAGACCCACTGCGTCCATTTGTAGTACTCAGGAGAGCTGGTTTCCAAATTCAGATCGAGGTCATACATTCCTCCAATTGCTGCGATCTGCTCTTTCATTTTATCAATGTTTGCACAGGTCGTTTCAGCAGGATGCACACCCGTTTTGATGGCATAGTTTTCCGCAGGTAAGCCAAACGAATCGAAACCCATGGGTTGAAAAACTTCATAACCCTTCATTTTCATGATACGGCCCCAGGTGTCCACTGGCGCATAGTTGTACCAGTGTCCGATGTGGAGCTTGTCTCCACTCGGGTAGGGGAACATGGTCAAATTGTAGTATTTAGGCTTTTTGGAAGCCTCCAAATCCACCTTAAAGACCCCCGACTCTCGCCAGCGGGCCTGCCATTTCTTTTCCGTTTCTCGAGCTTGATAGTGCATCATAGAGCCTCGGTATCATACCCGAGGCACTTCCTTCGTCGCAAGTTCTAGTGACCACTTGAATGTTCTCCTGGATGCACATAAAGCAGATCCGCCCGGGTGCCCTCTTTAGCGGCATGGATCCAGTCATTTTCGTGCGAAGTCAGGTTCTCTCCAAAAATCAGGAGCACAAAGGCCAAACTGAGTAGGAACATGCTGCAGGTAACAATCAGCATTTTGGTGCGCTGGCGTAGGCTGGAGAAGAAGTCCATGGGGTGGGGTTAGTTTTTGTTTGAACATGTTATAATAAAACCTTTTTATAAAAAAGTCAATACAACAAAAAGGCCTAGAAGAAGCCAGAATATCTACCCATTGTCTGTTTTAGGCGGCTTTTTTCTCTTCAGTCTTGTCAGAAGACGCTTCTAACCTTTCGCGAACCTTTGCAAGTGCTTCACCCAACGTTTCCCAAGCTTTATCACTTGCTTCTACA
>CAYLWB010000020.1:4225-11755 GCA_964387375.1 uncultured Candidatus Peribacteria bacterium | reverse complement strand
TGCTTGTCAATGCAGCCCCCTCTCTTGTTTAAAAAGGGATTTTATGCTAGAATGATCAGATATATTCAACCTGATGGCGCTGCAGCTGCTCGGAAACACAAAATTCAACGGGACTGGGATGAAAGTAAAAACCATCTTGATCCTCCTCATGAGCCTTGTTGTTTTGCCAGCGGTTTTCTTTATTTTACTTTTCAGTTATTACGCTGGGCATCGCATCATCAACGAACAGATCGATCGTGAACTTGGACAAACCACGATCGCCACAATGGATTCGGTCAATCGTTTTGTTTATGACCGCTTCAACGACATGCAGTTGCTCATCAGTGATTCACTTCTTTCTAACTCGGAAACCTCTTACAAAGAGAAGAGCGACATTTTGAGGGTTAATCTCCTGAACTTGGGGTGGTACGACAATCTTTATCTCACGGATACGAATGGTAAATTGGTTGCTTCTACGGACTCCACTGTTTTAGGAGCTGATGTTTCTCAAGAGGAGTGGTATGTACGTACTCAAAAAGACTTCATTCATGTGAGTCGTGTTGTGCAGTTGCCCTTCCATCCTGAGAAAGACGTTTTGGTTTTTGCGAACACCCTTGTGGACAAGAATAAAAATATTTTAGGGATTGTTTTTGCGGAGTTCTCTTTTGATGTATTGAAAGATCTACTCAAGACGAATGCGGGTCAGGACATTGATGTCTTTCTATTAACCAAGGAAGGGGATGTCATTGCTTCACAGTCCACTGTGGGCAAAGAGGACCCGAGCTATTTGTATGACAACAATGAATATATTGTTTCTGAAACGGAATCTGAAGGGTACCTTTCTTTTGATGGCAATGGATGGAAGCTTCTTTTAGGTCATTCCCAGGCCAAGGCTTATGAGCCACTCACTCGATTTAGCAACCTACTCATTTGGATCACACTCCTCGTGATTTTGGAGGTACTGCTTGTGGGCAATTATGTTTCTAGGCTGTTTGTCCGTCCAATTGATATCCTCACTAAAGGAGTGCAGGAAATTGAGAAGGGAAACTGGGATCATAAAATCCATATCAAACAAAAGAGCGAGTTTGGTTATTTCGCAGAAAATTTCAATAACATGACGGCCTCCATTCAAGAAAAGAATCAACATCTTCTGGAAGAACGAGGAAAGTACAAGGCTATCTTGGATTCTTCTGAAGTGGGAATTGTACTGTTCAATGTTCAAAATGAAGTGATTGCATACAATGCACGCTTCTGTGAACTCTTCACATGCCCGACAACACAGCAAGCGCACCTATCAGCCCTTGAGCTTTTGAATTTTTTCGATCAAGACTCTCAAGATCCTAAGACACAAAGCGTTCTAGAGCGACTGCGTGGTATTCGAGACAAGGCTGATTTTCAAGAGAACGTACATTGTGAAGTGACTCTCGAGAAACCAAGCCTAAAAATCATCTCCCTTTATACAAAACCAGTACAAACGAAAGAGGGTGGGCTTTTGGGGCGAATTTGGAGCTTCCATGATGTGACAGAACAGCGCTTAGTGGAAAAAGATAAATACGATTTTATTACAGTAGCCTCTCACAATTTACGCACGCCACTCACTGTGGTGAACTGGAGTGTAGATCTTCTGGAAAGTTCGACCTCACTCGATGAAACTCAAAAAGAAGCCGTGGAAAACATTCGTAGTAACTGTGAGCGTTTGACAACACTATTGAACATTCTTTTGGATGCATCAGAAGTAAAAGATGGAAAGGTTGCCATTAAACTTTCCAATTTTTCTCTCAGTGAAGTGATCATGAAAGCCATGAAAAACATGCGTCCTTGTTTGGCACGTCACGAAAAAACCGCAGTAGACCTTTCTGCAGTACAGAACCATCTTGATATCAAGGTTCGTGCAGATGAAGAAAAGGTCTTGCAGATTCTATTGGCAATTCTTGAAAATGCCTGCCTTTATGCAAAACCTGACGAAGAGAATAAAATTGTTGTGAGCTTGGCCGTGGATGCTGGGCAAAAAAAGGTGACTGTAACGGTCTCTGATACAGGGATAGGAATGTCTGCCGAGGATCAGCACAAAGTCTTTGAAAAATTTTCTCGTGGAGAACGTGCCAGCAAAACCCACACGGATGGGATCGGTCTCAGCCTCTACATGGCCGATACCTTTGTGCGTTCTCTCGGAGAAAAACTCTGGTTTGAAAGCGAAGAAGGGAAGGGTACTTCTTTCCACTTCACCCTGCCTTTGGCCTAAAGGTCGTCGACCAAATCACTGAAAAGTAAAGTTAGGTCGCTCGTTTTTTGTACAACACCTTGATCAACCAGGTAGAGTTCTGCCTGTTTTGCTAGGTTGAACAAAGATTCAAACCCAGAAGTACGTTTGAAAGCGGTTTGATTTTCACGAAGATTTGGAATTTTTAATTTTTCAAAAGCTTTGCTCAGCTCCTCAACGTCATTCCCATACGCTTCAGCCATGATTGATATGGATTCCTCGGGATGTGCATTGTAATAATCTGCAGCATCCAAAAGTGAAAGGACGAATTTTTTATAGCTTTCAGGGTAGGCTTCAAGGTGGGAACGGTAAGCGCTATACACATCAACAATGGTTCCTCGTTCCGACGCAGAATCTGTAAGAACGCGTCCTCCTTGATTGAGGGTTTCTGTGATGGAGGGTTCATAGGTGACGCCAGCATCAATCTCCCCACTGACTAACGCAGCAGGAATTTGATCGTAGCTCATGTCCACAATCTCGACATCAGAGAGTTCCAGTCCGTCACGTTGTAGCAAAATTTGCAGGAAAAATTCTCCAACAGTTCCCTGTTCTGTGCCCACTTTTTTTCCAGTCAAACCAGAGATGCCTTCAATGCCACTGTCTTCCATAGTAAGAACAGCATCTGCCCCGTTGGAGTAATCCTCCAAAGCTATAATTTGCCACTCTTCTCCTTCTGAGTAGGCGATGACAGCATCCAGAAGGGTGACAGGCCAGAGGTCAATTTGCTTGTTTTCAATTTTTTCAAAAAGGTCCTCAAAGCCATCCACTGGTACCAGCTCAACCTGGAGACCATTTGCCTCGAAAAAGCCTTTTTCTTGAGCCAGATAAACAATGAGATCGGGAGGCCACTCACTGTAACCGATACGCAAAATTGTAGTTCGTTCCGTTAACTCCGCTGCAGGTTCTTGGAAACCGTATGACGAAAAAAAGTAGATTCCAAACCCCAGCAACACAAGAATGAGAAAGGCAAAGAGTTTTTTCATCGGGCGTAGGATGAGCTTATCTTACGGTGTATTCTGTTTATGTGTCCACATTAATTATTTGGAGAAATTTGTTTTTTTTGAGATTATCCCAGCACTTTATTTTGTTCTATGGATCCCCAACTGCAAACGCAAAAGCTAATCGAACTGTCTGGTTTCCCGCGGGAACTCAAGGGAAATTCTCCTAACCAGGCCTTTCAGAAGCTCATTGCGAAGAACGAAGCTTTTTTGCGTGCCCGTCACAAAAATCCAATGTACGACGCCGTGATTGAAGAACTGAAAGGGCGTCAAATTCGTATTGGCAAACAATGGCTCGCAGATTTTGCTTCCTGCAATTACCTGGGTTTCGATTTGGATCCAGAAATCATGGCATCTATCCCTGAAGTGGTGTCTAAATGGGGGACGCATCCCAATTGGTCTCGCATGCTCGGAAGCTCCATCCATTACGGGCAAATTGAAGAAGAAGTCGTGGATCTCTTGGGTGTGGAAGACTGTATTGTGCTTCCCAATCTTTCCATGATCAATCACTACTGTATTTTCGTCCTTTCAGAAGGAGGAGAAGTCTTTTTGGACAAGCGTTCGCACCGTACCCTTTATGAGGGGGCAGCTACTGCTCGAGGCATGGGGGCTACACTCACCACCTTCAGCAGTGATAATTTAGAAGAACTCGAAGGTCTTTTGAAAGCCAGTAAGAGTCATAAAAAACTCATTTGTGTGGATGGAGTGTTCAGCATGCATGGTCAATATGCAGATATTCCTAGTTTGGCCGCACTTGCACGTCGCTACGATGCACTTCTTTATATTGACGATGCTCATGGAATGGGTCTTGTGGGGGAGCGTGCGGAGGATGAACTCTGTCCTTATGGCAAACGCGGGAACTGTATTGTGAAGCACTTCGGAGAGAGCTATGACAACATCATTCTGATTTCCTGTTTTTCAAAAGCTTATTCCAGTTATTCTGCCTTTTTAACCTGCAGCACCCCTCTCAAGAACTTCTTGAAGTCCGTACTTTGTCCTTACTTGTATACGGGACCTGCACCCTTCGCCTCTTTAGCCACCATTTTGAAAGGTTTGGAAGTGAACCGATTGCGTGGTGACCAAATTCGCTTGGACCTCTATCAAAAGAGCAAGCATCTGCGTGAGGCGATTCAGGCTATGCATTTGCGGAGCGACAACACCACAGACTTTCCGATTTTCAATTTTTACCTTAAAAATGCTGCCGATGTGGACCCCGTTTCAGACTTTTTGTTTGAACGTGGTGTGTATGTGACTTTAGCGCCTTATCCAATGGTTTCTGCGGCTGATGTTGGTTTCCGCGTCCAACTGACGGCAGCAAACACTTATGAGGAAATCAATCACTTGATTGCCGTAGTCAAGGAACTCAAAGAGAAGTTTGAGATGCAATTGTCCGAGGGGCTCAATTATGATAGAATGAAGGGAACACTTCGCGCTCATGAACCTCATTCTCAACCTTCTCAAAAAAATCCCTCTCTTCCAGGAACTTACTGAAGAAGAGCATCAATCTATTATTGCACATATTGAGCTGCAATATTTCCCCGCAAAACACTTGCTCTTTGAGGAGGGAGCTTTGGGTTCTTCACTTTACATTCTTAAAACGGGGAGTGTGCGCATATTTAGCCATAAGGGGCAAATTGCAATACTCAACGAAGGGAGCTTCTTTGGTGAGATGGCACTTTTGGAAGAAAAACCTCGCATGGCCAGTGCAGAAACCCTGTCTGAAGCTGAAATCTTTGTCTTAAAGAAGGAGGATCTTTCTGAATTGCTCAAAACCAGTCCATCTACAGCAGAAAAACTCAAAGCGGCTCACGAGAAACGTCGTAATGACAATGCTAACAATTCACTTCTTTAGTTCATGCTTATTCTTCAAATATTGGTAGCGCATTTGCTGGGAGATTTCGTTTTCCAGTCGAATGAGCTTATTAAGAGGAAATACGAAAGCTGGAAAGGAACTTTTCAACATGCCACCATCATTGCTTTTTTTACAACGCTCTTTCTACTGCCTTACTGGGCTCAACCTAAAGCGTGGCTCACTGTAGGCATTATTTTTGTGGTGCATTTTGTGCAAGATGTACTCAAGGTAGAATACGATGCGCGCTTTAATAAGAACCACAGCACTTTGCCATTTTTTATTGATCAGTTTTGTCACATTTCTCTCATCGTTTTGCTTGGGAGAGGCTTTGAAACACTTCCAACTTTGCCACTCCCAGATCTTTTCTTGAAGTTCTATTTTTCGCCTACACTTCAGATTCTTTTGGCGAGTGTGATTTTGCTCTCCTACACTCTCGACATCACCATCTACCAATTCAAGCATCGAGCTCATCAAAAGCTCCTCTATCGTCCAGACCACAAAGGGATGCTTCAGCGAGTGCTTGCTTTTAGCATCTTCTATTTGATTTTAGTCACTTTCTACAGTTGGCTCTTAGCTGCGTAGAGATTCTTCTGGGACACTTGTGAGCTCCAAAAAGGTAAAGGTCCATACGGCTGTACTGAACACGTCGAAAATGCCAATGAAATAGGATGTGAAATAGAGGGCCACCATTCCAAGTATTGCCCCCACAAAGATTCCAATATGAGTGAGGGTTATTCCTGCAAAAAACAGTGCAGGTGCTATGACAAGGGCTGGGATCAAAAGGGCTACAAATATGTTGAACAAAATTCGTATAGAAATGATCCCCATGAGCAGTAGCATGAAGAAAGTGTGATGCCATTGTTTAATCACCAAGGCACAGCTGCTCAACATGCCTTGAAGCATGCCGTGGTTATCAATGCAGATGTAGTATTCCGAGTACGTGAAGAGC
Source organism: uncultured Candidatus Peribacteria bacterium (assembly GCA_964387375.1). Lineage (GTDB taxonomy): Bacteria > Patescibacteriota > Gracilibacteria > UBA1369 > 2-02-FULL-48-14 > CAYLWB01. The sequence continues at coordinate 5,717 of CAYLWB010000020.1, read as the reverse complement.
AATGTAAACACGAGCCCAACAATCCCAATCAATAGAAAGAGCCAAACAAAGACGTGGATGGCTTCTGGCCCCAAGCTCCGAACAATAAAGATGGCATTGGTGAATAGGGAAACCAGGCTGAAGGTCTTGATAGCCAAATGGTACTCAAAAAGTTGCAGAAAGCGCCGCAGTCCAAAGGAAATCCCCTCCCGGATTGAAATGCTATGGCCATTGCGGTAACGAGCAAGAAGTTGAATAACAGCACCTTGTGTAAAAACAGGCAACATAAGATAGGCCACTGCTCCAATGGCAGTCAGAACAATCAAGACCACCATAAAACTGGGATCGGCTTTGTAAAAGGCCAGTGCCTTTTCTAATAAAATACGCCACAGTTCACGATGATTTGTTTCAACATCTCTAAAAAGGGGAGAGGTGTAGATGGCAGCTGCTTGGTAACTCAAATATCCAATGCTCACCAAGGTTGTGAGCAGCGCAGGGAGAAAGCCATACCACCAAATGAGGCGTTTGTTTTCTTGCGTCACAGTCCAAGCATCGCGAATGATAGCACGGTATTTCACGGCGCTCATTATGCCTTTAAAAGAATGAACTTGAAAGTGTTTTGACACGAGTCCATAATGGCGGCGTCTTAAGCCTCCCAATGTCACCAGCTACCGTTCATCAGCTTCATTTGGGTAACCTGACTTGGCTCGACCTTCGTGAACCAGATGCCTCTACTTTGACGCGTTTGGGTAAAGCGCACGGCTTCCACGAACTCGACATTGAGGACTGTCTTTCCGAAACCCAGCGCGCCAAAATGGATGAGTACGATCAGTACCTCTTCATCATTTTGTACATTCCTTATTACGACAAACGCCACGAACGTGTGCTCAGTGAGGAAGTCGACATCTTTATAAAGAACAACCTGTTGGTCACCGTGCATTGGGGAGCTCTCAAAGTACTAACTGACCTTTTTGAATCTGTTAAAAAGAACGCTGCTTTCAAAAAAGAACACATGGGAGAGGGCAGTGGGTTCTTGCTCTACAAGATTTTAGGCAGACTTTTTGAAAGCAATTTTCCCCTTCTAGACACCATTGAGCAGGATCTCAAGGACATGGAGCGCGATGTGTTTTCTCTCAACCAACAGCACGACATGCTCAAGGACATCCTCAATGTGAAGAAGAACATCATCACTTTTCGACGAGTGATTGCTCCTCAGCGTGCGGTAGTGGCTCAAATCGAGCACAAGAATAAAAAATTCTTGCCTGAGCGCCTTGAAATCTACTTCGACGACGTGGTCGACAAGGTAGAAAAAATTTGGGCCACGCTCGAAAATCACAAAGAGTTGATCGAATCCCTGCAGGACACCAATGAGTCCATCATTTCGCACACCACCAACAACGTGATTAAAACTCTGACCATTTTTTCAGTGGTCATGCTCCCACTCACCTTTTTGACGGGTCTCTACGGAATGAACGTGGGTTTGCCTGGAGCTGAAGCAGGGCAAACCTTCTGG
>CAYLWB010000020.1:0-4125 GCA_964387375.1 uncultured Candidatus Peribacteria bacterium | reverse complement strand
AAAGATTATTTGCCCCAAACCTCCTCAATGTAAGCAGCCCTCCCAGAGCCTTCCTTGTAGTTCTTGTAGTAGAGTGGGCACTTCTTGGCAAAATTCTGGTGTTCTTCGTCGGCAGGGGTGAACCTGGTGAAAGGGAGGATCTCGGTGGCAATCGGTCCGCTAAATTTGCCCGACTTCTCCAGTGCTGCCTTGCTCTCCTTGGCCAAGCGTTCCTGCTCCAGGGTGTGAAAGTAAATGGCGGTTTGGTAATGGCTGCCACGATCCGCAAACTGGCCGCCACTGTCCGTGGGGTCGATCTGTCGCCAAAAGATGTCGAGCAACGCTTGATAGGGAACTTTCTTAGGATCGTAAGTCACCTGAACTGCTTCTCGGTAAGCGGTGCCCCCTCGAGCCACGGTCTTGTATTCGGCTGCCACAGCATCCTCTCCTTCAAAACCCGAAACCGCTTTCTCAACACCTTCCAAATCGGTGAATACAGCTTCAATGCACCAAAAGCATCCCCCAGCGAAAGTGGCAAGTTCAGTGGTAGCGGCAGGGCTTGTATCCATAGCGAGAGTATACTGCAGACAAGTCCTCTTGCCAAACCCGACCATTTTATTTAGAATAGCTGCGCTCAATTTAAAGAACCTTTCTATGAAACGTGACCAAAAGAAAACCCTGATCGGTAAATTTGGACAACACAAGACCGACACTGGAAGCGCACAGGTACAAGCTGCAATCCTGACGGAACGCATCAATCAACTCACGCTTCACCTTCAAACCCACAAGAAGGACAAGCACTCCCGACGTGGATTGCTCAACCTGGTGGGGCAACGTCGTCGCCACCTCCAGTACCTTAAGTTGAAGGATAGGGAGAGCTACGAGAAGCTCGTAGAAGATCTAAAAATTCGCAAGTAAATTGAGGGGGCTCCGTTTGGAGCCTTCTTTCGTCCCAAATTCATTCAGTGGGAGGTGACAAGAATCTCTCCTCAAAAGGTCGGACTGACGGAGATCTCTTGAAACATCTTACTGAGTGGAAAAGGGGACTTAAATCCTTAAAACCATTCAGAACTATGTCAAAAATATCTGTATCTAGAGAGATCGCTGGTCGCACCATGACTTTGGAGACTGGCGAGATTGCTCTACAAGCTGATGGCGCCGTCATCATTACCTACGGCGAAACTGTAGTGCTTTCTACAGTAGTTATGTCCGAAAAGGGAGATCCCAATGCGGACTTCTTCCGTTTAACCATGGAATACCAAGAGCGTTTTTACGCAGCTGGTAAAATCAAAGGCTCTCGTTTCATCAAACGAGATGGCCGTGCTTCCGAAGATGGAATTTTGAAAGCCCGTCTCATGGACCGCCCTGTGCGACCTCTTTTCCCAAAGCGCATCACCAATGAAGTGCAGGGAATTGCCACCGTACTTTCTGCCGACCTTGAAAACGAACCTGGAACTTTGGCCATGAACGCCATGTCTGCTGCTATGCTTGCTGCAGGACTTCCCTTTGAAGGGCCTTTGGCTGGTGTACGTATTGGAATGCGAGACGGCCAGTTCGTTGTTTTCCCAACAATGAAGGAGGTGACCGAAGGAGGTTTGGACCTCACGGTGGCTGGGACTATGGATGCCATCACTATGGTGGAGGCTGGAGCCAAAGAAGTGACTGAAGAGCAAATGCTTCAAGCTTTGGAACTTGCTCATAAAGCCATCAAGGAACTTTGCGAGCTTCAAATGGAGCTTGTTAAGAAAATCAATCCTACACCTCGCACTTACGAAGAAACTTTGGTTGATGAAAGCGCTTTGGAGGCTGTTAAGGCGTTTGTTACAAAGCAAGACTTGGACACTGTACAAGGAGTGACTAAGAAAGAAATCAAGCATGCTGTTCATGCCTTGGAAGACAAGGTTCTTGAACATTTTGCAGCTCAAATTGAAGAAGGAACTTTTGAAAAAGGAAAAGTTCTTGCAGGCCTGCAAAAACTTATGGACAAAAATCTTCGAGAGAACATTCTTGTAGACGGTCGTCGTATCGATGGACGTAAGGCAGATGAAATCCGCCCCATTACCTGCAAGGTGGGTCTTTTGCCTCGCACTCATGGTTCGGCTCTCTTTCAACGAGGAGAAACGCAAGCCTTGACCCTCACGACTTTGGGAGGCCCTGGCGATGCACAAATCATCGACACCATGGATATGGATGAGGAAAAGCGCTACATGCACTACTACAATTTCCCACCATTCTCTACAGGAGAAACCAAAATGCTTCGTGGTGCATCTCGCCGAGAAATCGGACATGGTGCCTTGGCGGAACGTGCTTTGCTGCCTGTGTTGCCCGAAAAGGCAGCTTTCCCTTACACAATGCTCTTGGTTTCCGAAATCATGACGTGCAATGGATCCAGTTCCATGGCTTCTGTTTGTGGATCTACTCTCTCTTTGATGGATGCAGGTGTGCCCATTAAAAAGCCTGTTGCAGGAATTGCAATGGGGCTGGTAGTGGCCGAAGACAAGCATGTGATCCTCAGCGACATTCAAGGTTTTGAAGACTTCGCTGGAGATATGGACTTTAAAGTGACTGGAACTGCAGATGGAATCACAGCCTTGCAAATGGATATTAAGGTGAAGGGAATCACTGTTGAGATGATGAAAGAGGCGCTAGATAAGGCCAAGGTAGGACGCAACTTCATCATGAGCAAAATGCTTGAAGTGCTGCCTGAACCTCGTAAACAAATGTCTAAATATGCGCCACTCATCCTTACGATGGAGATCGATCCAGACTTCATTCGCGATGTGATTGGAAAAGGTGGAGAAACCATCCAAAAGATCACTGCTGAATGTGGTGTGGAAATTGACATTGAACAAACTGGACACATCAACATCACTGCCCCCAACCAAGAATCTGGCCAGAAGGCCATTGATTGGATCAACCGAATCACTTACGTTCCCCAAATTGGAGACATTTTTGAAGGAACTGTGGTCAACTTGGCAGAATTTGGTGCCTTTGTTGAAATTGTTCCTGGGAAAGACGGACTCGTGCACATTTCTGAAATGCGCCCCTTCCGTGTGAACCAAGTGAGCGACATTGTGAAGGTGGGAGACAAAGTGAAGGTGAAAATCCTCAAGATTGATGAACGTGGTAAGGTCAGCCTCACCATGAAAGAATTCTACGATGGACCTATGCCTGGGGCAAAGCCTCAAATGGCTCAAGATGCAGCACCGGCACCTATGCCCATGTCTGCCGCAGATCCTGCTTCAGACGAAGCGATGTTCTAAAGTCATCAAAAAAAGAGGCCCTCAGGGGCCTCTTTTTAAATCTATTTAAATTCTTGTGAACAAGTCGCCCTCGGGGAAGCGTACCTTAGGATTTCCCGGTGTTCCATCAGCGTAACCTATGCTCATGGTCACCACACTCTTCATGTGAGCAGGGAGTTTGAGGATTTGGTCGAATTGGTTGGGGTCGAACCCTTCCATAGGACAAGACGAAATGCCGAGTTCTGCAGCGGCAGCTAAGGCAAATCCAAGAGCAATGTAGGTTTGACGATCTGCCCAAGATTTTTGTGCAGAATCTGGCATGTTGCCTACGAAACCACGCATCATATCTTCATAGCCCTTCATTTTCTCCCGAATAGCAGCATCTCCACCTGTTGCTAATTGGAAATATTCGTCCACACGGTGCATAGCATCAGTCCGGCTAGCAAAGACCAAAATATGAGAAGCATCTGTGAATTGTGCTTGGTTGTATGCAGCGGCGCGCAGTTGTTCCTTAATGCTAGGATCGGAAACAACAAAGACATGGTAGGGTTGAATACCGAAAGAGCTTGGAGCCATTTGTATGGCATGAAGCAACTGTTGCAGTTTGTCTGCTTCAAGCGGTTTGCTGGGGTCAAAATGCTTTTCTGCATTTCGCCACTCGAGCTGATTTAAGAAGTTCATAAAATCGGGTTAAAGAGTACCTTGCAGTCTAGTCTTTCCAGCGAGGAAGAACAACCTTATCCACAAAGTTCCTGAGGACAAGAGTCGCTTCGTCGGCTGCTTGAGCACCATCCATTTCTTTGCTTCCATCGTCTTCGAGGTAGCGTTTTCCATAGCTGCTCACTACATAAAAAGAGAGGCGTTCGCGGAGTTCCTTTTGATTGAGTTCTGGGTGGAACAAAGC
>CAYLWB010000019.1:0-16604 GCA_964387375.1 uncultured Candidatus Peribacteria bacterium | reverse complement strand
CACAGATTTTAACGGGACTTTTGGCTCTAATAAGCCACTCTCGTTTAACGTCAATCCCTGATCCAAAGCTCCCCTTTTCCACCCTTCAAAAAACCAGTACCATGACCTCCCCCCCTTCATACGCCATGTTCCACCCTTTCAAGCACCGTTATCAAGCAACCTTCCTCCGCGAAGAAGGTAGCGACGCCGTGCTCAAACTGCAAAAAGGCGCAGACACCCACGAAACCCGCCTACCTCGAGCCCTCCTGCCAAAAGAGGTCACTCTAGGCGATGCCTTTGCTCTCACCCTCCAACCAGAGTCTATGGCTAAAGAAGAAGCTCATTCCACGATGAAACAGCTCCTAGAGGATTTAATCCGCTAAGAACGGATTAATTAGCTTTTCCTTCCTCTCCGTCAGCTTCCTTCTTTTCTCCTGCAACTTCTACAGAAGACACATCAGCAACAGGTGCTTGTTCAGCTTCTTCAACTCGAGGAGCAGCCACAGCAACCACAGCAGCTGTAGGTTCAGAAAGCACTTCAACACTTGAAGGAACCTGAATATCAGAAACGTGGAGGATGGTATTGAAATCAACGAGACCGTCTACATTGAGTACAAGCTCGTGAATAAGATCTCCAGGCAAACAACGGATTTCAATCTCATCCATGCTTTGAATCAGGACTCCACCCAGTTCCTTCACGGCAGGAGCAAGTCCTTCCAAACGAACTGGAACATGAGCAGTTACCTTTTGATCCATACGCACATTGATGAACTCGATATTGAGAACATCTTCAGTAACAGGATGGTATTCAACATTGTGTACAAGAACCTTCTTATCACCAGCACCTTCAATTTTAAGATTGATAATGGTGTTTGAACCCGTCTTGCGATAAAGCTTACGGAAAGTTTGATGATCTACAGCCAAACTTAAATTCTGCACACCATGACCATAATACTCCGCAGGCACCATCTTGTGCTCAGAGCGAAGAGCTCGGGCCTTCACGTTCTTGTCGCGAAGCTTTGCGTCTAAAACAGCGTTCTCCATAAGAAGGAATAAATGCGCAGGGATTCTACCTGCGGTATTTTAATTAGGCAAGAGGAAATCTGTCCGCTATACTTCCGAGGTCATTTAATCGAAAAATATGGGACTCTTTGGACAGGCTAGGGACCTCTACAAGCTCCAAAAACAGGCTAAACAGGTCAAACAAGAACTGCAAAATCTCCACATTGAGGCAGAGACAAATGGAATTGTCATCGTCATCAATGCAGAACAAGAAGTACAAGAGGTTAGAATCCCTGCAGAATTTTTCACACCAGAAAGAGCAACGGAACTACAAAAGAGTTTGAAAGAAGCTCTAAATAAAGCAATCAAAAAGGCTCAAGAAGTTGCTGCAGAACGCATGCGTGGGCTCATGGGACAAATGGGCATGGACCTTCCTGGAGCTGAAGCATAACCTTTCGTCATGGAAAAACGCTTTATACAGAGTTTACTTTTAATTGTAGGACTGGTCTTCGTTTGGAAGCTCTGGCATCCCTTTTGGCGCCTAGATTTGAATGAGGCTGTGAATCCAAAAGAAACAGAAAAGATCGTTTTCAGCGTAGAGAAAGGCAGCAGTGCACGAGAAATTGCAAATGACTTGAACAAAGCAGGGCTCATCATCAATGAAAAAAGTTTTCTAAGAACCCTAGATAGCGAGAAGCTGGATCAAAGCCTGCGTTACGGCAGCTTCCGCCTTAGCCCCAGCATGACTTTGCGCGAAATCATCACAGTTTTAACCTCTGAAGGTACAGGCGAGATGGTAGTGACCATCCCTGAAGGCTGGACTGTGGAGGAAATTGACAACAAGCTCAGTGAATTGGGGCTCATCCAAAAAGGGGATTTTAAACAATGTGCAAACAAATGTGAGTTTGATTATGAGTTTTTAGAGGGTAGTGAAGGAATGGAAGGTTTTCTTTTCCCAGACACTTACTTTGTGGATAGTGGGAATTTCGTAGTACGTGATTTTGTTGGACAAATGCTCTCCAACTTCGACACCAAACTCTCAAAAGAGCTGCGCGAAGATATCTCAACATCAGGCCATTCTCTCCACGATACAATCGTAATGGCATCCATGCTCGAAAAAGAAGTGCGCACCGAAAAGGACATCCCCATTGTCAGTGGGATCATTTGGAAACGCCTTCGCAATGGTTGGCCACTGGGCATTGATGCAACCTTACTCTACGTACAGGAAGACAATGAACTCACTGCCGAAGATTTACGTATGGACAGTCCCTACAACACACGGCTTTATAGTGGTCTTCCACCCACTCCCATTTGCAACCCAGGCCTCGCCAGCATTGAAGCTGCCATTCATCCTGAAGATTCCGATTACTGGTTCTACCTGACCACTTTAGATACAGGTGAAGTCATCTATGCAAAAACCAACGCCGAACACGAGAAGAACAAGAAGGACCACCTTTAGAACTTTCCTGTGAGCACTACGGTAACGGTATTGCTGGGTTTGCCTTCTGCATCATAGGCAACAATGGTGTAGGTGTTTTGCCCCACCACAAAATTGCCATAAGCAGCATCTGCCACATAACGGAAGCTCTCGCTGCCAGGCTCAAAAAAGCCCAAGTCATAAGCCTGGCCATTGCCAGACCAAGTGACAGAAACACGCGCCGCTTCACCCGTAAGCACTCCCCCCTCAATCGCAATGGCATCCTTCTCAATGGTGGAACCTGAGCTCGGTGAATAGATTGTGATTTTGAGACTTTCCTCAGATTCTTCTTCAAGAACGGCTTCTTCCTCAAGAGGCTCCTCTTCATCTGTTTCGGCAGCTTCTTCCTCTTCATTTGGCTTTTCTTCTTCCTCTTCAGAACTTTCTTCTTCTTTTTCATCATCCTCTCGATCGTTTTCTGGCAAAACCCCATCTCCCAAATTCCATTGAAGGAAATCGCTTTGACCAAACTCATCCAGGTTAAACTCTTGGTAAAGAACCACGTCTTTACGTTCCAAAAGTGCTACTTTATCTTCTTTGAAGAACTCAGTTTTAGTGCCTTCTTTAAGATAAAACCGTTCAATGACATCGGGATCTTCTGCATCTCGACGATCCAAAAGCTCAACAGAAACTTCCCCATCAAAAACATAAACGGATTCAGCCTTTTCTGTCTGAGTGATGAGAGAATCTCCATTTAAGGCGACCATATCAATCACATCGGTTCGAATACGCAGACTTAGCTCTCCATTGTCATACCCATCATGCACTCGATCCAACCAAACCCGACCCTCCTTGAGATCAAGAATCATGACCTCATCTTCGCCTTCCTGGAGCACTTCGGTAAACGTAACGACAGTTTCGTCGGCCAATCTCATTCTCATCCCATTATAAAATTCCAAAGTCACCCAACCACCATCTGAAGTTCGAACTGAATCTCCTTCCAAAAAGACCTGAGTATCGCCTGCTTCTTGCCAATCCTCTTGACCAAAAGAGCGGACCTCGGCACCCCCCTTCTGAACAGTCAACACCGCTTCGTCTTTTTTTTCTTCGGCAACACCGTTCACAATGCCCACACAGGCCTGAATTCCAATCGCCACAGCGACTAGACCAAGAATCACCCAGAAAAATCCTTTGAAATGACTCCTTGAGCGACGCGGAGCCTGATAACGACGGTAATAAGTGTAGTTCATCTCGCGTGGAATTGAGAGTGGAGCATCAAAGGCCCATCTCCTTTTTAATCGAATTCACATCACGGAGCAATTGTTTATCACGATTGAGACGTTGCTCCATTTTTTCACAGGCATGGATCACCGTGGTGTGATTCTTCCCACCAAAAAATTCTCCAATCTGTTCGAAAGAATAGCCCAACTCACTACGAATCAAATACATCGCCACCTGGCGAGGGATAAGGACTTGGCGCTTACGCGACTCTCCCAACAAATCTTCCTGAGCAATTCGAAAATGACGCCCAACAATTTCAAGAACATCCTCAGAACAGCGTGCAGTGTTAGTGTTGCTGAGCTCCGTATGTCCTTCCAAACCCTGCATTTGATCCCCATTGCGACTGAGCTTTTTAACAATTTTAGCAACACTACGCACCGTTGGAGTGGAATGCTCCAGTTGTGCCTGTGCGATGGCTTGCAACAAAACACCCTCGAGTTCACGTACAGATTCATGCACATTGCTTGCAATGAACTCTAAAACTTCTGGATGAATCAAAACCTCATGTTCGCGGCATTTGGAATGCAAAATTGCAAGACGGGTCTCGTAATCAGGGAATTGAACATCGACAATCATTCCCATTTCAAAACGACTCACCAAACGATCCTCAAGCTGATTGAGATCCTTCGGAGCACGGTCTGAACTAATAATGATCTGTTTGTTGTTGTCGTACAGTTCATTGAAGGTGTGGAAAAACTCTTCCTGGGTACGATCCTTGTTTGCCAAAAATTGCACATCATCGATGATCAAACAGTCTACCTTGCGGTACTTATCTTTGAACTCTTTAGAATTGCGTTTTCCTATAGCTTCTACGATCTCATTGGTGAACCGCTCGCTGGTCATGTAAACAACAACCTTTGAAGGGTCATGACGCACAATGTCGTTTCCAACTGCCTGCAAAAGGTGGGTCTTCCCCAAACCCACTCCCCCATAAATAAAGAGAGGGTTGTAGAGGGAGCCAGGAGCCTTGGATACAGCTCCACAGGCCGCATGAGCCAAACGGTTGTTGGGGCCAACCACAAAGTTATCAAGTGTATACCGAGGATTAAGACATTTGCTGGAAATCCCTTCGACCAACTTTACTTCCTGTCGTCCAGGAAGTTTCCGTGGTTTTTTTTCTTGAAACAATTTAGTCACGTCAAAAGATCGATTGTCTTCTGGTAAGGCCAACGCAGGCTCAACCTGAATGGTCAGCTCCTTCACTTCAGGATAAACCAGTCGAATGGCCTGTAAAAGTTGCCCGTTGAATTTATCTTCAAGCCATTCTTTTGCAAAAATGTTGGGGACTCCGATCACAAGCAATCCATCTTTAGAAGAAAGGATCGCTGTATTTTGGAACCACGTTAAAAAGTGTGGGCGTTTCACCTGTCCTTCAACCTGTTGGAGGACACGAAACCAGAGGTCATGCTCAGAAAGCGCCGTAGACATAAGCCCAAGCTCAAAAATGGGAGTTCATTGTAAACGGTGCAAAATGGACGAGCAAGGCAAGCAACCAAGATTCCTTTGACAGGAACTTAGAATAAATTCATCACATCATTCACCGTGATGTAGGTGATAAAGAGAAGGAGCAGGATCAAACCAGTGCCATGGACCCAAGCTCTAAATTGATGGTTCGGTTTCCGCCCAGTAATGGCTTCAAAAAGAATGAAGAACAAATGCCCTCCATCCAAAGCAGGCAAAGGCAAAATATTAATCACTCCCAAGCTCAACGACAACAAGGCCAACAAACGAATGACTGCAGAAAAGCCCTCTTGAACACTCACAAAAGTCATCTTTGCGATGCCAACAGGCCCAGACACTCCGGCTGGAATTTCTTCAAAAGTAAGGAAGTTCCCAAGCACATTCACAAACATAACCGCAGTGGCCTTCCCTAAACGCCACATCTCTCCCACTGCAACAAGAGGAGCCTCAAAAAAACCGTACTGAAGAGGATGAGTTGCCAGCAGTTCATGTGGAACAGCCCAAGAATAGAGAGAGAGATTCCCGTAGTAAGGAACAAAGTTCGCTAAACCAACACCAATACGCCCCTCTGTAGAAAGGGGGGCAGACAGCTCCAGAACCTCGCCTTCCCTCTTAACCTCATAGTTCACTAAAGAACCTGGCTCGAGCTCCCCCGTGAGGGTCACCAAAGTTTCGGCCCCATTTATAGTCTGTCCGTTCAAACTCAAAATTTGATCTCCAGACTGAAATCCTGCAAGTTCAGCAGGAGATTCCGGCTCAACAAATTGAACAAGTGGGCCTTGAGGCATAAACAGAGCGTCTTCTGGTGTGATATTCAGAAGTCCTTCCCCATTGCGATAAATCAAAAGTTCAGTAAGCTCCTGACTTGGAAGCGCCTCCATAAGATCTGCTTCGGAGAAAATGGGCCTTTGATTCACCTCCAACAAGATGTCCCCATTTTCAAGAAAGGGCTGAAAAACAGCATCAGGAGAATCCTGATAAACAAAACGGGGCAAATAAAGTGCCTCCCCCTCTGTTTCAACAGGCGTGACTTCAACAAGACCCTTCTTCACACTATTTAAAAAATCCTCTTCATCCACCAAAAGAGGTTCCATCCCTATCCAGAACCCCAGAGTTAGAAGGAGAAAAGCTAGAAGCAAGTTCATAAGAACTCCTGCAGAAACGATGAAGGCCTGACTGCGGAGCGACTGATTCAGTATGCTACGAGCGTTGTTGTGAGCAGCTTTTTCACTGGGGTCCTCCCCAAGCATGCGTACAAAACCACCAAAAGGAATCCAGTTGATCGAATAAATGGTTTCTCCCTTTTTGACTCCCCATAGGCGGGGTGGCAAACCAAAACCAAATTCCTCCACCTTAACTCCAGCCTTTTTTGCTGCAGCGAAATGGCCCAGCTCATGAATAAAAATGAGTACAGAAAAAACGAGAACAAAGACAACGGCAGAGAGGAGAATGTTCATAGAGTCAGAATAGACTCTTCTTTCTTCTTCGCCAAGTCTTCAATTTCAGCATTCACCTTTTCAACACACTCTTGAAGTTGTTTTTCGTTACGTGCCTGCTCATCTTCACTCATCTCACCCTCATGCTCCATGCGTTTGAAGCTAGTCATGGCCTCGTGACGAGCATTACGAACAGAAATGCGAGCTTCTTCAGACATGCGACCTACAACCTTAACCAAATCACGGCGACGTTCTTCAGTGAGCATAGGAATGCTCAAGATGATACAAACTCCATTGTTGGTTGGACGGATATCGATATCAGAATTTTCAATGGCTTTTTCAATAGCACCTAAAAGTGCGCGATCCCAAGGTTGAATTTGAATTGTACGTGCATCCGGAATACTGATGCTCGCCAGAGACTTCATCGGTTGAGTCATTCCATAGGCTTCAACAAGCAAACCCTCCACCAAACCGGCAGAGGCTCGCCCAATCTGAAGTTTTGCAAACTCATCTTTAAGATGGTTTAAAACTTTGTCAAAAGCCAATTTAGCGTCTTGAAGGGCATTCATAAATTAAGAGGTGATTAAAGTTGCAAGAGACAGATCTCCTTGAGCAATTTTGAGCAGATTGCCAGGAATTTGGAAATCAAACACAAGGATGGGCATCCCATTTTCATGAGAAAGGGTCATGGCCGTAAGATCCATGATTTCGAGCTTTTTTTCCCAAGCTTCTTGAGAGGTCAGCTGTTCAAAGCGTTTTGCACCAGGATTTTTTTTGGGATCACTGTCGTAAACACCATCCACCTTAGTCGCCTTAAAGAGCGCATCACAACCAAGCTCTAAAGCTCGCAAAACAGCTGCAGAATCCGTGGTGAAATAGGGATTACCCGTGCCTCCACCACAAACCACAATGCTACCACGTTCAAGCAGCTCACGACCGCGTTTAGATTCAAAAGGCTCCGCGAAGGCAAAATTCCCATGAGCACTCAAAGCATGAGACTGAATTCCTTCTGCAATCAATGCATCAGAAAGCAAACGTGCATTCATAACAGATGCCATCATGCCCAGCATGTCGGAGCTGGTGCGAGGAATACTGAGATTCGCATTGTCTTTATAGCGCCAAAAATTACCCCCTCCCACCACAATGGCCAATTGGAAACCTTTCTTCACGAGCTCTCCGAGTTCACCCGTGAGGCGTTTGAGTACGGCGGCTTCAGCCCCGCGGCCCTCCTCGCCTCCCAAGAGCTCTCCAGAAATTTTAAGCAGAATCCGTTTGAACTTCATTAGAAAGCAAAATAAGCGATTAGAATACCGATCAAAACTCCTCCCAAAACAAGGAGCGGCCCCTTTGCAGCAGGCCCCACTTTCTTAGCATTCGCAAGGTCAGCCAAAAGATTCGTGGAAACAATAACCTCTTCATGCTCGTTTTTTTCCACGACCTCAAGGAAAGCACGATTGGCCACCAGCATCACAAAACGTTTAAAATCGATTTTTACAAAATCGGACGCGTGCACTCCTGAAGGGTGACTTGCTGGTGCTTGGTGTTTTTCAACAATAGGTTGTTTCTCAAAACTTCTCTCTTCTTCAGGTTCGTCGTCCATCTCATCTGGCAAATAAATGTCGTCCATTGGGGAGCTTAGATTGACGACATTCTAATGGAGTGATGAGCAAACCTCAAGAGCCTCTCCACGGTCTCCACCAAAGAATGAAAGCGTTTTGTGGAGATCTATCAGGTAAACAAGTGCCCGATCTGCTCGCTCACTGTTACCAAAAGACGAAGATCTTGATCAATGAATTCAGGTTCAAGTTCTGCCGCAAGGACGCCAACCATCTGACCACTCAAACTCCTCACAGCGCAATACACCTGTCCTTCCTGCACAAGTGCTTCTGGTGCTTCTGGCATCTGAAGCCGACTCGCATAGTCTGGTATATGAAGAGAAAAAGCATCTAGTCTCTCTTGAGCGATTCCCTCGCTCAAAACCTTAGGCAAACCATCCATTCCAAAAAAAGCAAAGCCTTGGTGGTGCAGTACTGGAGCCATTTCTTTGAAAATCGCCAGCACCACTTGCTCAGGCTGACTTCCCATTTGAGCAGCAAGTCGTCCCACTTTTTGTAGAGCAATAAGTTTTTCATTCATGTCAAAGAGACGAAGGTCCAAGACTTTCACAATGCCCAGCAATATCGCCATTGCGACTTGAGGCATTTTAGGGACAAGAGTTTCAAATTTGGGACGAGACAACTTCAAAAGTGTGGAATTGGCCACCGCTTCTACCGTGGCACTGCGACCTTGACTAGAAAGCAACGATCCTTCTCCAAAAAAATCTCCCGCCATGAGATTCGCCAGCTGTTTAGACTGACCAGAACCATCTTTGAGAGCCTTACTCACACGCACAGCACCAGAAAAAATGTAATAAAAGTCTTGGCTGGGTTCTCCTTCTTTTAAAATCACAGTTCCTGCAGAAACATCGACTTTTTCCCAAACTTCAGTTCCTCCAAAACTTTGGAAGATCACGGGATCATTGAGATCGAGAAAGAGCTTACTCATTGGAAAGAAGTTTAGAAATAGAGTCGGTGTCATTGGCCCAAGCAAGCAAGCTTTCCTTGCTGATGAGGCCGCGCTTGTAAAGATCTGCAAGCGAATTATCAAGAGTGATCATGCCATCTGCTTTTCCAATTTGCATCATGGAATAAATCTGGTGAGTATTGGCCTCTTTGATACAGTTGGTGATGGCATCGTTGCGGACCAAAACTTCCACTGCCATGATGCGTCCTTGTTCTCCAATTTGAGGAATGAGGCGTTGAGAAACCACACCAAGCAAGGTGGTAGAAAGTTGAGTTCGAACCTGTTGTTGTTGATGTGGAGGGAAAACGTCAATCATACGATCTACCGTTTGAGAGGCATCTTGGGTGTGCAAGGTTGCCAACACCAAATGCCCAGTCTCAGCCAACGTAATTGCTGCAGAAATCGTTTCTAGGTCGCGCATTTCTCCGATCAAAACCACGTCAGGATCTTGGCGCAAAGCAGCTCGAATGGCGCTTGGAAAAGAATCTGTATGTGTGCCAATTTCACGTTGTGTGATGAGTGACATTTTGGACTGATGCACAAATTCAATGGGATCTTCAACCGTAATAATGTGAGCACGTCGAGTTCTATTGATTTCATCAACCATAGCAGCCAAGGTCGTGGACTTCCCAGAACCTGTCGGCCCTGTCACAACAAAAAGCCCCTTGGATTTCTCGGTGAAACGACGGATGGTGGGTGGTAAACCCAAAGCTTCCAAAGAAGGAATCACTTCAGGGATACTGCGAAATGCAATGGCTGGACCCTCAGCTTCCACATAAACATTCACACGGAAACGTCCGGCGCCCATTACAGAATAGGAACTGTCCACTTCTTTTTCGTTCTTGAAAGCAAGATACTTGTCTTCGGAAAGAATCTGCTTTGCGATGCCATCGATGTCTTGCACAGTCAGTGTCTCGGCATTTTGCATCTCATACAATTCTCCATTGAGCAAACGCACAATGGGCACCCGCCCCACCTTGAGGTGCAAATCGGGCGACTTGCTCTGCGCGACTTCCTTCAAATAATTATTGATGTCCATAAAATAGGTTTAGGTGTTTTGGGTTGTGGGGGCGTCTGGCACGGCTGGAGTAGGAGCAGTTGGCGTTTGAAAGTGCGCAGCCACTTGAGTCAGTACCTCAATAAGTTTGGAGTCCGTATTTTGCTCATCTCCCACGAGAGAAAGGGCTTCGGAAATGCTCTTCCCTTTCGCTACCAAAACAGCGGCGGTAAGGTTCGGAGTCATCCACTGGGCCTTTCCTTGATCAAAGATCTTCGTGTACCAAGCAATGGCATTCATGTCGACTGCCCCAGGCTTCAAGAGCCCTTTTTCAAGGTCCACCTTCACAAAGTAAAAGGTATCTTTACTTGGGGGATTGGGAAGCGCATCACCAGGACTCAAATATTCAAATTTGAGCTGGTTGGCCTCGGCCAACATCTTTACATAATAGGTTTCTTTGTCTGCTTTTTTTCCAGACTGCAAGACCAAGAAGGATCCTGGAACCATTCGAAGGTTTTTTGCAGCCAGCACATTCTCTTGAAGAGATTGAAAAAAACTAGGAAATTTTGTAGCCAAATCCCAAAGGCCTCTGTCTTTGCTCATCTGAGGCAAGGTGCCTCCAATGAGCAGCGCATTGCCGTCCACCAGAGTCACGTCCTTGTCTTTGGCCCAGGCTTTGTAGTCTTCAAAGGAAGAGAACTCTGTCGTTTGTTTTGGAAACTTTCGAAAGGCAACAGAGGCGAACCAATGGGACACAAGCAATTCAAATTTTTGATGAACAGTGAGTTTTTTGCGAACGATTTCCTTATCAATTTGACCATTTTCAGTCTGCCAAGCGCGCACATTTTCATGAGCTCTATCCAAAAAGATTTTGAGAAAACCTGGATCCTCATCCACCAACTTGCCAAGGCGTTTGTCCGTGAGGGCAGAAGCCAAGAGGTCTTGAGCTCCTACCTTCGCCTGGTCCAAAAGCTCATCCATGCTGGGCAGTTTGGGCAGTTCAGGCATCTTCGGCATTTGGTCGGCTAGCCAGTTCATTGTTTGGGTTGGTCTTTAATAAGTTCCAAGGATTTCATGATCAAGCGCTCATGGCGTTGCTTGAAACGCGCTTTATTCGTTGTTTTTTTGCGGCTTTCTTCCTTTTCAAGCTCGCGGTAGGCCGCCTGTTCTTCCTGCACAATCAAAAGCGCGTCTTCGAGAGCCTCTTCATCATCCAAAGATGCTAAAATAGCCGCCCATTGAGTCCCAGAGAGCTTTAAAGTGCTGTTAAAGGCACTGCTTTGGGCCATCATTCCACCCACTTCTTGGATCTTTTCCGACTTGCTTTTTTTGTAGAGGCTCATGAGAGGCACTAAATAATCTCTTCATTATAGCAAAAAACAGGCAAAAACTCAAGATTGACCAGGAAGATAGCTTGCACACTGGAAAGAAACGGACCGAATCAACACATGAGGTCCGTTTCGCTTCCAGCTTTTGAATTTGAACGAAGGCTTACATCATACCCATCCCTCCAGGCATTCCACCCATTTCAGGGGCAGTCTTATCTTCAGGAATATCCGTCACAGAAGCTCCTGTTGTGAGCACAGTCCCAGCAACAGAAACGGCATTTTGAAGCGCACTTTCTACAACAATCACGGGATCCACAATTCCTTTCTCGAACATATCTACGTACTCGTCGTCTAAGGCGTCGTAGCCGTTGCTGCCACTTGAAGTTTCAAGAACCTTTTGAACAATCACATCCCCGTTTTTACCTGCATTTTCAGCAATTTGTTTGATGGGGGCGAAAAGAACAGATCGTACCAATTTGCCTCCTACAGCTTCGTCTTCATTGGAGCCCTGAAAAGCTTCCAATGCTCTTGCGGCATGTAAAAGTGCAGCACCTCCTCCAGCCACAATTCCACCAGATACAGCTGCCTTGGTGGCATTGAGCGCATCTTCAATGCGCATCTTCTTTTCCTTCATTTCCACTTCAGTGGCTGCGCCCACCTTGATGATACCCACACCTCCAGAAAGTTTCGCAAGACGTTCCGCCAGTTTTTCCTTATCAAAGTCCGACTTGCTGTTGTCGAGAGCTGCTTTGATCTCAGCCACACGCGTTTTCACAGCTTCGGGGCTGCCTTGACCATCCACAATCACCGTGTGATCCTTAGTGGCGATCACTTTACGAGCACGACCTAAATCAGCAAGCGTTGCCTGATCGAGCTTCATTCCAAGCTCTTCGGAAATCACAGTTGCACCTGTAAGAGCTGCAATATCTTTGAGCATTTCCTTGCGTCGCTCTCCAAAACCTGGAGCCTTTATGGCCAAAATTCCTAAAGTTCCACGGATCTTATTCAAAACAAGATTGGTCAAGGCATCTCCATCAAGATCTTCGCACAAAATCACCAGCTCTTTCTTCCCTGACTGCACCATGCTTTCCAGGAGCGGTAAGAGTTCCTTAATGCTGCTAATCTTCTTGTCTGTAACCAAGATGTACACGTTTTCATAAGCAGCCTCCATACGAGCTGGATCTGTAATCATGTAGGGCGAAATGTAGCCATTGTCGAACTGCATTCCTTCCACCACTTCCTTGGCGATTCCAAAAGTCTGAGATTCTTCTACAGTGATCACACCTTCGTGCCCCACCTTTTCCATGAGTTCGGCAATCACCTCCCCCACTTCAGGATCTTGAGCAGAAACAGTGGCCACTTGCGCAATTTCAGCTTTAGAATTCACAGGTCGGGCCATTTTACGGAGTTCTTCAAGAACTTTTGTAAGAGCCTTATCCATGCCCCGTTTTAAAAGCACTGGATTTGCTCCAGCCACAATGTTACGAATCCCCTCTTCCAAAAGAGCAGCGGCCAAAACTGTTGCAGTAGTGGTTCCATCTCCAGCAACATCGTTGGTTTTGGTGGAAACCTCTTTCACAAGCTGAGCACCCATGTTTTCTTCGGGATCTTTGAGATCGATTTCCTTGGCGATGGTCACTCCATCGTTGGTGATCAGTGGCCCACCAAACTTCTTTTCGAGCAAGACGTTGCGGCCCTTGGGACCCATGGTAATGCGCACAGCATCGGCCAATTGGTTCACTCCAGAAAGGAGTTTTTGACGAGCCTCGTCATGAAAAGTGATTTTTTTTGCCATAATGATTCTAGTTTAGGGTTATTGATAAACAGCAAGTAGGTCTTCTTCCTCGAGAAGCAAAAGCTCTTCTCCATCCACTTCAACTTCAGTAGGACCGTACTTCTTGAAAAGCACGATCTGCCCGACCTTCACCTGAGGTTCTTTTCCTTCTTTGCCCACACCCACGGCCAAGACCTCCCCTTTTTGGGGTTTTTCTTTGGCAGAGTCGGTGAGGATGATTCCGGAAGCGGTTTCCTTTTGCGCTTCCATGCGTTTTACGAGCACGTGGCCCGCCAGGGGCATTAGCTTGGTCATAAGATTTGGGTTAGAAAATTAGCACTCCTTTATTGGCAGTGCTAATTTTATTCGTTGAGGATGAGAAGTCAAGACCTACTCTGCAAACGCCGCCATTCTGGTCTCTCGCAAAACCTCGACTTTAATTTTGCCGGGGTACTGGAGGTCCTTCTCGATTTTGCGTGCAATTTGATGAGAAAGTTTGATTGCTTGTAAATCGTCGAGCTCACCTGGGTTCACAAAGACTCTCAATTCCCGACCAGCCTGCAAAGCAAAGGCTTTTTCCACCCCTTCAAAAGAGGTGGCCACACGTTCAGTATCACCAAGACGTTTGATGAAGTTATCGAGATTTTCACGATTTGCTCCAGGGCGAGAAACAGAAATCAAATTCGCCACCTGAATGATCTTGGCCTCTAAAGTCTTGGCTTCCACATCTCCTTCATTGGCTTCCACGGCATGGACAACGGCATCTGAAACACCAAATTTCTTAAGGATGTCGCGACCAATCAACGCATGTTTGCCTTGCACCTCATGATCCACGGCCTTACCAATGTCATGTAGGAGCCCTGCTTTCTTACACACGTCCACGTCCGCTCCAATCATGCCCGCAAGTTCTGCAGCCAAAAAGGATACCTCCATGCAGTGCTTGAGGACGTTTTGCCCGTAAGCAATGCGGAATTTGAGACGTCCTAGAATTTTCAAAAGGTTGGGCTGTAAACCAGCCACTCCCACCTCAAAGGCGGCTTTTTCACCGAGATCTTTGATGAGCAGGTTCACTTCTTCTTTCACTTTAGCGTAGGTTTCTTCAATACGCGCTGGGTGAATGCGTCCATCTTCTACAAGGCGTTCCAAAGTGATTTTAGCCATATAACGGCGAATCGGATCGAAGCCACTAATGATGATGGAGCCCGGGGTGTCGTCCACGATCACATCTACACCTGTTGTGGTTTCAAAGGCATTGATATTACGCCCTTCCCTTCCAATGATGCGGCCCTTCATGTCATCTGCAGGCAGGGGCACAGCAGTCGTGGTGGATTCCACCGTGGTTTCAGAGGCATAACGCTGAATCGCATCAGCCAAAAGCTGCTTGGCTTTTTCGTCCACTTCAGACTTCATGTCGGCCTCCAGTTTTTTGGCATGGGCAACAAGTTCGTCTTGAAACTCTGCCTCAATCTGCTTGAGAAGTAAGGCTTTGGCTTCTTCCTGGCTGAGGGCAGCAATTTCTGCCAGTTTTGCCTCTTGATCCTGAACGAGCTTCTGAGCTCTTTCTCGTTCTTCCTTTAAAGTTTCCGAGCTCTTATCAAGCTGGTTCTTAAGCTTTTCTAGCTCTTCACTTTTTTGATCGAGCATCTGCTCTTTTTTGAGCACGCGAGACTCATTTTCCTCAAGACGTTTGCGCTTTTGACGCTCTTCACGCTGAGCCTCTTCCTGCATCTTAAAGGCCTCATTTTTAGCCTGAAGAACAAGTTCACTGGCTTTGTTTTTAGCATCTTGAAGAGCTTTTTCTTGCTCCCGACGCTTTTTTTGTTCTTCCTCTTTGAGCTGCTGGGTTCGATAAACGAATCCGCCGGTTCCTCCGGCTGCAAGCCCCACAAGAAGAAGTACTATGCTTAAAGTACTAAACATGTTACTGGGGTTAAACTCCGGATGCGCAAAAACAGCGAGCGATTCAGCTCATCTTAATCAGGTTTGAAACTGGTTTTTTGTAGTTCACGTCTGCGTTTCTTGGTCTGAAATGAATCTTCTGTTTTCTTGTATCCGAAAAGTCGAAATAAAAAAGAACTGCTTCCAATGTACAAAGGGTTTCGGCGTTTGGCAAGAAAGTTTTGCACATTGTCCTTCACCAGTTTTCAGGAAAAATTTCAGATTTTTTTCATATTTTTTAAAGGTTTTTTTGGCAAGATGCAGGCCCTTAACCCAAAACACATGAAACGCATCTTCTTTCTACTCTCTCTTCTCATTGCACCCAATGCCTTCGCCTGTGTCGATCTCGGGAGCGCGCCCCCAATGGAGCTCGAATCGATCTACCCCAATCCTTTGCAGGATGAAATCGAATGGATTGCCTTATACAACCCGAACAATGAATCTGTGGATCTTTCTCATTACACTCTCGAAGATGGGACAGCCCACCCCTGGACTCTTACTGGGAACATCGAATCCAAGACGCGTCTAGAAATAACTGGCTTTCCTTTCCAGCTGAACAATGGAGAGGACACCGTAATCTTGCGCAGCTCCGATGGCACCCTCCTTGATCAAATTCACTACACGAGCACACAAGCGGGCATAGCCATCGAGAACGGGGCCAGCGACGTCATCCTGACTGCAGAAGAAACTTCAGCAGAAACACCTACCGACTTGCCCGAATTTTCAGAAGCCTTACCTGACCCTGAAGGTTCCGATACCACCGAGGAATGGATCGAGCTCTACAACCCACACGACCATTCAATCATCTTGGATGGCCTCCTGCTGGATGACCAAGCGGGTGGCAGTAAACCTCATGCACTCAGTGGCAACATGGCTTCTCACGAATATAAAGTTCTTTCCATTACCGAAAGCAAACTCACCTTAAACAACTCCACCGATGCGGTACGTCTTCTGGACTTAGAAGAAAAAATACTCTGGGAAGTGCCCTATGAAGATTCCGAAGAGGCCATGGGCTACGCCAAAATTGGCGATCACTATGAATGGACCAGCCTCATTACACCTGGAGCCCCCAACCAAAGCTCTGCAATCGGAGAAAACAATCTTGATGGTGACCTTTCTGAAGACATGGAAATAACAGAAGTCTTCCCTGACCCTGAAGGCGCAGATCAAAACGATGAATGGATCGAAATCACAAACGGCGGTGAAGAAACGGTGAATCTAGGAAATTGGACGGTAGACGATGGACCCGATGGATCTGATGCTTATGTTTTCCCTGACGACACGATGATCGAAGCAGGACAAACCATAGTACTTTACCGTGGTGACAGCCACTTAGCCCTGAACAATTCCAGCGAGGCCGTAGTATTAAGCGATGGTGAGTATCCCTTGACAGCAAGTAAGTTACCTTTTTGCGGCTGATTCTAGCAGA
>CAYLWB010000018.1:6003-17293 GCA_964387375.1 uncultured Candidatus Peribacteria bacterium | reverse complement strand
GGTGGATTCGGCCGTCTTGGCAATTCACGTTCACAAGGAGCCCAAAATTCCCGGCAACCTCAAAAAACTCTTCTGGCTTTTCCATGTGAGCTTCACGCAAAAGCGCAAAAAACTCAGCAATAATTTGGCTTCTATTCTACGCAACGAGTCTTCCGCGGTGAAAAACGACCTTGAAAAGCTCGCAATCGACCCCGACGTACGCGCCGAAGACCTGAGTTTGGAAGAGTGGAGACGGCTGCATGCATGGGTGAATGGAAAGGATTAAATGGAATCATGAGATTTGTAGAAATATTGACAAATATTTTTAATGTTTTTAAAATACAAAAGATTCTTCAAAAAACATGAGATTAGAACACTGCTTATCCGTAATAGATAGTGTGGATTTTGTACCACTTTTGGTAGGGCGCACACACGGACTGCCTACGCACCCAGAAGTTACCATTAACATAGCTAGAGCCATTGTCACGGCTGCACATGCAGAGTTACTTTTGAATGCCAATGGAAATAGAGACTTGGGAAGACAATTGGGCTACACCATTAGTGGCAACGCAGTTGTTCCAAAATATGGAGAAGGCACCTTACTTCCTCTTCCTAACGGTCGATGGATTGGCAAAAGAACTTTCGAGTGTAGAGAAGGTGTAGGGATGTTTTATGGAATAGAAGTCAAAAGGCCTGGAGCATGCGCACGCCTAGGTGTAACGGAGCTTTATAGCCCAAAAGTGAACCGCTGGGCATTTCACCTGGGTGGCTCTGATGGGAGAGACCACAGCATAGAAGTAACTTTCAAATGATGTCACCCAGTTCCAGATCAACACCACTGAAAGATTTTCTGGACCATACTCCACCCGATGAGCTTGCACGGTTGCTTTTGCGTGAACGTGGTAGTGTAGATGGGGTGGACCCAACCCTCGTGGGAGCTGCATTGAGACACGCCCACAGAGCAAAACAAATTCTTGCCGCAAGGGACCCGCACAGAGAAGCAGCCCAGCACGGATGTGCCCTTGGAGATCCCATAGAACAAACTGAAGAAAGACGTTTTTGGACCGTACCCGAAGAAAATACCGTGGTCGGTGGCGTTTATATGAGAGCAACTCTCTCTGTTGGACGTAGTTTTATTTTCGAGTTTTTAGGTACAAACCCAAAAGGTCCAGAGTGTTTCATCCATTGGGGTGTTTCCTGTACATCCAGCTCAAATGGAAATCTTTATCTTTCCTTTTGGGATGGACAACGAGTTTTTGGCGTTCTCAAACAAAATGGCCCAACTACTGGCGCACCCCATTCAACGCCTCATTCATTTTCATGACCGCCTGGCGTGCGGCCTCTCCAAAGTGGCTGCCATCTTCGGAACCGGAAGTTTTTTCGAAGGCAAAGTTGATTTCGCGTGAGCTGTTCACCACGGCACCCAGGCCATCGGAATTGAAGCAAGGTCGAACGTCTTCGGCACCACCTCCTTGGGCTCCATAACCAGGAACCAAGAAAATGCTGTGAGGCATGATTTCACGAAGCACTTTGGCTTCCGTAGGATAGGTCGCACCCACCACAGCTCCAACAGGGCTGTAACCAAATTCCCCGAGATCTTCAGCACCCCAAGTGTCTACAAAATGAGCCATCAATTGAGAAATAGGCATTTTTTCATCTTCTGTAACACGGTCTTGCAAATCACCAGCTGAAGGATTGGAGGTTTTTACGAGCACAAAAATTCCCTTCCCCTCTTCAGCACAGGCCTCCAAAAAAGGCAGCACCCCGTCGTAGCCCAGGTAGGCATTGATGGTCAGCGCATCGGCTTGGATGCTCGCAGGGACCTTTTTCCCAAAGAGCTCCACATGACCCAAAAAAGCATTCGCATAAGCTCGCGCAGTAGTTCCAATATCATTGCGCTTGGCATCGGCAATCACCAAGAGCCCCTTAGAAGTGGCGTAGGCACAGGTCTCTTCAAAAGCACGCATGCCTTCGACTCCGTATTCCTCGTAAAAGGCCATTTGAGGTTTCACCACCGGCACCAAGTCCGCCACTGCATCAATGATGCCCTTGTTAAAAGCAAGAAAGGCTTCAGCTGCGGCTTTCATACTGGATCCATGTTCGGCCAAAGCGCGCTCTAGAATGCATTTGGGCAAACGGTCAAGGCGTGGGTCTAAACCCACACAAATCACGCTGTTCTTCACCTGAATGGCACGACAGAGACGGTCTGAAAAAGGTTCGAATTTAGACGCCATATTGTTTGCGGTAATCGGTTATGGCTTGCAGCTCGGCATCGCCCAGCACTACGCGGCCATCCACTTCTTTGTTGTAAAGAAAATGAATGAGTTCATCGAGAGTGACTATCGGGAAAACAGGTGCCCCGAATTGTTCACGAATAGAAGTCACTGCATCCACCCCATCATTGTTTTTTTCCATGCGGTTCAACGCAATAATGATTCCAGTAACTTGTGGATTGCCGTTGTTCTTAAAAATGTCCATGCTCTCACGCACGGCTGTTCCGGCAGTCAATACGTCATCTAAAAGAACCACCCTCGTATCTGGAGTGAGAGGCGCTCCCACCAAAACAGTACCCTGGTCTGCTCCATGATCTTTAACTTCTTTGCGGTTGAAGGTGTAACCCACATCCATGCCATAGTCTTTAGCGAGCGTGAGTGATGTGGACACAGCCAGTGTGATGGCTTTGTACGCTGGTCCAAAAAGCACGTCTACAGGCACTCCACTTTCTTTAATGGCTTCTGCATAACAATAAGCCAATTCTGCTAAATTTTTACCTGAATTGATCGCCCCTGCGTTGAAAAAGTACGGAGCAGTGCGACCACTCTTCAAAACAAAGGAGCCGAACTTAAGGGCTCCAGTACGCACCATCAGGTGCAAAAAGCGTTCTTTATAGTTCATGGAAACGGTTTAAAGGCACTTCGAGAATAAAAGCATGTTCTCCTCCTTTTTGGCCAGTTCTAGAGCTTGGATAGGCTTGACGGGTTGAAGGAAATGAAGCGAACATGGTTTTGAAATAAAAACTCACGAAAATAAATCTTTTCCTACAAACGCCCCCACCAGCTTTCCATCTTCCGTCACCACTTCCCCATTCACTACAGTCAAAACAGGCCACCCCTTTAAACGAAAGCCCTCATAAGGGGACCATCCACATTTAGAAATGACCATATCGCGAGTGATGGTTTTTTCGAGGTTCATGTCCACCAAGACCACATCAGCCGCCATTCCTTCACGAATAGAACCTCGCTTAGGAATGTCAAAAATACGTGCCGGTTCTGTGCATAAAAGTCGTACAACTTGTTTAAGGTCAAGAAGTTTTTGGTTCACTTCGTTGAGCGCAAGAGGCAAAAGAAACTCTACGCCAGGAACCCCAGCAGGTGCACTCCAGTGGTCGCGGCTCTTTTCTTCAATGGTGTGGGGAGCGTGGTCGGTGGCCAAACAATTCACACTTCCTTCTCGAATGCCTTCCCATAGAGCACGTAAATCAGCTTCCTCACGCAAAGGTGGATTCATTTTCAAAAAAGCATCTTTCATGTCTCCTTTACTAAAGTAGAGATGATGCATACACACTTCGCAACTCAAGTCGGAGTTGCGGTGACTACGCATCAGTTCAAGCTCTTGGGCTGTACTCATGTGAGCCAAATGCAAACGATTTCCAACTTTTTCACGCAGTTGAAGGGCGGCATCTGCAGCAATACGAGCACACTCACAATCACGGATTTCGGCATGAGTGGAAGGAGCTTCCTGACCAGCAAATTCCTTTGTACGTTCACGAATGCGTTCCTCATTTTCTGCATGCACAATTACCGTTTTTCGCTTCGCCTTGCAGATTTCAAAAATCTGTTCCCAAACACTAGGCTGGTCCACCAGAAGGTCGCCGGTAGAGCTACCCATGTAGATTTTAACCCCAGCAAAACCACTTGCGGCTTTCAGAGCATCCAAATTCCCACTGGCTCCAAAATGGAAGCCATAGTTCACATAACTCCTACCTTGAATCAACTTCTTCTTCGCCTGCAAAGTTTCCATGGTCGTTACGGCTGGATTGTTGTTGGGCATGTCCAAAACAGTGGTCACCCCTCCCACGGCTGCAGCCGCACTCCCCGTTTCCCAAACTTCTTTGTGTTCAGCACCAGGTTCGCGGAAATGCACATGGGCATCAATAGCTCCAGGCAT
Organism: uncultured Candidatus Peribacteria bacterium; assembly: GCA_964387375.1. Classification (GTDB taxonomy): domain Bacteria; phylum Patescibacteriota; class Gracilibacteria; order UBA1369; family 2-02-FULL-48-14; genus CAYLWB01. The sequence continues at coordinate 13,147 of CAYLWB010000018.1, read as the reverse complement.
CAAAATTTTATCGGTCCCATCAATCACGCGCGTTTCGGCATCCGCTTCAAAAGGTGCAACAATGAGACCATCGCGCACGTAGACACTGCCGAGCTGAATGCCGTCGGCATTGGCGACAAGGACGTTTTGGAAAATCAGTTTCATGCTAAAGGTTTAGTAAACGTGCAATCAGGGCCATGCGGAGAGCAACTCCATTCGTCACCTGGTCAAAGTATTTGGAGCGAACGTCCTGATCTACCTCGATGTGGATTTCGTCTACACGAGGCAAGGGATGCATCAGGATCATGTCTTGGCGAGCTTTCACCATAACTCCAGGATCAATCACATAAACACCTTTGTATTTTAGATATTCCGATTGGCTTTCAAAGCGCTCCTGTTGAATACGAGTGTGAGCCAACACATCGCAGGCTCCAATGGCCTCATCCAAATTTTCGGTTTCCATAACTTCAAAGCCTTTCTCCCTAAGCATGGCAACAATTTCTTCTGGCATACGTAGAGCTTCAGGAGAGACAAATAAGAATTTTACTCCTTTGAAGTGCGACAAGTAATGACATTGAGAGTGAGGCACACGCCCATATTTAAGATCACCCACCATGGCAATGGTGAAGTTGTCTAAAGATCCACGCTCTTCATACATTGTAAAAAGATCCAAGAGCCCTTGAGTAGGATGGTCATTGGGCCCGTCTCCCCCATTGATCACAGGAACCATACTCCCCTTCGCAAATTCAGCCACACTTCCCGCCTCTGGATGGCGCATGGCCACAATGTCAGCAAAACGACAGGCCATTTGAGCAGTATCGTGCAAAGTTTCACCTTTCTTTACAGAAGAAGTGGACATCATTTCCGCATTGCTAATCACCATGCCACCCAAACGCAGCATGGCCACTTCAAAGGAAAAGCGTGTTCGTGTCGAAGGTTCAAAAAATAAAGTGGCTAAGATTTTTCCTTCAGCTTCCGTGAGTTTACGACGTTCTTTAACAACCGGCAGATAGCGTTCCGCGCGCTCGAATAAAGACAGGATCTCGTCACGGTTGAGATCCTTAGATGAAAGGAGATGCTGCATGTTTTTGGGGTTTAGGGGCCAGTTCGCATGGCATCCTAGCAAAGTTTGGACAAGCAAAGCAAGATTCGTTAAACTCCACACGATTTCACGCTTATGGCAAAACTCACCCTCACGCTACAAGACGGTTCCCAATGGACGGGAAAAGCATTTGGTGCTTTTGAAGAAGTTGAAGGGGAAGTGGTTTTTACTACAGGCATGGTGGGTTACCCAGAAAGTCTGACAGACCCTTCTTTTAAGGATCAAATTTTGGTGCTCACCTCTCCCCTCGTGGGCAACTATGGCGTGCCTAAAGAGGAATTGGATGAACAAAAACTCAGCAAATGGTTCGAAAGTGCTCGCATTCACCTAAAAGGTTTGATCGTCAGTGAATACAGTGAGAATTTTTCACACTGGAATGCTTCCAAGAGTTTATCCGACTGGATGCGAGAATACGGCGTACCAGGGATAAGCGGTGTCGACACTCGTGCACTTACAAAAAAGTTGCGTGAAAAAGGCGCGCTTCTAGGAAAAATTCACCCCTCCGAAAAAACTCCAGACAAGACCTTCTATGATCCGAATCATGAAAATCTGGTTGCGAAAGTGAGCCCCAGCAAAGTCGAAACGTACGGCGAGGGTCTAAAGCACATCGCCCTGGTTGACACGGGCATGAAACTGAACATTTTGCGAAGTTTTTTAAAACGGGGTCTCAAAATCACGCGAGTGCCCTGGAACATGAACCCCTTTGAATTAGGAATTGAGTTTGACGGAATTTTCTTTTCAAACGGACCTGGAGACCCAGCTTTAATGCAAGAAACCGTAGAGATCATGAAAGATGCATTTGCTCGAAAACTGCCCACGTTTGGAATCTGCTTGGGAAGCCAAATCATGGGAATCGCCGCAGGCGGAAAAACCTACAAACTCAAGTACGGACATCGCGGACAAAATCAACCCTGTATTGATCTTAAAACAGGTCGCTGTGTTATCACTTCTCAAAACCACGGTTACGCTGTAGATGCAGATAGTCTTCCTGAAGATTGGGAGGTTTGGTTCCAAAATGCGAACGACCACACCGTAGAAGGTGTAAGGCACAAGCGTTTGCCTTTCTTCGCAGTTCAATTTCACCCTGAAGCAACACCAGGCCCAACAGACACTACCTATCTGTTCGACGACTTCGTTGCAATGCTGTAGAGTGGAGTTGCTTTAACTCCACTTATGAAAAAACTGCTCTCAGCTCTCGCGACCTTGTCGCTTATTTTCGCTACACAAGCACCTGCTTTTGCTGCAGATGCAACAACCCCCGTGCTCGATGACTATATGGGAGTTGTGGACAGCACCCGAATCGAAATCACAGGAACCACAACGCCGGCAGCCATGATCTATGTGACCGAGGGGCCCTCAAGCGTGGACCCCGTGACTGCGGATGACAGCGGAGAATTTTCCATTGTGCTTCCTCTTCGACAAAATGCCGTCAACATCTATTACCTCTACGCAGATAAAGATGACCTGGGGCCTAGCGACTGGGTTATGGTTACCATTCAAGAAAGTTCTAGTGCTGCAACCGCCCAAGCACATCAAGATGGTTTGGACCACGTTGCCCCCCCTATTCCTCAACTGTACGATACCGAAGTGAGTGACACGGAACTCACTGGAGAAATCGTGGGCAGTGGAGAAGCCGGAACACACGTGATTGTGAACGGGGAAGACAGTGGCGTTGTGGTGGATGACCGAGAACTCTTCAGCGTGACCGTGGAATTGAGTGGTGACGGTGTCGAAGACACTTTTGAAGTGTCTCTAAAAGATTCCTCTAACTTGCTCAGCCCAATCCTGGAAGTGGAATTGGAGAGCGAACTTGCACACACTGATGATGACGACGAAGATGAAGAGGAAGACCTCAACGAGGATGGGGATGACGACAGTGACGAAGAGGAAGACCTCGACGAGGATGGGGACGACGACAGTGACGAAGAGGAAGACCTCAACGAAGATGAGGACGACGACAGTGACGACGATTCGGAAAGTGCATTTCCAGAACTTATCGAATTTACTGACATTGAAGCTCACTGGAGCCGTGAGTACGTAGAAGAACTCAGTCAAGAAGGAGTGGTCAAAGGGTATGAAGATGGCAGCTATGGAGTAGAGAGAAACATCACTCGTGCAGAACTCCTGGCAATCGCAATTCGGACTTTCCAAGAAAGCTCTGCCGTCGAGGCTACTGATGGCTCAAACCCTTTTGTAGATGTGTCTGACAGTCAGTGGTATTCCACTTATTTTATTTGGGCAAACGAGAACGGAATTATTGCTGGCTATCCATCTGATGAAGGTCTGCTGGCTAGCCCAGAAGCTTACGTGACCCGTGCTGAGGCACTAAAAATCATCTTATTAACTGCAGGAATAGACCCCAGTACAAGCTTCAGAGAAAATGGGTTTTCTGACGTGCCAGAGTCCGAATGGTATTCACGCTTTGCTGGATTCTCTCAGGAAATGGAGTTTGTTTCTGGAGTGAATGGCGCCTTCGAAGGCAGCAGAAACATCACTCGTGGAGAGGCTGCAAAAATCGTGAGTTTGGTAAAGAGGTACCTCGAAAAATTAGGGGAATCCACGACAACTGATACTGATGACGAAAGTGAAAGCACAAGTACGAGCACAACGGAAGAGGCAGAAGACGAAGAACCTGTAGACGACATGGTGCCCACCATCTAGAATGAACGCCCTATGTTCATTTGTCTCGATCTAGAAACAACGGGTTTGAACCCGGCAACGGACCACCTCATTGAGGTGGCCGTTGTTCGTTTTGACCACGAAAAAATTCTAGAGGAATGGTCCACCTTGGTTCGTCCTCCTGTCCCTCTCCCCGAGTTTACCAAGCGGCTCACAGGGATCACGGATGCAATGGTTCAAAGTGCTCCCGAGCTGGACGATATTCTTCCCACTCTGCGAGAGAAAATCGGGGATGCCCCCATCATGGGCCATTTTATCTTTTTTGATACGAACTTTTTACGACACCACGGCTTGGACCTTCCAAATCCCACTTTAGACACTTGCCAGCTCACCCAATTGCTGCTGCCCAATGAGCCCAGTTACAGCCTAGAAGTTCTCACAAAAAAATGGGCCATCACTCAAGAAGACGCACACCGTGCCATGGATGATGTGAAGGCCAACATTGAACTCTTTTGGAAACTCAGTGGACACCTAAAAGCATTGAGTGAAAAGGAAAAAGCCTCTTTGGAACCCATCCTCACAAAAAGCACTTGGTCGTGGGCCAAGCACCTGCTTCCCTTGCTTGGCCAGAGTGGTGGAGAACGTTTGCATTCAACACTTCGAAGTAAAAACATAAGTTCGAAGCGCCATTTAAAACTAAAAGAAAAGGTATCCATTGAACCACCTTTCCTTTTAGAAGAAAGCAGTCACACCACTCAAGACCTCGTGGACCACGCCCTCTCCCTAGAAGGGCAAAGTTTATTGGTTCTTCCAAATTTGGATTTGATCCCTTTCCACGAAGAGGTGGGCATGCTTAAAGATCCAAATCAGTACATCAATGAAGACCGACTGGCACGTTTTGTGCAGGCGGAAAAGCTGGGTGAAAGCGAAACCCTACTCGCTGGGAAAGTGACTCTTTGGTTGCATCAAAGTAAAACGGGCGAAAAATCAGAGTTACGCATCGTAAAAGAAGAGAAAGATCTTTGGTACGACATCTGTTGCCAAGAACATGATGAGCCCAAGTCTTTTTACAAAGCGGCCCTGGAAGCTGCACGCTCAAAGAAGGTCATGGCCATTGGCCACCAACATTTCTTAAAAGATCGCGTGCGTAAAGACCCACTAGTGACCTTGCCAGAAAATGTTTTGGTGGGCCATGTGGACCAGTTCACAACTACTATTGAAAGCGCTTGGCATATCCAGCTCAGCGAGCAACGCTTTTTGAACGAATTACGTCGTCTTAAAGAAGAAAATCCAAAATCAGAAGACCTCATAGATCAGCTCGCTGCTCGTATCTCTATTTTATTTGGTTTCTTGGGAATGACGCTGCAACACCACGGCGAGCCCAATGATGAACGTCATCTTCTCATGGTAGAGGCCCACCATCGCAATACTTTAGAATGGAACAAGGTCAGCAAGTCCGCAGAATCCATCGCCTCTCTGCTTTCTGCTTTTGGCGAAGAACTCGCATCCACGCCAACTCGAGACGAATGTGAACGTTACCTCAACTACATGAGCAAAATTCTTCAAAGCAGTGGGCCTGTTTTATGGATGACCTTCAGTGATGAGCAAATGCCAATTGTGCACGCCTTTCCAGAAGACACAGGAGCTCTTTTTAAAGAGCGAGTTTGGAAGGGTATTTCAAAGCTACAACTCTTCTGCCACCACGGCGCCCTTGGTAAGAATTTCACGTTCCTCAAAAATCAACTGGGCCTAGATGTGCAAACCCTCCAGATAGAAAGCGGTTACCCCTTCCCCATCGACTTCCCTGAAAAGCCTTTAAGCAAGCCCAACGACCCCAAGAACATTGCAGAAATTGTGCACACGCTAAAGCAGTGGTTGCCTGGCAAAACCGGTGACATTTTTTTGGCTGTGAGTTCCAAGCATGTGGCCGAACAACTTTTCTACAAACTCAAGTCCCTTGTAGACAGCACAGACCGCAAACTCTTTGTACAGAACTTAGGTGGAGGCATGGGTAAGCAGTTCCAAATGGCCCAAGAAAGCCTTGGGAAAAACTTTTTTGTTGGAAATGTGGACTTCATGAATTTTCTCTTGGACGAAGGGATGGAGCTCAGCCACTTGATCTTACGTCAACTTCCCTTCCGCCATCCCAACGACCCTATCCAAAAGGCTCGTTGCGCCGCCTTCGACAATCCCTACCAAGAATTTGTGCTCCCTCAAACGATGCTCGCCTACTACGAGTTGCTCGACAAATTTTTAGGAAACAATTGGGAAGGGAAAAGCATTTTGGTCTTAGACCCGCGAGTCGATCAAATGAGTTAAAGAATCTTTTGATTTTTTGTAAAGAGAGTGAGAGAATAGCCTACTTAAAAGGTTTTTTTGAAATGACTGCACGTCTCACTCTCATAACTCGCCCACCAATCGAAGACGAGCTCTTTGGAATGGCGAACGGAAATAAAGCAGATTTGATGGCTCTTAGAGATCGTGTTGAAAATGAAGATGGAGAGGAAACGCTAAGACCACCCAGCGTTGAACAAATGCGATCATTTTTAGCGGGCCTGGCAAAAGGAGTGGCATTTTCAAGAAATGAACTGGGCAGCAATTATATGCCAAAAGAGATCCATTGGGTGGACACAGCTCCCAGTGGAGAGCTTATGGCTTGGCACCAAAGAGATGGCTCTCTAATTGTTTCACGTGGATTGTGTGTGGCTTATCCTCCCATCCTTTTTAGAGAAAACCAGGCCGAACGCGAAGACCACTTTGGATTCATCAACACTTTGGGGCACCGTGTGGGTTTTTTACTGGCTAGCATTCCAGAAATTTTGAGCAGCATGGCCTGTTGGGGCAGTGCCAACCAACGCGGACATCAAAGAACTCGGGTCGAACACCTTGCGGCAACGGTCAGAGCTTTCGAGATTCCAGGGGCAGAAGGTAGCCGTGTTGTGAGTGGCAACGGCTTCGTCCATCCTCATGCACGCCTAAGCAGCAGTCAGTTAGCGGAGCTCATTCAAGAACAGCCCAAACTTGTGGGAATGTAACCTCAAACGGAGCAACAAAGAAGTCTGAAAAATCTACGCTTCAGGTACTACTTGAGGAGTAGATTTTTGCACTGTCGAACCACGAACAACCACCCTATCACCAAGCTTAAACCCATGGGTTTCTCTGCCTCCAATAGGCAGTCTCAACTCCACAGGAGTAGGGCGTTCGGACAGGCCTAATCTAACAATATCCCGCCCCTCCAATGTCCTGAGCTCCTCAATGACCTCAACAGAGTGATAGCTCACATCTCCACCCATAACCGTATCATCATCGCCCAATCCATCTGAATGTTCTGCTGACATAAACCCTTTGAATTAAAGTCGGATTGGATTATACAGACCGAAAATGCGATCTGTCAAGCTCCCAACTCCCTCACCTGTTGTTCCACAGCAATCTTTTCGCCTTCCA
>CAYLWB010000018.1:0-5903 GCA_964387375.1 uncultured Candidatus Peribacteria bacterium | reverse complement strand
TGTCAAGCTCCCAACTCCCTCACCTGTTGTTCCACAGCAATCTTTTCGCCTTCCAAGTATTTCACCTGGAAGTCGGAGAGCACTTTGCCGGCGGCCAGTTGCTTGTCTATGAAATCCAGGTATTCCTTCACGGTTTGCAGGCTAACGGTGCTCTTTTCTTCGGCGTTCAGAACCAAAAGAGTCGAGGTGTTGCTCACGTTGTCAAAGAGGAATAACCCATTGCGGAGCATGAATTCTTCCTTCTCTCCACGCACGTCAATCACCAAAGGAGTGAATGCAATCGTAGCCGTAAAACTGGCATGATCAGGGAAAATTTGCAGCATTCCCTCTCCTTCAGAGGCGAAGATGATGTTGCTCACTTCGCCTTGGAATAGGGTTTCGGTGGGAGTGCGCAGAACAAATTGAAAAGTAGAATTCATTAAGCAGCAGCTTTAGTAGAAGCATTGTGACGTTCCACCACTTCATCGATGGTTCCCACAAGGTAGAAATGTTGTTCGTCCACGTGATCGTACTCACCATCTAAAATGGCCTTACAAGAACGGATATTGTCCGCGAGTTTGATGTACTGTCCAGGGGTTCCCGTGAACTGCTCAGCCACGTGCAAGTTTTGAGAGAGGTACTTGTCCATGCGACGAGCTCGGTTTACAACGGTCTTGTCTTCTTCGGAAAGTTCGTCCATACCCAAGATCGCAATCACGTCTTGCAATTCTTTGTAGCGTTGCAAGAGTTGGCGAGTTCGGCTGGCCACATTGTAGTGTTCCTCTCCCACGATCTTTGGAGACAAAGCAGTTGAGTTGGAATCCAAACGGTTCACCGCAGGGAAAAGTCCTAGAGAAGCCAGTTTTCGATCCAAAACCACGGTTGCATCCAGGTGTCCAAAGGTGGTGGCTGGAGCAGGATCGGTCAAGTCGTCGGCAGGCACGTAAACGGCCTGAACGGAGGTGATGGACCCCTTTGTAGTAGAAGTAATGCGTTCTTGCAAAGCAGCCATATCCGTTGCCAAGGTGGGTTGGTACCCCACAGCAGAGGGCATGCGCCCGAGCAAGGCAGACACCTCGGAGCCAGCTTGAGTGAAGCGGAAAATATTGTCGATGAACATCAAGATATCACGTCCTTCGTCACGGAATTTTTCAGCAATGGTCAACCCAGTCAAAGCCACACGCATACGAGCTCCAGGGGGTTCATTCATTTGTCCAAACACCATCGCAAGCTTGTCGATAACACCTCCTTCTCGCATTTCTCCAATCAAGTCGTTACCTTCACGAGTACGTTCTCCCACTCCAGCGAATACGGAATATCCTCCATGACTCATGGCCACATTGTGGATCAATTCTTGCATCATCACGGTTTTTCCTACTCCGGCTCCTCCGAACAGGGCCACCTTTCCTCCCTTGATGAAAGGACAGAGCAAGTCGATCACCTTGATTCCGGTTTCAAATACTTCCAGAGAGGGGCTTTGCTCCACGAGCGTGGGCGCAGGTGCATGGATGGAGCGTCGTTCCACACTGGCAGGGATTTCTGGCCCGCCATCGATCACTTCCCCAGTCACATTGAACACACGAGACAGAACGGCTTCTCCCACAGGCACTTGAATTTCGTGACGGGTATCCAGAACCTCCTGTCCAATGTAGAGCCCGTCTGTAGAAGTCATGGCAATAGTGCGCACCACATTGTCTCCAAGGTGGGCTTGCACCTCCAAAGTTACAATGCCATTGGGACCTTCCACATGGAGTGCGGAGTATTGGTCAGGAATGTGCGTTGGGAAATACACATCCACCACCACTCCAAGAATGCGAGCGATGGATCCTTTCGGGTTTTCTTTTTTGTCAGTCATTTTGAAAGGGTTAATAAGGGGATTAGTCGGCAAGCGCCATGCTGGCTCCAATCAATTCTGCAATTTCTTGCGTGATGGCCTGTTGGCGGGCTTTGTTGTAAACAAGAGTAAGGCTTTGCGTCATGCGGTCTGCAGAATCGGTAGCATTTTGCATGGCGATCATACGACTGGAGTATTCAGAGGCCTTGAGTTCCAAGAACGATTGTAAAAAGAGGGATTGCACCATCTGTTCGTACAATTTTTCAAGCACCATCTGTTTTCCTCCAGAAAAAATCATATATTCACTAGGTGCCGTATGTGCGGGTCGCTCCTTTTCCTCGAGATGAGAAAGGGAATCTTCAATGGTCTTTTCAGAAAGCGGTAAAAAAGTCTTGATCACTGGATAGAAAGTGAAGGAATTTTTGTAGTGCGGAGCTACAAACTTCACGTCCTTGATGCTAGGATCTTCCCAAAACTTCAAAAGTTCAGAAACGATTTGCAAAGAGTCGAGCAAACTCATTTTTTCAGGTAAGCCAGAAAACTCCTTAAGCAAAGGGATCCCGTTGGATTGAGCAAAGTCGCGAGCTTTTTTCCCAATGGTCACGAGCAAGCGTTGATCTTGAGGCAAGCTGTTCCATTCTGGACTGCGAAAGAGTCCATTCAAAAGTTTGTTGTTTAGACCTCCACAAAGACCTTTGTCAGAGGTGTACAAAACGAAGAGTGTTTTACCCTCCTCACGCACGGTGGTGTAAAGAGAGTCTTGACCAAAAGTTCCTAGGTTTTTTTCAAGCAAAGCCAAGAGTTCCCAAACGTAAGATCGAGCAGAGACAGCACGTTTTTGAAACTGACGCATCTTGCTGGCCGCAACCAGTTGCATCGCCTTGGTGATCTTACGGGTGTTTTTGACCCCATCGATCTGCTTTTTGACTTCGAGTAACATTCCAGACATTAGGCGAAGAAGTTAGAGAAAATCTTTTGCAGAGATGCTTCAATATCAGAATTGAGCTCCTTTTTAGTCTGAATTTCTTCAGCAAGATCTTGGTGGCTCACACGAACTAAAGAGAGGAGGGCTTTGAGTCGCTCCACTACCGCTCCTTGAGGGAGGCTATCCAAGTAACCCTTGGTAGCAGCGTACAAAACGACCACCTCTTCCCAAAGTTTGTAGGGCGCATTTTCAGCTTGTTTTAGTGCCTCCACCACCGAACGTCCACGAGTGAGCTTTGCCTTGGTTGCCTCGTCCAATTCAGAGGCAAACTGAGAGAAAGCTTCGAGTTCGTAGTATTGAGCTAAATCGAGCTTCACGGTTCCAGACACCTTTTTCATGATCTTGGTCTGTGCAGAACCTCCCACACGAGATACGGAGATACCCACGTTGATAGCGGGACGTACTCCTCGGTTGAAAAGATCCGTTTGAAGGAAGATTTGTCCATCAGTAATAGAGATCACGTTGGTTGGAATGTACGCAGAAACGTCATTCGCTTGAGTTTCAATAATTGGGAGCGCAGTAATACTCCCCGCTCCATGCTCTTCGTTGAGCTTAGCCGCACGCTCCAACAAACGGCTGTGGAGGTAGAACACATCTCCAGGGTAAGCTTCACGTCCAGGTGGGCGGCGAAGCAAAAGAGACATTTCGCGATAAGCCACAGCATGCTTAGAAAGATCATCGTAAACCACCAAGACATGCTTTCCTTGATGCATGAAATATTCGGCAATCGCTGCTCCAGCATAAGGAGCCAGATATTGGAGAACTGAGCTACTGGATGCAGGTGCTGAAACCACAATTGTGTAGTCCATTGCTCCAGCATTTTGCAGCTTATTGATCACTTGTGCTGTCTTGGATTCACGTTGTGCCACAGCCACATAAACACAAATCATCTTCTGGTCTTTTTGGTTCAAAATCGTATCGATAGCCACAGTGGTCTTTCCAGTTTGACGGTCTCCAATGATGAGCTCGCGCTGTCCACGACCAATCGGCACCAAAGAATCGATAGCCACAATTCCAGTTTGCAAAGGCTCATGTACAGATTTACGCACCATTACGCTGGGAGCTACAGCCTCATGAGGCATGCGTTTCTCAGCTTTGTAGGCACCTTTTCCATCTAAAGGATTCCCCAAGGGATCCACAGTGCGGCCCAAGAGATCTTCCCCAACCGGAATGGACAAAAAGAGTCCACTAGACTTCACAAAAAGTCCTTCACGGATTTCACGACTAGCTTGGAAAACAAGTCCGTAAACACGGTCTTGTTCAAGGTTCAAAATCAAAGCCTGTGCATTAGCGCCTTCAATTTCCACCACTTCATTCATGCGCACGTCAGAAAGACCTTTCACTTCGATCACACCATCTTTATAAGAAGTGATCACTCCCTGATTGGCATTGGGCTCTGCAGAACCGGCCTCGTCTTTGAGGGCGGCCTCCACAGACCGTAAGAAATTTTTAAGGTTTGAACTCATAGATTTAGGAGGTCGTTAAGGATGTAAAACGAAGGAGTCGGCTGAGCCAAGAATGGTCGGCCACGTGGCCATCTTTGAAGACCCTAAGGCCTCCAACCAAACGTCGGTTGATTTGAAAGTGCGCGTAGGCAAATTCATCTTGCTCTCGCAGGGTCTCTCGAATGTCTTTTTTTAGTTCAGCGGGAATTTCTATGGGAGATTGTACCACCACGAAAGACCTGTTTTTACGTTGATCCAAAATCTTTTGAATACCAGTACCAAAGGTCTGTGGGTTTTTATACAAAAACAGATCCTTCAAGGCACGTGCAATCGCATGGTTTCCACGAATCAACTTGTCCACAACCTGCCTACGATTGAGAGTAGACAAGCTGTAGTAATCTCCAGTGAGCTGGTCGAGTTTGCTCGCAACAGGACCCACTAAAAACTCAGAAAAACATTCAAGAAACCCCGTGCCCCGCCACTCCATACGAGTGACGGCGGAGATTTCCTTCATGAAACTGTGCTCCGAAAGTCCCACAAGATAGCTTTTAAAAAGCTTGGGAAGCTCACTATTTTCTAGCACAGCTTCTCGCTCCGCCTCCTTTTTCTCAAAGAAGTCAGGGTGATTTTTAACCACGCGGAGCGTTTCATGCAGTAAAGCGGAGATCAGTTCATTGAACATAACTATTTCTTATAAGATTTCCAGGCAGACTGAACACTGCTCTCAATCACATCTTGAGGCACCTTGTTCTCCACAATGTGAAGGACCATGCGCACCATGAGTGCCTTGAGTTCGTCTTCGACTTCCTTGACCATGTCGGCCTTGCGAGCATCGATTTCAGCCTGGGCCCGTTCCATCATTTGTGCACGAGCCGTTTCCATTTCTGCATTCAGCTCGGCACGTCGCTCATCAATATAGCGCTTGAGTTTCTCAAGTTCAGACTTGAGCTCAGCCTCCATAGCTACCTTAGATGCCTCATTTTCTTGAAGAGTCTTTTCAAAGGTATATTTGAGGTTTTCTGCCTGCTCAAGACTGTCCTTAATATACTGACGGCGCTTCTCTAGAAAAGCCTGCAAAGGCTTGTAGAGAAAATACGTTAGAAATACAAGCAGAGCACCCATGTTGCCGATGTACAGCACCATGCTCCAGGGATTGATTCCTAACTGGGCCAGTTGGTCCATAAAATAGAGAGGCTAAAGGTTAGGCTACGAAGATCAAGATCAAAGAGATCAAGAAGGCATAAATAGAAACGGCCTCGGTAATGGCCATAGCCACAATCATCTTGGTGAACATGCTGTCCGCCACTTGAGGATTGCGCCCCATAGCTTCCATAGCGGATCGTGCGATCCAACCTTCAGCAATGGCCGGAGCAATGGTACCAACCGCCATACAAAGTCCCGCGGAGAGGAGACGTACTGATTCTGCATCCATAAAATTAAGGGGTTAGGATATATGCAGGTCTCAATGTCCGTTCGAATGTGAATGTTGAACGGAGTTGAGAGATAAACTGATGTAGATCACGCCCAAAATCATGAACAAAAATGCCTGAATAAATCCAACAAATAAACCTAGTAGTAAGAAAGGCCAAGTGGCCACAAACTCTGTGAATGGCGATAAACTGGCAATAATCACAACCAACACTTCTCCCGCAAAAATATT
>CAYLWB010000017.1:0-20101 GCA_964387375.1 uncultured Candidatus Peribacteria bacterium | reverse complement strand
GCCATAGAGAGATGACCAAAACAGCACGTGCGAGTCTTCGAAAATTTCGGATCAGCGCCGGAACACTAGCAACGCTTCACCTACACCTCGGAATATGTCATCTGTAGAACCTACGAGGCCTACGAACTACAGACGGGTTCGCGCAATTGGGCGAACATCACTTAAGCAGCTACCAAGGCCAAACGGCGGTAGGCAGCAGCAGAAGCTTCTTCACTGTTATTAGCAGTTGTATTTGTCTGGGACGGATTGCGGTAGGACCAGACGACCACCGGAAAGCAAGCAAACGACTTCGTGTCTTTTTGTCGAAACCTGTACATCCCCACGTTTTCAAGGAGCAAAGTTTACTTTAAACGGACTGGGTTCCCACGTCAACAAAGCTGTACGCCCCACGAAGCAACACCAGACGCCCGTCCCGTTTCACATAAGAGTGTCCCGGATGGAGCAAAAAAGCCCCCTGATCGTTCAGCCGCTCCGTAACTTTTTTAAAAATCCACCGAACAAAACTAGCGTAGTCTTGGTTGTTAAACAGCGTTTCATAGCCGCCAAAGCGCGAAGCGAGTTGGGGTGCAGTAGCCACGGGGTCTGTGACAGAAAAAAAGAACCTCGTCGTGATCAAATCGTAAGGCCCGGCGAGCCCTTGCCAAGTGGCTTCGTCCGTTAGGTCACCAACACAGTGTATTGTGCCAAAAACCGCCTGCCTAGGTCGCAGCCCAACTGTTGTTAAATCCCAGCCTGCTCTGTAAAAACTATCAAAGGTGTCGTTAAAAGTGTCATTTCCCAAGTCCAAAACAGACGGCCCTCTCCCAAGTTGAGCCCGTATAGCTTCGGTTGCTCTGAGAAGTGCTCTGTGGCAAGCAGGCGCTTCATCAACGTTCAATTCTTCGCGCGAAGCAAGACCGCTCTCCAAAAGCCCTCTTATGGTGTTCATAAGGACTGTTTAAACACTTTTGGCTGCGCTGTCAACACCACCTCTTCAAAAAAGCCGTGGCGACAAGGCGCGCCCCTTCACCTCTGTCTCATTTGGGTCGGTTGTGTAGTTTAGCCAAAAGATTGATCACATCGTCCTGACGAGCCAGCAAGCGGTTCTTAAACTCAACGGAGAATGGTTGGGGGGCGCCTCTGTCGAAAAACTCTACCTTGCTTGCAAGACCTCCAGGGTGGGTAAAGTCGGGGTTTCCTCCCTCCCAGCTGAGCACCATAACGGCCCGAGCCCTAACCACATCTACGGCTCTTGCAACGGCTTCTTCCGAAAGCAGGTTTGGTCGTCTAGATTCATCTACAAGCAGTAAAATGTCTGGGTTTTTCAAAGGAATCTGGTCTCCTTCTTGATAGACTATCGTGCCACCAGCGAGATCAAAAACCCCTGGCCTTTCTCTTAATGCAAGTCCTTCATCACAAAGCCGCCTCAAAGACCTATGTCTTAGCTTAAACGGGAGGACTCCGAAAAGCCCCTGCACGGCCGCAGCCATCAAATCCACCGCAGAAGCTTCAACATCATGAAGTTCGCCCTCGGGCGTCGCCTGAAATCCAGCGAGCTGATATTCTAGCGGCCTTCGATTGTCTTCAGATTTTCGTTGAGGGGTCATTGTGCGTTTTTGGCACAATAGCATTTTTATACTTTTCGTCAAGCCGCCTCCTTCTCTGCCTCCGCTCCTGGAAGATTTTTTGGCTTCTTTTTTAATGCCACCAAACAGCGCTTGAGCTCCTCGATCCAGTTCACTCCCAAGTCCTTGAAGGAGATCTTTAGTTTGGTGCCAGAAATGATCCACTTCTCGTTGGCCTGCAACAAGGACATGATGTTCTCAGGTCGCACGCGATCAGACATGTGCAAAACAATTTGCCGATCTTGCTCCGAATGCACGTTTTCTGCCTTCACGTTGATGATTCCCGCCTGTTTTGCTCGTAGTTTAACCTCCAAAACACGGAACAAATTCGCCACCTCCTCGGGCATGCGGCCGTAGTCTTCAACAAGTTCCACACGCAGCTCACTGAGGTACTCGTCGGTATCTGCAGAGGCAAGTTTTTGGTAGATAGAGATTTTCTCCTTGGAGCTCACAATGTATTCGTCGGGGATATACGCGGGCAGCGGCACCTCAATGGTCACTTCCGGCAATGCCTCGCCCTTCTCCACCTGATGGCCCTTCTTGAGCCCTTCCACGGCCTGGTTCAACATGCGAATGAAGTGGCTCACTCCCACAATATTGATCGCTCCAGACTGGTTCGCACCGAGCACATCTCCAGCCCCGCGGATTTCCAAATCTTTCATTGCGATTTGGAAGCCAGCCCCCAACTCACTCGCTTCCACAATGGCGCGTAGCCGCTTCTTTGCGTCCAGTGGTAGCCTCTTCATGTGGTACAAGAAGTAGGCGTAGGCCTGCTTGCGGGACCGCCCAACTCGCCCACGAAGCTGGTAGAGCTGCGCAAGCCCGAATTTTTCTGCTTGGTTCACAATGAGCGTATTCGCGTTTGCAAGGTCGATTCCGTTTTCAATGATGGTGGAGCTCACCAAAATGTCGTACTCCCCCTCCTTGAACGCCAAAATGCGCTTCTCGAGCTCGTCTGGTTTCAACTTGCCGTGCGTCACCACAATGCGTGCCTTGGGTAAAAGGGTTCTGAGTTTTTCTGCCATGTCTTCGATAGTCTGTACGCGGTTGTGCAAAAAGTAAATTTGGCCACCGCGCTCCAGCTCTTTCTCAACCACAGTCTTGATCAGCCCTAAAGAAAAGCGGCGCACTTCAGTAACAATCGGCAACCGTCCTGGTGGTGGTGTTGTGATGGTGGTGATGTCTCGTAGCCCATGAAGGCTGATATTCAACGTCCGTGGGATGGGGGTTGCTGTCAGGGTCAAAATGTCCACAGACTTTCTAAGCTCTTTGAGGCTCTCTTTTTGTTTCACTCCAAAACGCTGCTCTTCATCAATGATCACGAGTCCAAGATCTTTGAATTTAATGTCCGACTGCAAAAGTCGATGGGTTCCAACAATGATGTCTATTTCACCACGCTCGAGTTTCTTTAAAATTTGCTTCTGTTCAGCTGGACTGCGGAAACGGCTCAGCATTTCTATACGCACATCAAAATTTTCCATGCGCTTCAAAAAGGACTTGTAGTGTTGGTCCACAAGAATGGTGATGGGCGCCAAAACGGCAACCTGCTTGCGATCTTGAACTGCCTTAAAGGCGGCTCGCATGGCGACTTCGGTCTTTCCAAAACCAACATCTCCACAAACCAGGCGGTCCATGGGTCGCTTCTTTTCCATGTCGCGCTTCACTTCTAAAATGGCCCGGTGTTGACCTGGTGTTGGCTCATAAGGGAAGTCGTTTTCGAACTGAACCATTGCTGCCGTGTCTTGGCTAAAAATGAAGCCTTTTGCGTTTTCCCGTTCGGCATAAAGCTGCAAAAGCTCCTGCGCTATCTTTTCGCTTTCTTGGCGCACGCGGTTTTGAATGGTGGTCCACTCGGCACTTCCCAAGCGCGTCAGGCGCGGCGTCCGCTCTCCCGCACCAATGAACTTGGAAACTTTGTCCGCTTGATCAATCGGTACAAAAAGTTTGTCGTTTTCGGCGTAGCCAATCTTTAGATATTCTCGTGTTACTTCTTCCACCGTGCGCTTGTCTAGACCCAAAAACTGCCCAACCCCATGGGAGCTGTGTACCACGTAGTCACCGTTTTTCAAACCCGTCAGGAAGTCCAGATAGACCCGTTTGTTCTCCACTCCCTTCTTCTCCCCCTCTCCAAATCCAGCGACATTGCGGTCTGAAAAAACCTGGAGTTTTAGTGCCGGGTTCTGGAAAGCTTCAGGAAAAACCTCTTCCTTTTCCACATGGAAAAGAACCACCTGGCCGTCCCGGATCTTTTTCCCAGGCTCCCAGTCCAAGAAGTCGATGTTCTTTTCTCGGCAAAGCCCTCGATAGTGTTCGGGGTGTTTTGTGAAAAGAAACACCTTCCACTCGTTGGTCATTTTTTCCCGTAAGTCCGCAGCCAGGTCTAAGGGGTTTTGGTACTTTAAAACAGAAAGGTAATGTAAGTGGTGATGATAAGGGCTTTCCTCCATAAAGGACCGGAACTCCAAATACCGCGCCTGAGGGTCGCGGTGTTCCATCGCCTGTTCAAATGGTGCTGCGTCATCATCTGGGAGCTCCACTTCGTCGTCTAAAATAAGCGACCCCTTTTTAAAGAAACTCAACAGAGGGGTGTTCCAGTTTTTAACCTCCAAAGGCATCACATCCACAGATCCGAGTGCTTCCAAAGGTTTCTTTTCTTTTTGGTCGAACAGCGCAATGCTTTCAACTGTGTCGAAGCCCAGCTCCAAACGCACCGGTAAAATGCTGTTCACTGGCCACAAGACTAAAGAATCTCCGTGGCGGAAATATTGGCCACGTTCCACATAGGCGTCCTCTGCAACCTCGTAACCCATTTCAATGAGGCGTTCAAAGAACACCACCGCCTCAATTTCGTCACCCTTTTTAACGGTGAGCTCTCTTTCAATCATTTCTGTTGGACTCGGGTAGTGGCAAAGCAGATCCTCGTAAGTGACCATAAAGAACGCTGCGCGATTTGGGTCTTGGGCCAGCGCCAACATTTCCATAACACGTCCTTTGTTTTTTCTGTCGATAACCTTGTTTTTCAACGGATTTTCTTCGAATTCAAAATCATATACCATCGTGTCTCCCCATAAAGAAATGGCGCGCGCGGCATGCTCTTTGTATTGATGGTCACTACAAATCCAGAGCACGTTGTGTGTGTCTTTGAGGGCACGCATTAGGTCGGCTACGACAAAAGCTTTTGAAGAGGTGTTTCCTGCTCCAGAAACTGAGCTGTAGCCTTGTTGATCAAACTGCTCTACTACCCGTAAATTCTGCTCCTGCGGGAAGAGCGTGATCAAATGTTTACAATCTTTCACGAAAGGTCTTTTTTGTTGATCACACCTTAAGAGGCATGATGATATGCAAATATCCGCTCGGTCGAGCGGGCACCACTCTAACAGGGGAAAGGCTGTCGTTCAAGCCAAAATAAACCTGGTCGTCTTCAAGGTGCCCCAATACGTCCAAAAGGTATTGTACGTTTAGCGCTGCTTCCATGGTTTCTCCGTGGCTTTGAACAGGGATCTCAATGTGCCCTTTCCCAAGCTGTGTTTCCTCACTAAAGACCAGCAATTTATTTGGTTCAAGTCGAACGCGAATGTTGTTGTTGCTGTCTCGAACGATGACGGAAATTTTCTTAAGCGCAAGAATGAATTCTTCTGTCGAAAGCGTCGCATGACTCTTAGATTCACTGGGAAGTATTTTTTCGTACTCGGGGAAATTTCCTTCGATGAGTCTTGAGAAAAGCTCAACACCATCAACCTTAAAAAGAATTTGCCCTTTGGAAACAGCAATCTCCAATTCGTCACTCTGGCTAGACCCCAAAATCTTTGCGAGCTCCTGTGCTGTTCTTGAGGGTAAAAGGAAGTTGAGATCCATCTCTGGGTTTTTCTCAAGTTCCAATGTTTTTTCTGCAAGACGATAACTGTCGGTCGCAGCAAGTTTCAAAGTTTTTCCGGAGAGTTGCCAGAAAATTCCAGTCAAAATTGGTCTAGAAAGATTTGTTGATGCCGCAAAAACAACCTGTTCAAGTGCTTTACTCAGATTCTTTACCGGAAGTTTGAATACGGAGGGTTTATCTAGCTTGGGCAACAGAGGAAATTCTTCACTCGGAAGACCCTTCATGTCTGTTTTCGAACCTGTAGATTTGATTTCAAGGGCATTGCCATTCAAAACCTGGAGTTCGATCCTTTCATTGGAAAGCAAAGAGACATAGGAAGTAATGGCTTTCGCAGGAACGGTAAGAGCGCCTTCGTTTTCAACGGCGGCTGGAAAGGCGGCACTGATCGCAATTTCAAGGTTCGTTGCACTCAAAAGCACTTGCCGCCCCTCTGCTTTGATCAAAATATTATTTAAAACGGGTAGTGTATTATTTGGGTTTACGGCGCGATTCACCATTGCCAACGCAGACGACAAATCGCTTTGTGAACAAACAAGTTTCATAAATTTTTGCGAGAAATCTGCTCCATACAATCAAACTTTTGCACAACTGTCTATAAGAAAGCTTTTCTATTTGTTTATATATAAAAACAGTAGATAAAGTAGTGAGCTCTTGACGCCAAAAGCGAAAGCTTACAAATAACGCAAGTCGACAAAAAAAACCAAACCTGATAGACAAAACCTTAGACACCAAAAACAGCCAATTGTGCAAAACTCCAACCTGTAACAGCATAAATTGTGCAAAACCTGAGGAAAACTTCCCGAAAATGGTGCAAAAGGTGTGCAAGGTTCGTTGAGCGTGTTCAGAAAAAGCCCGCGCCGCCAAAACAACTTGCAAAAGACCCAAGCCTGTAGTTAAAAATGGCGGTTGAAAACATGTGGAAACTCAAAAAGTACTTTTGCACAAAAAGCTCCCAGGAAATTTTCTAAATGTGCAAAACACTGGCCTTGATCAACGGCCTCCTGTCGAGCTGCCGAACAATCAGTCCAGACACTTCGCTGCGTACAAACTGCTCATAATCCTGGGCGTGAGCCTTTGGATTTCGAGCTTGGAGCTTGTTCACGGAATCACGGGCACATTTTTCGATTTCGAGGAGGATTTTTTCGAGCTCTTTTTGGTACAAAAAGCCGGAGCTGGAAACGATGGGCTTGCCAATGAGGCGGCCCTTTTGCATTTTCAGCACGATATTCACCATTCCATTTTGGGCCATGAGTTCGCGTTCTTTTTGCACGGCGGAACCTAGGTCTCCTTGACCAAGCCCATCAATCACAACGTAACGGACCCCAATGTCCTCGTGCTTGAAGCTTACCTGTTTGTTGCGCACCTCAATGATGTTTCCGTTGTCGAGCATGTGTACATTTTTTTCCACAATCCCAGCCTTGGGCCCAAGGTCCCCGTGTGCGCGACGCATGTAGAAATTGCCATGCACGGGCACAAAATGTTCGGGCTTGATTAGCGTCATCATGAGCTTGAGGTCTTCTTGATTGCCATGGCCAGAGGTGTGCACGTCCATGATTTGGTTGTGCACAATTTCAGCACCCAAGCGGGCCAGCTGATCCGTTACAAAGGCCACTGGTTTTTCGTTCCCAATGATTGGAGAAGAGGAAAACACCACGGTATCTCCCTTTTTGATTTGAATGTGCGCGTGTGCCTTGGTTGCCATGCGAGACAGGGCTGCGATAGGCTCGCCCTGGCTTCCTGTGGTGAGCACCACGATCTTGTCGTCAGGATAATCTTTTATGGACTTGATCTCTTTGAGCACTCCTTTTGGAGGACGGATAACACCAAGTTCTTGAGCGATACGCACGTTGCTGATCATGCTTCCCCCAGAGAGGAAAACATATTTGTTGTGTGCGTGTGCAAAATCCAAAATCTGCTGAACGCGACCCAAAAGCGAGGAGAAACAGGCAATAATGATACGACCCTCTACAGAGCCGATAGCCTTTTCTAAATTCTCTGCAATCACGCGCTCCGAAAGAGTATGTCCCGGCTTGAGAGCGTTCGTACTGTCCGAAAACATGAGCTGAACGCCACGCCTGCCCAACTCCGCCATTTTCTCGATATCGGCTGGCACACCATCTGCAGGAGTGAAGTCGAATTTAAAATCCCCCGTATGAACAATGGTTCCCTGGGGCGAACGGATTGCAACACCCAAAGAATCTGGAATGGAGTGGTTAACCCGAAAAAAATCGGCAGTGAGAGAGCCAAACTCGTAGGTGTGTTTATTATCCACAACTTTAGTCTTGCAGTGCTTGGTGAGCTTATGTTCGTCGAGCTGTTTTTTGACCAAGCCGATCGATAGCGGGGACCCATAAATTGTAGGAAAGCCCAAATCAGCAATCACGTATGGAAGAGCACCAATGTGATCCAAGTGGCCATGCGTGATTAAAATCCCGCGGATCCGCTGGCGGTGCTGGACTAAGTATTGGATGTCTGGAATCACATAATCCACGCCAAGCATTTCTTCTTCCGGAAATTGGAAGCCCATATCAATGATGAGGATGTCACGTTCGTGCTCCACGATCATGCAGTTCTTCCCAACCTCTTCTAGCCCACCAATGGGGATCACACGCAAAACACCCTTATGAAGTTCCACGGGGTGGCGACCCTTTTTATGGGAAACATAAGGATCCCTGTGCGGTTTTTCAGGGACTTTTTTCTGTTCAGGCGCAGGCTCCTCGGAGCGTGTCCGCCGGAACCAACTGGAGATTTGATCAAGTCGATTCATTTTCAACACAAATTAGATTCTCTTCCCTCAAAACAAAACCAGTTTAGCAGCCTGCAGAAATGAAGTCCAGTTAGGCTTTCAAAGAATGGCGAAACTCTTTTGAAATGGCACCGGTTAGCCACAAAAGGGAAAAATAAACAAGCGCCCCCACCGCCATTAAAGGCAAAACGCCCAAAGAGCCGAGGGCCGAAAGTAGGCTAGGCTCGAGACCCCAAACCACACCACCCATGACGCCAGAGGCAAAAACCGTTTTCAGGAAAGAAACCCACCCAAAGGAAAGAGGCACTGCTTTACGGGCAAAAAGAAAGGCCGCGAAAAAGATAAAAGCCTCCGTCACCACACTGGTAAACGCTGCACCGCGAAAACCCCAATGAGAGATAAAATAGAAGTTGCTTCCCACGTTCAGGAGTGCGGCTGCCGCATTGATCCAAAGAAGGCGGCTTTGCAAATTAACCGCTACCAAAGAGTAGGTGAAGAGGTTGGCCAAAAACCCAAAGAGATTTGCAAAAACCAAAATCCGCAAAGCCACATCAGACCCATAAATGCCCAACTCCGGTTGAGTCAAAAACTCGGGTTCCGCAATCAGCTCAATCAAAGGACGTGCCAAAACAAAAATTCCAGTCAAAATGGGCAGTGCCGCCATGACCAAAAACTCCGAAGAAAACCGCAAGAGCTCCTTTAACCCCTCACCGCCTTTTTTAATTGCAGCAGACATGGACGGCAAAATGCTGTTCATAAAATACACAGAAATCACGGAAAGGATTTCGAGAATACGGACAGCTGGCCCATAAAATCCGAGTTCCCGCTCTCCTTTCATAAAAAGAATCATGAGCCCATCAATACGGAAGTAAATCATGTTGAGCATCAAGGCTAAACCATAAGGTGTAGCAGTGAGAGCGATTTCTTTCCAATAATCAAAATTAAAGGTGGGGCGTATCTTTGCGTATCTGGCCGAGTAAAAGAGAGTGTACAAAAAGGAAAAGAAATTCCCAATCGTGCCCGAAAGGATAAGGTTGTAAAAAGCGGTTGAACCCGGGTCGCCAGCAAAAAACCAAAAAACAACCGCAAGCACCCAGGCCAAATTCAAAAACTTGCCCCCAACCAAGCCTAAAATGGAATATTGCATCTTGAGCTCTAGCTGTAAAACGCTAGAAACCGTGCCATGCATTAAGTTCATAAACACGCCCAAAGAAGCGATAGCCACGCCTACAGGGATGAAGCTGTCTCTGTAGGGTGGGAGCAAAAATGCAACCAAAACAGCCAGAGACATGGCCAGGGTTGCAAGCAAAATTCGCATCCCCAAGATGTTTCCCACAATGAAATCGCGTTCGCGGTGACCCTTTCCCATTTCGCGAATCGCAATAGTAAAAAGCCCCAAGTCTGCCAGAATCGCAAAGAAGGCCAAAAAGTCGTAAATTGCCGTGTAAGTTCCGTACCCCTCTACACCTAAGAACGAGGAAATTGCCTTTAAAATGAAGACACTAAGCAAAGCCATGATGGCCCTCCCCGCAAACTGCACGGCCGTATTTCCAACAATTTTCTTTCCAGTTGACATAGTCCTGGGTATTCTAGCGGCGTGATGCAAGAAATAAAAGAAAGACTGTTTTTCCTTCAAGGCGAGGTTGAAAAATCCCTCAGCCATCTCGAGCTATCTGTTAAGAAAGAAGCCTTGTTGGCCCTGGAAAAGGAAATGTCCGCCGAGGGCTTTTGGAACAACCAAGAGCGCGCACAAAAAATATCGCGCGAGGCAGGAGAGCTTCGCAGCCTCATTGAGGCATGGGAAGGGCTAAGCAAAGGAGTTGCAAGCCTCCTGGAGCTTGCCGAACTTCTTGAGGCTGAGCCAGATGCGGAGAGCATGGCCGAACTTCAAGAAGACCTTGAATTTCTAGAAAAAAACCACGCCGCCCTCAGCAAAGAACTTTACATGAACGGGCCCTACGACGGGGGAAGCGCCATTCTTTCTTTTTCCGCCGGGGCTGGCGGCACCGACGCACAAGACTTTGCAGAAATGCTTCTCCGAATGTATTTGCGTTATTGTGAACGGCGCGGCTGGAAAGCCACACAGCTTGACGTTACCCCTGGTGCCGAAGCCGGCATCAAAAGTGCGTCCATCCGAGTGGACGGCCCTTTTGCCTACGGCTATCTCAAGCATGAAAACGGGGTCCACCGCCTGGTTCGCCTCTCACCCTTCAATTCAGGAAGCACTCGAGAAACCTCCTTTGCCATGGTGGAAGTCATGCCACAAATTGAAGAAGAAAACATAGAGATCAAAGAGGAGGATCTCAAGTGGGACGTCTTCCGATCAGGAGGTTCTGGGGGGCAAAGCGTGAACACCACCGATTCTGCGGTACGCCTGACCCACCTGCCAACAGGACTCGTGGTCACTTGCCAAAACGAGCGAAGTCAGCTCCAGAACAGGCAACAGGCCCTCAAAACCCTCCAGGGTAAACTAGTGGCACTACAAGAAAAACTCCACCTGCAAACCATTCAGGAGCTCCGCGGAGAACATGTGCAAACCTCCTGGGGGAACCAGATCCGATCTTATGTGCTGCACCCTTATCAAATGGTCAAGGACCACCGCACCGACCATGAAACCAGCCAGGTCGACAAAGTGCTCGACGGCGATCTAGACGAGTTCGTTGAAGCCAGCTTGCAGAGCCGTTAAAGCCCGCAGACTGCCATTTCGCTCAACACGTCCATTTGAGTTACACCCTCGATGCGAGTTCCATCCGCAAAAATCCAAGTGGGATAAGCAACAATGTCCATTTCTGTGCAATATGCAGTTTGGCTGTTTTCTCCATCCGCTGCACATTCTACGTAGGGAAGCAGATCAGCAGCACCCCCAAACATGTCTTTTTGAGCTTGGCAGTGCGGACACCAATCCGCCCCAAAAAATTGCGCACCACTTTCATTTAGACAAGTAGCCACCGCAGTCGCATCCAAAGAACTGACGGGGTCTTCAACCGTCACATCCGTCCAGGTTTCTTCAACGACAGGGTCACCCATCGGAGCGGAAGCTGAGCCGATGTTGAATCCGAGGAGCAAAACGGTGAGAACGGAGAAGACATTCATGGGCCCATTATAGCGAAAAACCCCCGCAGCACAAAGGCCAAAGCTTGACGCATTTACATAGTCTGGCATGTTGCCCAAAGAGACGCCAAATTAAAGTAGCGGTGGGCGGCCCCCGTGCAGCTAGCAGAAACGGTTGTCATGTGGACTATCTAACAATAGAATAAAGGCCAAAAGAACCTTATGCAGCTCCAAACTGGCGACAAAAACGAAATCCTGCGAACCGTCTCAAAACCGGTACGCCAAGTCACGCCAGAGCTCCGGTCCTTTGCTCTAGAAATGGTCAAAACCATGGAGCTTGAAAATGGAGTGGGGCTTGCGGCGCCACAGGTTGGGAGGAACATCCGTCTTATTGTTTGCAAATTCAATCATGGCGAAAAAAACGAACTGATTTTGCCCATGTTCAACCCGAGTATCCTCTCCTTTTCGAAAAAGGAAAAAGCGGGCGAAGAAGGCTGCCTCAGTCTGCCCGGGCTGTGGGGTAAAGTCACTCGACCAATCCAGATCCTTGTACGTTTCACCAGCTTAAAAGGTCAGGAGCAAACTTTAGAAGTGAATGACTTCAACGCGCGCATCGTGCAGCACGAAATCGACCATCTCGACGGGGTTCTTTTCACAGACAAGGCAGTGGACGTGCAAGTGGCTAAAAAGGGCGAAGTCGTCGAGCACATTTAGCCAAAGCGTAGAGAGCATTCCAAACAGGACGGTACACAATTTTTTGTGCAGACTGGTAATCCATCCTTTCTCCGCCGAAGCGTGTTTTAAACTGGGTGACTCCCACCAAGGCGTCGGTTTTTGAACCTTCCGCGGCAATTCCTAGGAAATCATAACGTGTGCAGCCAGCGTGTTTGGCTGCTTGTATGGCATGCCATTGTAAGGCATAGGGGGCAAAGTCCTCACGGTTTTCATTTGAAGAGGCTCCAAAATAATAAGTCGCCGTTTTACCAAACTGGGTGCCTAAAAACCCGCCGATAACCTTGGACCCAACTTTGGCCAAGTAGAGTTGTGCGCTTTCACCTAAAACCTCCATAAAGGCACGATAGAAAGATTTTTCATGTACGTGGAAGCCATCGCGTTGAGCGGTTTCTAAAAGCAAATCGTAAAAAACGTCCAAACCTTTCATACCCGCTGCTTCCACACAAACCCCTCTCTTTTCAGCTTGGCGGATGTTGTAGCGGCCCTTTTGTTTCATCTGTTCCAACAAAGCAGTTTCACTCAGAGTCAAATCGAGGAGCAAGGTGTGACGAGGCAAATAACTCTCTGTAGAAACGCGGCCCAACTGCAAGAGGGGCTTCTCCGTGGGGACCAGAGGCTCCATTCGTAAAAACAAATCGCCCACGAGAGATGCTTTTTCTTGAATAGCACGCCTTAAAACGGCCCAGACTGCAAAGGAATCCTCTTCTGGCAAAAGCGGGCCACCTGGACACCAAAGCCAGGTTTTACCACGAAAAGCCTCTTGCCGAAGGACCAAAGCGCCCCCCACAAGCTCACCCATTTTGTTTTTTACTCCAACGCAAAAGGCAAACGTGCGTCCCGGAATCTGGCTTTGGAGTTCAGACCAGCTCCAACTTTGCTCCACACTTCCAAAAGGATGTTGAGCTACAAAATGATCCCACGCCTCTCGATCCCTTTTTTCTAAAAAGATGCTTTCCACACCCCCATTCTACAGGTTAGATCTAAAAACAAAAAGGGCCCCGTGAGGGGCCCTTACAAAGATCTACTTGTTCATGCGTTGGCGGATGAATGCTGGAATGTCATATTCACTAGCACCTTCATCCATGGTGGGCATTTGTGGGGTTCCACCCTGGGGCACATTCACGGGGCGATCCAGCTGTGGAGTGGAAGGTCTGATCCCCGCAGGAGCTGCAGGACGGAATTCTCCCAAGGACCGAGCAATGGGCACGCCACGCTTCTGTTCATCGAAGCCAGTAGCCACCACAGTGATTTTGATTTCTCCTGTGTAGGAATCGTTGATCACCGCACCAAAAATGATGTTCGCTTCAGGATCAGCTGCTTCAGTAATGATACGAGCCGCTTCGTCTACCTCGAACATGGACAGGTCATTTCCACCAGTAATGTTGAAAAGAATACCCTTGGCACCGCGGATGTCGATTTCCAAAAGAGGGCTTTCGATAGCTGCTTTTGCTGCATCTTGAGCGCGGTTTTCACCAGAGCCATAACCAATTCCCATGAGGGCAGATCCAGCCTGTTCCATGATGGTACTAACGTCTGCAAAGTCCACATTGATCAAGCCGTGCACAGTGATGAGGTCAGAAACGCCCTGCACACCTTGTCGCAACACATCATCAACAACCTTGAACGCCTCCATGAGAGGAGTTTTCTTGTCGATAAGAGAAAGAATTTTGTCGTTTGGAATGGTGATGAGGGTGTCCACCTTGTTCTTTAGGTTTTCAAACCCCTCTTCTGCTTGAGTCTTGCGGCGATGCCCTTCGAAAGAAAATGGCTTGGTCACCACACCCACGGTCAAAATTCCAAGATCACGAGCCACTTCAGCAATTACAGGGGCAGCTCCAGTTCCAGTTCCTCCCCCCAAACCACAAGTAATAAAGACCATGTCTGCACCATCCAAAGCCTGCTTCAGCTCTTCCGAAGACTCCTCCGCAGCTTGACGTCCAATGTCAGGGTTGCTTCCGGCACCAAGCCCACGCGTTGTGGCTTTTCCAATGTTGATTTTAAGAGGAGCCTCACTGTGATACAGCGCTTGGGCATCTGTGTTTACAGCAATGAATTCGATGCCTTTAATGTTGGCTTTCACCATTCGGTTGAGGGCATTTCCTCCACCTCCTCCCACGCCCACTACTTTAATGCGGGCCACGGGACTAACATCGGGGGTTACTTCCATATTGCGGCGACGACTGCTTGTGCCGGCAGATCCAGAAAAGAGGGTCTTGAGGCTGTCGTCCTGAGGATCTTTAGTGTCATCCTTTGTCATAGGACTCGGGGTTAAGGGGTTTTAGGGATTTAGGGGAGCAGGGAGCGGAACCAGTTCTTCACTCCTTGAGTCATTTTTTCAACAGAGAAATTTTTGAGGTCAAGCTTCAAGCGGTATTGGTCTCCCTGAAAACGAGAGCCCCAAACCACCAAGCCAATCACGGTCGCATAAGAAGGGTCTTCAATTTTGTCTACAACGCCTTCGTAATTTGTTGGAAATCCAATCTGTACGGGAAGGTGCAAAATTTCGCGAGCAACATCCAGAACCCCAGGCATTTTTACCGAAGATCCCGTTAGAATTGCACCCGCAGGCAACATTCCATCCCGCTGTATTTTAGCCAACTCATCTCGCACCAAAAGAAAAATTTCGTGGTAACGCGCCTGAACGATTTCGGCCAATTGTTTCTTAGAAACGGTCTGTGTGTCGATTTTGGAAAGCAAAGAAAGGTCGATGGTCTCACGATCGTGCACGTCTTCTGGCAAGCAGGTTCCATACTCAATCTTGATTTTTTCGGCAGTATCAATAGATGTGCGTAAACCAATAGCAATGTCGTTGGTCACGTTCTCGCCACCTACGGGCAATGAGGCGGAATGCAGCACGGTTCCTTCTTCAAATACAGATACGTTTGTTCCACCGCTTCCAACATCAATCACAACCACACCGAGCTCCTTTTGGCGCTTGGTCAAAACAGCTTCAGCACAAGCCAAGCCGTTTGGAATGATGTCGTTGATGTCCACTCCAGCCTGATGCACACACTTTTCAATGTTCTTTACGGCAGGAACAAGGCCTGTCACCAAGTGAGCCAAAACCTCGAGGCGCACCCCCGTCATTCCTACAGGGTATTTGATGCCGCTTTGTTCGTCTACGGTAAAGCCCTTAGGGATGATTCGCAAAATACGACGATTGTTTGGAATAGACACCGCCTGTGCTGCCTCTAAAACACGCTCCACGTCGTCTTCAATGATTTCGCTGCCACCATGAGAGATGGCAATCACTCCACGGCTATCCTGGGAGGCAATATGATCTCCGCCAATCCCTAAAAACACATTGTGAACGGGCTCACCCGCCATGCGTTCAGCGTCTTCCAATGCAGAAGAGATGTTTGCCACAGTCTCCTCAACGTCGATGATGTTTCCTTTACGCAGACCGCCTGATGGAGAAACGCCCACTCCAATGATGCTTGGAACAGTGCTCCCCTCGTCCATGACAGCCACGGCAACACGGATTTTGGAGTTTCCAATATCCAGGCCTGCGATAACACGATGTTTAGCCATGTCCCGACTCTAGCGCAAGCCAGAAACAGGGGCAAGCCTTTTGACACTAAAAAAGCCGCTTCAGCAAGCCGTTTTTCGGGGGCTGAACTCAAAATGTGTCCAGGAAATAAGGCTTGTCCAAGCGCAATTCTCAAAATCACCTCCACGAGCAAAATTTGGCTTGCTAAAGCCAAAAAATGTGCACAAAAAACTTATCTGCCTCGCAACTAAAAAAGACTCGCCTGTTTGGCTTCTGTTCGACGTTTTTCCCACTCTTTGTTGAGAGCTTCTACACGTCGCAAAGGGGTGTTGAAGGACAATTCGTCAAAAAGTTTTCGAACGTTCTCGATTTTAAATTCGTGCATGGCACATGCATCCAAAGAAAAATCCAAGTGGTCTTCTCTTAGAATGGTGGCAATCTTTTTGCAAAGTCGAGCGGAGTGTTCGTGTTCAAGCAAAAGAGCTCGGGTGCGTGCTGATTCCACAGCATTTAAATTTTCATAAATGCCTTCCACAGTTCCAAACTGCTCCAAAAGCTTTACAGCGCTCTTGGGGCCGATTCCTGGAACGCCCACCAAGTTATCGCTGGAGTCGCCACTGAGCCCCTTATAATCAGGAATTTGTTCGGGCCAAACCCCCAGCTTGTCTTTCACCGCCTGTCGATTAAAGCGTTTCACCTCAGAATAACCACTTACGGGGGCGACCACCGTCACGCGCTCGCTCACCAGCTGCAGGGCGTCTTGGTCGTTGGTGACGATCAGAACATTCAATTCTGGATAGCGTTGCTCAATAATTCGAGACACTATTCCTAAATAGTCATCCGCCTCCAGCCCCACTTTAGAGAAAATCGGCACAGAAAGAGCGTTCAAAACCGCTTCTACACGAGGGAATTGGCCAATCAGCTCATCGTCTGTTTCCGCTCGAGTGCCTTTGTAAGCACTCATCTCTGCATGACGAAATGTGGGGCCATGGCTATCGAAAGCTGCAGCAAAATAGCGAGGCTTTTCCATCTCTAAAATGCCTAAAACAATGGTTGTAAACCCATAAACGGCGTTGGTCAGTTCCCCCGCCTTGCTCCTTAAGGTTTTGGGTAGAGCATGATAGGCCCGGTGCACCAGGGCATTTCCGTCAATGAGTACAAAACAATCCATGGCTCAGAGCATACCTCAAACCATTTTATTAACAAAGCAAGCTGTGCCCCTGGAAAAAAAAAGAAAAATCGTGTACAATATCCTAATTGCTTGAAAAGTATGGCAAAAACAAAAACGAAAATTCATCTAAAAGTACGCATCCCCCACATTGTCCTGGATGCACGCGGAGTCGACCCAACATTGCTCACCCACTTGGAGAAAGGCCTTGATCAGCTTGAGGCTAGGGTTCGTGTGCTTGGACAAGGAGGAACACGCTTTCCGCACGCCTTTTCTCTAGAGGAGGCTGTTGAAGAAGCCAATATTTGGGTTGTGCTCACAGACCGGCTCCCCAAAGACTTCTCTATGCTCATTGAGAGGGGCATTGTTCCAGTCCTCCTCCAAGATTTGCACCCCAGAGCGGAGAACTACAACGCTTCAAAGGAAACCGGCAACGCTTTCCTCTTCCAGAGTCTCAACGAGTGGTCCATCTATGGAGCTCTCGTCCGGGCACTGGAAAACTTCGGCTTCAGTTACGACTGGGAAAGCCTAAAAAACAACGGGAAAGACCTGCTTTAATCCAAAGAGTCGATTCCACCACCACTTCCACCAGTAGCTTCTCCCGACGTGATGTCGGAAACGAGCTGGAAGATTTCGGAAAGATTGATATATTCAATCACATTCAGACCGAGCGCGCGGCCCACCACTCCCACAATCACTACGGAAAGTAAGGTGATAACAAGGCCAACGATGGCGTATCGAATGGTTCCCACCGCCTGTTTGATTTTGGCCTCTTGTCCACCAGAAAGGATGAAGGAGATACCCCCAAAGAAGATGAACACCACGCTGAGCAGACCTGCCATGATGATGGCATAAGCCAAAAGCCGATTGATCACCGCAATGGCGTCATAACTCTGCACGGCATCCAAAACAGACCCTTCGGTGACAGTCAAAATGAAGAACGGATCCATCATAGGTCTCCAGCTTACATCATTCCACCAACGGGCTCAACGATTTTCAGATTGTAGCGAGCATTTTGTTTGGAACCCATCATGCGCAGAAGCACGCGGAGAGATTTAGCGGTTTGGCCGCTCTTCCCAATAATTTTACCCATATCTGCCTTGTTGGCCTTCAAAGTGATGAGTACGCCCATGGTGTCTACACTCTGGGTAACCTCAACTTCTTCTGGGAAATCCACAATGGACTTAACGATAAACTCGACAAAATCGCGAGCAGGACTTTCATTCGGATCAAGTACAGTCATATGAAAGACGTTAAAAGGAGTGGAAGAGGACTAAGCCGCAGCTTCTTCAGCAGCGGGCGCAGGAGTTTCTGCAGGTGCAGCTACAGGAGCTGGCGCCGCAGCGGCGAGTTCAGCCTCAGTAGGGTTTTTCTTTGCACGTTTCTTATTGCGAGGAGCAATAAACTTCTCCATTCCAGATAGGCCAGCACTCTTCATTAGAGCTGCAGCCGCGTCGGAAGGTTGAGCCCCTTTTCCGATCCAGTATTCTGCACGAGCCATTTCAAAGTCGAACTTTTTGCTTTCAGCAGGGCTGTAAAAACCAAGAATCTCAAGGTGTTTTCCTTGTACAGGGCGAGCTTTTTCAGCCACCACCAAGCGATAAGTAGCCTGATTACGTCTTCCGGTGCGGGCCAATCGAATTACAAGCACGTGAACAAAGGTTATTAAAACAACGCCTTAAGCGCGTAAGGATTGTACGCAGAGTCTCTAAACTGTCAAGGTGAACTTCTTCTCTAGGCCGGGCCAGCAGGTTTTCTTTGTTAAAAACTGACCCGTTCTTGTTCATCTGTGCTGCTGAAAGCGGAAAAGCAAGCCCACAGCCATTAAACCGTCTCCACCACAGGTCGAATCTCGTTCACCCACTCGTGTTCCAAGCTCAAATTCAGCTTCATGATTAGGTCGTGTCGGTGAATTACAAGCCGCTGTGCCCATAAACTGCTAGGGACCGCAATGGTCAAAGTGCCCCTTTTGAAATATTTAGGGCGCATCAAGGTGCTTCCTTCTTTACCTAAAATACTGGGAGCGACTTCTCGAAACCGTTCACAAATGTGGGCTGCCTGCGTTTCACGTTCTACGTTGTAACGTGCGATGGCGCCAGGGAGCAGTTTTTTAAAATCAATGAAGCTCATGCTTTCAAAGGGTCAGCAGCCTCTTCGTAGATTTTGAGAGTTTTTTCTGCCATGTCCTCCCAAGAAAACTTCAGACTGTGTTTTAAACCCCTGTCACGGAGCTGTTTTTGAAGCTCAGGGTCGACCCAAACTCGCTGCAATGCATGGGCCATATCTTGAGGGTCGTAGGGGTCAAAAAAGAGGGCATTTTCTTCGCCACATATTTCGGGAATACAGGAGCTTTTGGAAGCCACAACAGGGGTGCCGCAACGCATTGCCTCAAGAGGAGGAAGCCCAAAGCCTTCATATAAAGAAGGGAACGCATAAATCTTGGCAGCTTGGTACAAAGCCACCAACTCGTCTTCTGGAACAAGGCCAGCATAGACCACATCGTGCTCGAGCCCCATTTCCTGAACGGTGCGTTTCACCTCGGGATAGTAGGGATCTTCTTCTCCCGTGATCACAAGCTGAGCCTCAAAACTTTCGTCCTCGCGGAGCAGTTTGAACGCACGGATCAAATTCACCAAGTTTTTATGGCTGCGCCAAACACCAGTGTATAAAATAAATTCGCGGGAAATACCGTATTTTTTAAGGGTGTGTTCTACGGCCTCGGCATTTTCTCTAGGGGTGAATTGGCCATCCACTCCTTCATAAATCACTTCAACTCGGCCTGGCTCCACCCCAGCCACCTCTTTAAGGTCATTGCGCGTATTTTCAGAAACAGCGATGATTTTTCGTGCATGCTTTACAGCTCCTT
The DNA here is from genome assembly GCA_964387375.1 of uncultured Candidatus Peribacteria bacterium. Classification (GTDB taxonomy): domain Bacteria; phylum Patescibacteriota; class Gracilibacteria; order UBA1369; family 2-02-FULL-48-14; genus CAYLWB01. Next base: position 564 of record CAYLWB010000017.1, on the reverse strand, counting down.
GCAGGACCAAGTTGTAGGCGAATCGGTAAAAAGCAGAATTCATTTTTTTACCAGGGAAAAAAGACAAAGTGAGGTCGTGGATGGTCACAACGCTAGGGCCTCGATACAAAATAGGCATGTTAAAATGTGTAAAATGCATGAGGTCAAGCTTGTAGCTACGCAAGATCCACCAATATCTCAACTGTTCTGCAAAAGAGTAATGCCGTGCATTCACTAGAACTTTCTGTACCCGTTTGGTGTTGGGCTCAAAGCTGTCGTAGCCCTCGCGGTTCATAAAAATCACATACTCGTTTTTCTTGTCGATTTCCAAAAGGTTGCGAATCAGCTCCGCTACGTAGCGCCCCACCCCTGTGAAACGAGTGCTGTAGATTCGGGCGTCAATTCCAATACGCATGAAATAAAATTAGTGCTTGTGTACCCTAGCATACCATGCCAATAAATTCATTTGCACTGCCTAAAGGCATTTGCTACAGTTCACCCGCTCTCAAAAGGGCAAAAAATGCGGAGTAGTAGCTCAGTTGGTTAGAGCGCCTGCCTGTCACGCAGGAGGTCGCGGGTTCGAGT
>CAYLWB010000016.1:15298-21398 GCA_964387375.1 uncultured Candidatus Peribacteria bacterium | reverse complement strand
CAACCCAGTATTCGTGAAATTGTTGGGCACAAAGAATTATTGGTCATTAGTGCAAGCGGCATTGAGCATCGCCTAAAAAACACAAATATCTTGCTAGGTGAATATGGAATAAAAGGACTAAAAACAGGCAAAACACCTGAAGCGAAAGAGAACCTAGCTACCTGGGCTGAGAACCCCGAAGGACACGAAGTGATCACCGTGGTGCTCGGCAGTGAAAACCGCTTTGGTGACACAAAAGCCTTTCTTGATTGGCTGTATCGTGCTTTCATTTGGTGAAACTTTTTCAAAATGAATATCTTTCCGATCACCGAAACCGTCCGACATGTGATTCTCGTTTTGGGGTCGGGGTTTTTAGGATTTGGACTCGCAATGGCTTGTGCGCCCAGCTTCAATCAGTTTTTGCTAAAGTGGAAACTGGGAAAGAACATACGTGAAGTTGCAAGTGATGGAAAAGAAGCCAAGCTATTCAATCAATTGCACCAGAAGAAACAAGGCACTCCCACTATGGGCGGCATTTTGATTTGGGGTAGCACACTAGCCGTGGTCGCCCTCTCCCGTCTGCTCTCTTATTTGGGCGTCTTTGAACATTCGCTCATCAACCGTAAGGAAACATACTTGGCTCTTTTCACACTGGTGACCGTCGCATTACTCGGAGGAGTCGATGACCTCTTTGGAATTAAAGGGTGGGGGCGCAGCAAAGGTCTCAACATCAGACCTAAGTTTTTCTGGCTTTTCCTTTTCGCATTACTCGGAGCTCTGTGGTTTCACTTCAAGCTCGGCTATGACCAAATCCACATCCCAGGCGTGGGCGATTTCTTCATTGGAGCATGGTACATCCCTCTCTTTCTCTTCATCATTAGCGGAACAGCCAATGCCGTGAATTTTACAGATGGTCTCGATGGACTGGCCGGAGGCTTGTTGATTATTGCTTTTAGCGCCTATGGAGGCTTGGCCTATGCACATAGCCTCTTCATTCTTGCGGCCTTCTGTGCCGTGATTGCAGGGTGCACACTGGCCTTTTTGTGGTTCAATATTCCACCTGCACGTTTTTACATGGGAGACACCGGAGCTCTTTCTTTGGGAGCCACGTTGGGGGTCATCGCAATGCTCACAGACACCGTGTTGGTTCTTCCTTTCATCGGGGCAGTTTTTGTAATCGAAACCCTCTCCGTAATCATTCAACTCACTTCAAAACGCCTATTCGGAAAAAAGGTTTTCCACATTGCACCTCTACACCATCACTTTGAACATTTAGGATGGCCAGAATCACAAATCGTCATGCGTTTCTGGATTGTTGGTGGCCTCTTTGCTTCCCTCGGGCTCATCTTGGGGCTCATCGGTATGGGGCTGCCCCACTAAATCTTCAATAAAGCGCCCGTCTACGGGCTCCATGTCTAAAATCACACCGCCATCAGCCTCAGCCTTTAGCTCTTCTTCAACAGCAGCAAATTGCTCTTCCAAGGCAGGAGAAAGATCCACAGAATCCTTCACTTGTTCGTACACCTGTTCTTGGAGTTCAACTCCATAATTGTTGTCCACAAAGAAATCGGAAAGATCTTCGAGAGATTCTTCACGCAAACCAAGAACCATCAAGCTCATTTCTTCATAAACTTGTGCCTGGGTCTCCAAAAGACTTTCATCATCCATGAGACCAGCAATAAGTCGAAGCTTTTGCAAGTCTTCAAGTTTCTGAGCCAAAAGTTCTTCAATTACAGCTTCACGTTCATCCAAGGGCAAAGATTGTAACTCCACCAAAATGGACAAGGCGTTTTCTTGGTAATCCTTGAGATAGTCCATGGCTGTATCCACATCCCCAGCCTCCAAAAGATCTGGAATCAAATCAAGGCTCTGCGAAGATGTAATCACCTGGGTCTCGGATACTTTATCCGCCAACTGTTCCTGAATAAGAACAGTATCGTGTGACTGGTTTACAAGCTGTTCTTTTTGGGTTTGGTCCAACAAAGCCACCACAGTGTCTTCTCCAGCATCATCCAAAGTTGCTTCTAAAAGAACCTGTGCCTCATCTTCACGCCCCAAGTCCACCAAAGCCTGTGCTTCTGCCAGGCGGTTCTCAGCATGTTGAGCAATCAAGCGTTCTTTAGCAGGCTTAGAAAATGTGAATGCCTCCTGTAAACTCTCTTGGAAGGTTTTGAATCTATAAAGAGGATGTCCAGGTAAAATATTCACCCGTTGAATACGTTCATTTTTATAGGCAGCATCCACCTTTCGGAGATGCTCCTTCCCATAAGCAACATTAAAATCCCACCACACATCTTCCTTGGATGTTTCCGAAAGTTCTCCAAGCAGAAGATCTTCTCCTTGAAGTCGCATCTGAGCGCCCTGACCTAAAGTGCCACTATAGGTTTGCTTGCCAACAACCAAAACATCAGCCAGGTTTTGGGCCATTTGCAATTCCATTCCTTTTTGGTCAACCTGGAGATCGAAACTAGCCTTTTGTGCAGTCACCTGCCCATCGGGGAAAAGAACCGTGAAAGAAGAATCTCCCACCAGGTTCAACACTTGAACCCAAACACGGCCTTTACGGGTTTCTATGAGCATTTCACTATCTGCACTATTGTTTGGATTGCTGTCCAAAGCCAAAAGTTCAATTTCGGTACTGGGTGCAAGACTCACACGGCTGTCATCAGCAAATTCAATATGTGCCATGGCTCCTGGCTCTGTGGTGATAAAACTGCCCTCTTCCACCAAGATTTTGTTCTCAATCAAGACCCCATCTACAAACACTTTACCCTGCGCGACAGTCAAGACATTTCCACGTTCAGCAGAAGCCAAAGGCATGGTTTGAAAGAGAGGCAAAAAGATCATGCTCAAAAAGAGCCCCAAACTGGAAAAAGCCAAGACTTTTCTAGGAAAGAGCCAGAAAGACCAGGGCTGAGAAACCCTCTCTGGCAAAAGATCCAAAAGACGCTCTTTAGAACGCACACGATCCAAACGAGAAACTCGCAAAGAACGTGCGTCCTCTTTCAAAGCAGAAACTTCGGCTTGAAAAGCGCTATATCCACGTTCTGGCAATTTCCCCTGCATCTTATTCCAAATGCGTTTTTTAGCCGCATCGAGCTCATCTTGAGAGAAAAATTCAGAAGGATCTTGCATATGCTCTTTAAAACGATTCAGGTTAGCTTTTATTACAAAAATGAATTGGATTGAATCCCACGTTCTTCCAGGCGTTGCCGCAATTCTTTAAGCGCACGGAATTGAAGGACTCTTACATTGCCTTCCCGCTCACCTAAAATGTCTGCAATTTCTGCATTAGAAAGGCCTGTAAGGAATTTGAGTGCCACCACCTGACGATAAGGTTCTTTGAGTTGCTTGAGCTCTTCGCGAATCAAATTGGCAAGAATTTGCTTTTGTGTTTGCTCACGAGGAGCACTACGGTCAGAACGGTCTTCGATAGCAGGGTCAATTGGCAAAAGAGAGCGATGTGTGCGTCGGTGGTCAATCACAGCATTGTGCGCAATGCGAAAAATCCATGCACCAAAACTACAATCACGCTTCTCGTATTTTTCCAAATTTACCCACGCCTTGATGAAGACGTTTTCAACAATGTCATCCACTTCTTCAGCAGTCACACGAAAATAGACATAGCGATAAATCTTATCAAAAAAATGATCATAAACCTCTCCAAAAGCTTCTTTATCGCCTTCTTGAGCGGCTACGACAAGATCGTCAATTTCGGGCGCAGGCGTAGACATGTTGGCGTGGTTTGGCGTGGGAGAAGCATACACCTAGGTGCTGAGCGCTTCAACAGCCCTTTCTACTTCTTTGCTATCTCCAATGAAAATCGGCGTGCGTTGCACCAGACTTTCAATGGGCAAGTCCAAAATAGCTTCCTTGCCATTGCTGGCGGCTCCACCCGCCTGTTCCATGAGCATGGCCATTGGACCGCACTCGTACATCAAACGCAACTTGCCATCGGGCGCGCTGGGCATGCCTGGGTAGAGGAATACTCCATTCCCCTTTTTGAGGATATGGTTGATGTCGGGCACCATGCCGCCAGAATAGCGCAGGGTGTATTGCTCACGCATGTAGGTTTCCACAAGCTTGAAGTAGTCTTCGCGTTCCTTAGTGGCGCGCAGATTGCCGGGAGCGAAGTATTTTTTATCGCCCTTCATCACTACCTCTTCCTTGAAGACTTCCCACTCACCAGGGCCGACTAAAACAAGTTCATGGGTGCCATTGCCCACCGTAAGCATCACTGTAACGCGGGGCCCATAAACGGCGAAAAGGGCGGCTACTTGAGAACGAGGCGTTCGTCCCAGCACATTGGCTCCTTCATACACGCCCACAATGGTTCCTACAGAAAGGTTCACATCGATAAGACTGGAGCCATCGAGTGGATCATAAAAAACACTGAATTGACCGTCAGGATTTGCGTCCATCAACTCGTCCAGTTCTTCACTGCCATAGGCCACCACAAAAGGGCAATTTTTGGCATGCTCAGACATGATTTTTTCTGCACGCACATCCAGTGCAGCCTGCTCTTCTCCGAATACGTTTTGAGTGCCAGCACTGCCCATCACACTGTGATCAATGGCGCCAGAGATCTCCTCAACGGCATCGAGGAGGTCGATCATGAGCTGGGCCAATTCGGTGGAGGCTCCTTTTTTTTGGAGGAATTCAGAAATCATAGATGGTCGAGGTCAGGAGAGTATTTGCCTTGAGCGGCGAGCCCATTCATTTTGGATCGGTGCACGAGCACAGCTTGAGCACTGGCCACGTTGGCCTTGGTGTCTTTGGCCCAGAGTTCCAGGGCGGGTGCTTGAATGCCACGTCCATAAGAAAAACTGAGTGGCCAAGGCAAACTGCCGAGGCGGTTCATTGCATCGAGATTCAAGGTTGAAGCTTCTTCGCTTTGTCCACCTGACAAAAACACAACTCCAGCCAAATTGTGGGGCACGTTTTCAGTGAGGCATTTCACGGTGTGCTGTGCGATTTCGGCCATGGAGCTTTGAGTGCTGGCTTTGTTTCCGGCAAGCACCATGCTCACCTTCAGAATGGTTCCTTCTAGGAGCACACCCTGTTCATTGAGTTGACGGAACAGTTCTTTGAGGGTCTCTGCGGTCACTTGATGACAGCGTTCAATGCTGTGATCTCCATCGAGCATGATTTCAGGTTCCACCATGGGCACGAGACCCACTTCTTGGCAGAGCGCGGCATAACGTGCCAATGCATGAGCATTCGCCACGATACAAGCCTGCGTGGGTAAACTGTCTCCCTTGATCGTGATGACGGCGCGCCATTTGGCAAAAGCGGCACCAAGATTTTTATATTCAATCAAACGGTCACGGAGCCCATCGAGCCCTTCGGTGACCACTTCCCCAGCATGCAGAGCCAAATCCTTGGGACCCTTGTCCACCTTGATTCCAGGGAGGATGCCCTTGTGTTTGAGCACATCCACAAAAGAAGTGCCATCGTCCGCTTTTTGACGCAGGGTTTCGTCATAAAGAATCATGCCACTGATAGCAGATTCTAAGTCAGGAGCCGAAACAAGCAGTTGGCGGTATTGACGACGGTTTTCTTCGCTGCATTCCACACCCACACTGTCGAAGCGCTTTTGGCAGGTTGAGCTGCTTTCATCAATGGCTAAAATGCCTTTGCCAGGAGCGACCATGGCCTTGGCAACAGAAGTCAAAGTGGCTGAATCCATAGAGGAGGTTTAGGGGTATTTACTGCTAAGATTCTGCCACGAAAGCAGGGCAAATTCTAGACCAAAAGAGCTCGCCACAAGCGAGCTCTTTTGCTTAGGCTTAATGAATTCTTTTATCTAGTCTTGTTCAATGGGAGCATATACGCTCCATTTGACTGGCCCACGCAGAGGTTTACCACCTCAACATGAGGATACCCAGGCCACTGGCCGTTTGTATTGGGGACTGCCATATTTTGCCTATCTCGAGCTACAGGAGCGCCAGAAACACGTGCCTCAGTACAAACGAAACTCAATTGCAGGTCTCCTCCATGAGCAGGAACATAAGTCATTGGAGGAGTCGGCAGAGTCAAGCGAACCACACCAGGTACACTCTGGGGATTAGAAGCTGGGGCTACTGTTGGAGCAGCTTTAGCCGCAGGAGCTGGCGCACTA
>CAYLWB010000016.1:4683-15198 GCA_964387375.1 uncultured Candidatus Peribacteria bacterium | reverse complement strand
ATTAGAAGCTGGGGCTACTGTTGGAGCAGCTTTAGCCGCAGGAGCTGGCGCACTAGGTGCTGGAACACTGACTACACGTGGTGCAGGGGCCGCGGCGGGTGCAGGGGCAGCAGCTGCCACCTCCTTCTTTTGAGTTAAAACATTGCCAAGCACAAGTCCACCAGCAAGACCAAAAGTCACGCCCGCAAACCCAAGAAAACCTGCAAACAGGGCTGCCCATCTTACAGGCATCTGGGTTTGCCCCTCTCTGCGCCCAGCATTGAGAAGGTAAGTCACCGTATCATCTGGAACATGGACAACAGGTGTAATTCTACCCACTGCTTCATTAACCACTTGGGTCGCCATAGCAGAAAGTTCAGTATTAGAGGGAAGCCGATCCACTACAGCACGGAGTCCTTGCACACCACTTAATACTCTACCTACACCAGATTCCAGCGAAGCGAGTCTAGCTTTGGCAGTAGTGAGTTCTGCTCTCAAATCAACAACCGCTCGATCAACTGAGCTACCCTGTCTTTCCAGTACAACTGTTAGTCTGCTCTCAAGAGCTTCAATAGTACCAACCACACGGTCAGCTACGCCTCTCTCAATATCTGCGAGTGTAAGCTCAGGCCTCTTGGGTTCAACGATCGCTGCTTCCAGTTTCTTCAAGAGGTCTAGTACAGCATCACGAGCCTCACCAGCAGGAAAACGATGTGCCAAAACCAACATTTGACCACAAATACGATGCCTTACTGCAACATTTGCTCTTTCTCGAGAGTATGCATCTTCAGGTGCTTCTACCAGTCCAGCAAGAGCTCCGTCTTCACGAGTCTTTAGAGTTGCCAAGGCGAAACGCACCCTTTCTTTCAAGGAGGTATCATGGCCATTCAAAAGGTTATCTGATGTATTAGCGGAGCGAGTTCCATTCAAGGCTTCAAACGTGGCATGCAATTCCTGGACAGGTAATTCAGCCTCTGATTCGGTCAACTCAAGCAAAAGAGCAAGGAAAGCAGATACATTAGTTTGCTCAGCCTCTCCACCCCTCTCTACTCCTCCTTGCAAGAGGTCACCGATGCTAGCGCGTGCCCTATGCGTCCTCACTGTTAGAACACCATTTACAATAGCATCCAACGCCTCCTGAGCTCTGGCAGGAATAGCTGCCCGCTTTTCAGCGCGTTCTTTATCAGCTATGGCTTTCAAAACCCTTGTATGAAAGGCTTTTCTGTTTTCCTTCTCTCTGTGAGCATGACTTGCCTTAGCTGCTTCTGCACGCTCTGCAAGAATGGAAGGAACACGCCGGTCAAGCTCATCAAGGGTTCGAACAAAAGCTCCACCAATTTGTGCAAAAACAGCCTTGAAAGCAGTTTGCATGTGCTCAAGAGTGGTTTTGGGGCCAGTTGATACAGTTAAACCTTCAAAAGCTTCGTTGTCTGTAACGCCTTCTGCTGACATAACACGAAATTGCTCGCTCGCAATGAACCTTGCCTTCACGTCTTGAGGCAGAATGCCAAGAGTAGAGATCTGTTCTTCAAGTGTCGTCAAATCTGCAGCCAATTCGTCAGACATTCCCAGGTCTTTTGCAGTATCACGAAGCTTTGCCGCCAGAGCTCGATACTTTTGGAGTTCCTCTTCAAAAGAAGCGTCTATTTGAGCAGAAAGACCTGTCTCTGCAAAATGCTGATCAAACGCCTCTCGTCTCTTTTTTATATCTGCTATCTTTCCCAAAGTCACCACCACTTCACCAGCTAAAGATAACCCGCCTAAACTAGCCCCGCCTAACCTAGCATTCTTCAATTGAGTGACCTGTCCTAGCTCCAAAGGCTGGTCAAGAAGAACGTCCAGCTCGGTCCTGTGTAGAGACAAAGCAACTGCCTGGGCTTCACCTGCTTCCATGGCAGGCAAAGGCATATAAGACTCAAAACCAAGATCTTGTAAAAATGCTGCAGTCCACTCAACATATTCAGGATGATCTGGAGAAAGAGTCGTAGAGGCTCTACGAGGAAAAGCTTGTGCTACTTCAACTGATGCCTCTGGCCCGGGACTTCTTTCTGGATTTTGACGTCTAGCCATAAAATAAATTATGAAAAAAACTAAGACGCAAATAAAACACTTTTAAACAAAAATGTCAAGCTTTTGTGCGAGTCCAGCACCCAATTGACCATCCACTCAGCCTCACCTTATAATCAAAGCATGCAAGTGGAACACATAGCCTTAGAAACTCTCTCCAAAACCATTTTGGATGTTTTGAGCAAACACATCGAGCTCTCGGCGTACCGCGTATTCTTTTTTGGCTCAAGGGTCAGTGGCACCCATTCTCCGCAATCCGACATTGATTTGGGCATTGAAGGAAAAAGTCCTGTTCCTGGAGCAACCATGACTCGCATTCGTGAAGACCTTGAAGATTTGCCTTTTCTTTACACCATTGATTTAGTAGATTTTACACAAGTTTCAGAAGAGTTTCGCCAGATCGCTCTTCAACACATTCACCCTCTCCAATGACAAAAACTGAAGCAGTAAGAAAACAGTTCCAACGTGCAATTGCTCGGCTCAAAGAAGCTCTAGCAGAAGAAAACACCGAGTTTGTACGAGACGCATGCATCCAACGCTTTGAATTTTGCTTCGACCTTTCTTGGAAGTTTTTAAAAACGCTCCTGATCGAAGAAAAGGGCATTCAATGCCAAGGACCAAAAGACTGCTTTAGAGTTGCCTACAAACAGGGTCTTTTGGATTACGATGATTACTGGCTTGAAATGACAAACATGCGCAACCTCACCAGCCACACCTACAAAGAAGACCTAGCAAAGGAAGTGTATTCCAAGCTGCCCCAGGCCCTGGCACATTTTGAAAAGCTGATGAAGGCTTAAGGCCTCTCTGCTTGCTTTACACAGCACAAAGCTCCCCCTTTCGAGAGAGCTTGTGTGATTTCCCCTTAACCCCTAAATGGGTTTCGTTATTTAATTTTGAGCCACCACAGTGACCGGCAGCACGTAGGCAATGCGGTCATCGGGGGCTTTGCGCATGTTCAGTTCATAGGCGCGTTCTTCCATGTTGCTCATGGAGCGGGCGTAAAGCGTCATCATGTCGGTCACTTCACCATCGGCAACGAGTTCTTGACGTTCTTGTTCAAGTTGATTCACCACATAGCCTTTGGTTGCTTTGTTGTTCAAAGCGGCGAGTGAGACAACAATCATGAATACCATGGCTGTGATCATGAGCCCTCCTAAAGAAAGAAGGCTAACGCGCTCGTTCCGAAGAAAGAGGTTTTGAAGAAGTTGATATGTGGCGTTCATAGGCTGGATTTCTGTACAGCGCGCAATTTGGCGCTGCGGGCCCGAGGATTTCGTTTTATTTCCTCCTCGGTGGGAAGGATCGGCTTTTTGGTCAAGAGGGAAAGGCTCTTCGGTCTTAGGACTCTGCGACCGTAAATATCAGTCGGATCGATTTGGTCAGTGGCAAGTAACCGGAAGGCCTGCTTGACACAGCGGTCTTCCAAAGAGTGGTAACTGATCACTACCAGACGTCCGTTAGGAGCTAAGAGCTCAATAGCTTGACTAAGGCCAAGCTCCAAAGCAATGAGTTCCTCATTCACGGCCATGCGTAAGGCCTGAAAGATTGGGGCAGCCCGGTGTTTACCAGGTTTGCCCTTCCCCACCGCCTCTTCCACTAAAGCTGTGAGTTCCAGCGTGGTTTTTAAAGGCTGTTTCTTGCGACGTTCGACGATGGTTCGGGCCAAGCGACGTGCTTTCCGCTCTTCTCCATAGTTGAAGAAAATATCGGCAAGCTCCGCTTCACTGGCACGATTCAAAAGGTCTGCAGCTGTGGGTCCCCCGCTGGCATCAAAGCGCATGTCCAGAGGGCCCTCCTTTAAAAAAGAAAAACCGCGCGACGCATCGTCCACGTGTGGGGACGAGAGTCCAAGATCAAAGAGAATTGCGTCCACTTGGGACACCCCTTCCCTCTTGAGCCGATCTGTTAAGGAACGAAAGGAAGCATGAAGTATCGTGAAATTCTTTCCCACCTCTTCGAGTCTGGGCCGGGCGATCGCACTGTTGCGTTCATCCAGATCAAAAGCGTAGAGATGACCTGTAGGTCCGATAGCCTGCAGGATAGCTCGGCTGTGCCCACCAAGACCAAGAGTGCCATCAACCACGACACTGCCCTCCTTAAGCCCCATGAGCTCAAGGCTTTCTGGGAGAAGAACAGGATCATGCTGCAGCTCTAAACTTGAATCATTTTTGTGCACAAGCCCTGAGTAAGTTTTTTGAACGAGCGTGGAAAGTGAGCACACGTTAGGACGGCGAGTTCAGACCGTCAAGATTTTCCACAAGTTTTGCAGATTTTTTGTACACATTTTGTGTACGCCAAACACAGATCGCTGTCCAAAGCTAATCTGGAAAACAGGGTGAGTATGTCCACTCTAAAAATCCTTGCAAAAAAGAACTCAAATTGTATAACAATTTTATACGCAAAGAGCGATTTGTGTGTGCATTTTAACTCACGCACGAAATCTTGTGGTGAGTTCTCACTCACTCCAGCGCCAAAGGGCCTTCTCTCAAAACTCGGAGTTGATCTCCAAGAACTTCTACAATAGTGGAGGGGGCCGTTTCGGCCAATTTTCCCCCGTTGATCACAAAGTCCGGCTGCAGCCCTTGATCCAAAAACGCCTGCACCTCATAGGCCTGAGGCTGAGTACTCACATTCGCGCTGGTTGTGGTGATGGGGCCACCAAAAGCCTCGATCATTTCTCGGGTCTTTTTATTAGAACTCACCCGAAACCCAACTGTGGGATGACCTGGGTTGATCCAAAAAGGCAAGTGTGAAGAACGTGGCACCACAAGTGTAAGTGGGCCTGGCCAGTATTTTTTAGCCAGTTCCAGAGCCTTAGGTGAAAACTCGCCATATTGTTGTGCCTCCTTCAAATCTCTTACCAATAGGCTCACCGGTTTGTCGAAGGGCATCTTTTTAAGCCGATAAAGTTTTTCCACCGCCGCACGCTGAAAAATATCCACCGCCAGGCCATAACAGGTCTCGGTGGGGTGGGCAACCACTCCCCCTTCGTGTAGAACGCGGGCAGCATCTTGGGCAAGACTCATTGAGGCCAATGTAAAGAAAAATAGCAGAAAGTCAAAGGGCTTGAAGGGCAAATGGGCTATTGAAGCCATAAATTCGCTCCAAATCTGTGCACGCGCACATTCTTAATATATTTGACGTAAATAAATTATGCGTTATAATAAATCTGCTTTTTCACCTAAAATATGCCTGAAAAACCAAGCCAAGACCCAACATTGAGACCACTCACCAGACGTGAGCGAAGAATGTTGGGTGAAATCAGACGGTTAGCAGGGGGTGAAACACAGAACGGTTGGCTTGTCACCGACCCATTTGCAGAAAGACTAGAGCAGTCAGCTAGAAAAGGATTCAAGACGGTAACGGTCACTCAGATCGATGGTCCCGTTTTCTCTGGCATTGCCTATGGGCACAGAGGAGAGGTGCTTACCTTAACAGGGCAAAAAACACCAAACAACCTGGAGTCCATTTTGGGTGAGTTTCGCACAGCACACCGATCCATCTTCAACCGTACCCAAGCCTAATCCCCGCCTTCCCTTTTTTAAAAACGCGCTCTATACTCTGAGCGATTTTTATCGCTAACCCCTCACCGAATGCGTGTTGCCATCACAGGTTTTGGCCGGATTGGACGAATGATTTTTCGGGCCAATTTGCTCAACCCAAAGATTGACATTGTGGCTATAAATGACCTGGGTGATCCAAAGCAAACTGCTCATCTTTTAAAGTACGACAGTCTCTATGGAACACTTCCCATGGAGGTGAAGGGTGAACCAGGAAAACTCACTGTAGATGGAAAAGAATACGTCCTAGTGCAGAACCGTAACCCTGAAGAGCTTCCCTGGAAAGAGTTGGACATCGATGTGGTTATTGAATGTACCGGAGCCTTCCGCAGTAGAGAAAGCGCAGGGCTTCATCTTAAAGCAGGCGCCAAGCGTGTTCTGATTTCTGCTCCTGCAAAAGACGCCATCGACCGCACCATTGTGCTGGGCGTGAACCATGCCGAATACAACCCCAAGACCGACTTTATTCTTTCCAATGCGAGCTGCACCACAAACTGTTTGGCGCCGGTAGCCAAGGTTTTGGACGAAGCCTTTGGCATTGAAAATGGGCTCATGACCACCGTGCACGCTTACACCAATGATCAAAATCTACACGACAACGACCATTCCGACCTCCGCCGAGCCCGAGCTGCGGCCGAAAACATGTTGCCCACCTCCACCGGAGCCGCCAAGGCCATTGGAGATGTGCTTCCCAATTTGAAAGGTAAACTCCATGGAACCTCCATTCGTGTGCCTGTACCCGTGGTTTCTCTCGTGGACCTAACAGTGAACCTTAAAAAGAGCGTGGATGCAGCAACCATTAACGCTGCCATGAAAGCTGCTGCTGAGGGCCCCTTAAAAGGTGTGCTTGGCTACACCGACCTCCCCTTGGTTTCTACCGACTTCCGCGGAGAAGAATGCTCCAGCGTTTTCGATTCTCTAGAAACCCGCGTAATTGGAGGAAACATGGCCAAAGTCCTCGCCTGGTACGACAATGAGTGGGGCTACTCCCGCCGCTGCATTGACCTGGTGGCATACATGGCCGAACAGGAGAAGTAAGCGCCTATTTCTTGGGTGCTTCTGTAGGAACTTCAACCTTCAGGTTTGGGATGATAATATAACCTGGATGTTCATAACGTTCACCCCTATAGGTGGCACTGGGCCAGCGTTGTTGAAGGCTATCCAAGACGGGACCAGTCAAATACCTCCAATCATCCTCTTTTGCATCCCCAGATTCCAATTCTGGAATAGGCTTGATCCATACATGAACGTGGCCAGGCAAGAGTGCAGGAAGATCGAGTCCAGGAGGAACATCTTGAGACTGACGCATAAACTCAATATCAAAACGCTTGTCGTCCAACTGTTCATTTTTCATTAATCTGCGAATCTGCTCTTCTAACTCGGCCTCAGAAGGTGAACATTCTACAAGAAGCTGCGTAAGCTCTGCTGAAGGGTCTACTTGTTCTGGAGCGGCACTAAAAACTTCAAAATCATCTGGCATGGCAAATGGATTAATGGCTTGTCCAAGCCTAACAAATCTCGAGACTTTACACAAGAACCTTGCCCCTCTCTCCTGGAAAAGGTATAAAATAAGTGCAATTGTCTTATGAGCGACGACCGCAAAAACCTGATTCTAGGGGCTATCATCGACCACTTTGTGAAGACGGCCCAACCTGTTGGTTCCAAGACCATCATTTTGAGTTACAACTTTAAAGTGAGTCCAGCCACTATCCGCAATGACATGGCCCGACTCGAAGAAGAGGGGCTCATCACACAGCCTCACACCTCCGCAGGCCGCGTTCCTACAGACAAAGGCTACCGCCTCTACGTGGATGAACTCGCTGATTACAATTTGGCAAAAACAGTAGCCCAAAGAGCCCTCCAGAGCATTCGAGAACAGCACCGTGCTCACCACGCTAAGCAACAGGTTCATGAGGCTGTTTCTTTGCTCAGTCAAGCCACTCCAAACATCGCTTTTGCTACCATTCCCGACAGCGAGCGAACCTTTTTTATGGGCTTTTCCAAAATGCTCCGTCAGCCTGAATTTTTAGAAGCCCCCATGCAAGCCAGCCAGGTCATGGAGGTGATTGAGGACCAAAAGCACTTTCTCAGCGGTTTAGCCGCCCTTGAACTCGAAGAAAAACCACGCATCTTCATTGGAGAAGAAAATATTTTACAAGGAATCGACAGCTGCTCCCTCATTGTAACCAGCTACAATGCAGATGGTTACGAAGGCCGCATGGGAATCCTAGGCCCAAAACGCATGCCTTATGCTTTCAATAGCGCCTTACTCGGCGAAGTCCGTACTCTTTTAGAAACTAAACAATTATGACCCAAGAAGACGACGACCTCCAAAAACTCCAGGCAGAACTGGTCCAAATGACGGAAATTGCAAAACGGACCATGGCTGATTTCCAGAACTTTAAACGGCACACAGAAGAACAGCACAACGAGCTGAAGGTTTACGCAAACAAGGACTTCTTAGAAGCTCTTTTCCCTGCACTGGACAATTTAAAACGTGCCTTTGAGGCCGAACCCGAAGAGTTCAAGGACCACGAATGGACCAAGGGCCTTAAAAACATCGAGAGAAATCTCATTGAAACTTTAGGGCGTCTAGGTCTAGAGGTCATTGACACGGTGGGCGTGCCCCTGGACCCCCACCAACATGAAGTTCTACTGCAAGGAGCAGGCGAGCCTGGAACAGTGATTCAAATTTTTGAGCGCGGTTACCGCTTCAACGGCAAAACCTTGCGTCCCGCCAAAGTCATGGTGGGTGGTGCTCCAGAGGCTGCTAAAGAATAGAAAGCGTCATGCCTAGTGAATACGCTCCTCCTCCACCCTGATACCCAGGGATGACTTGAGAAAGGCTCACTCCCGTAAGGTCCCAGGCACAATTATAAGAAGCTGAACTGCCTGCAATTAATAAAGAAACGCTATCTACAGAACCTTCCGCAAAGCTGCTGGAAGAACCCTTGGTCAAACCTGTAGTACTGGAACAACCATAGGCCGCAGCCACCGTAGACCCACTGGCATCAACCGTTAAACGTCCTCCAAAGGAATCGGCATCCGCACCGTCGAGGCCCGTCCCTGCATCATTGAAGTCGTATTTGCGATTGGATGCATTGGACCAATAGGCAGTAGCCCCAGACGTGGGGGCAAGAGAGAGCGTCCAGGTGTTGCTGGCTCCCCAGGTTTCCACACGGAGTTTGGCACTCGAAGCTCCCAAAGTCGCCGTTGTAGTTTGCGCCAAAGGTGAGTAGGTTCCTGTCACAAAAGTCACTCCTGGAGATGCCACAGAATCTCCATTGGAATCCACGATATCCACACCAGTGGTCGTGAGGAGGTTGATCACGGCAGAGGCAGTCACTGCCGTGCGAGAAGAAGTGACATTGTGCCCGCTCACTCCATTTTCAATGATTTCACTTCCTCCATAGTAAGCCGTCGCTGAATAGCCAGTAGTGGACGTATTATTTGCAAAAACCCAAAGTTCAAAAGCCAATTGATCCCCCGCAAGTACGGTCAAATCGGAACCTAATCCAGCAGTCACACAAACCATCGATCTCTGAGTGATTCCTGCTTCTCCATCGCAGTCGGTGGCAGCAACTCCATCGAAAACAGAGCTCACATAGCCAGTTCCTTCTCGCCAAAGATAAATGTGCAAACGCGTGAACATGTTCGCAGGCGTACCGTTCTCCAATAGGCTCCCTTCATAACGAAACGTAGTGCCAGCAGGAAGGGTTTGTGCTTCCAAAAGAGGCGAAAGAAACGTACCCATCCAGACCTTTTGAGTCACAATAGAGCTCTCGGTGAAAGTCAAGGAACTCTGACTGGTTCCCACCGTATCCCACATGCTCTTGGCGGTTCCCTTCGTGCTAGGGGTGGCAGGAATGTCATCTGCAGCAGAACTGTATTCCGCAGTGGGGCCATCCCGACCAAATGCACTGGCAGCGCTTGTTCCGCTCAAAAACCAAACCGTAGTGATGTCCGAATTATTATATAAATCCAATTCACGATTTACGGTCAAAGAAGACATGGCATCGCTGACCACATGAGATGCTGTCCCATCCCCAATAAAAGTGTCTCCTCCAAAATACATGGTCCCAGTAAAAGAAGTGGAACTCACATTGTTCGCATGAACCCAAACTTCAAAAGCAATTTGGTCACCAGCATTTACAGAAACATCCGCAAGTGTAGCCGTAGTCACACAAACCTGGCTACGGGAACTGTTTATTGCAGCTGGCTCCGCACCACAAGAAGTGAGAGCCACTCCATCCGAAAAAGAACTCACATAACCACTGCCCTCTCGCCATAAATACACATGGATACGAAAAATCATGTTTGCAGAGAGAAGAGTTTCGGCCAAGGCTCCCTCAAAACGAAACGTGGTGCCAGTAGGGATGGTTTGTGCAGCTAATTTTGGAGAAAGAAAAGTACGGAGCCAAAGAGCTCCTGCTATAAGCGAAGTTTCTGTACCCGCCACGCTGGCTTCAGCGGTGCCAGGCGTAGCCGTCATAGCCAAGGCTGTGGTTTTAGACGTCGGAGAGGTGGCATCTAAATCACTAGCGGTAGAATATTCTTGAGTGGGGCCAGTAGTTCCAAAAGCACTGGAGGCGCTGGTGGTTTGCAAATACCAAGTGGTCTCGTCGAGGCGAATGGCCTTAGAAACGGGCATCGGGAAAACCAAAAGTCCAGCCAAAAACCAAACCAAGGAAAGCTGCGTCAAAAAAAGCTTGAAGGAGGGATGCTTCATGAGCGTTTCTTTTTTTTCTTTGGAGCAGATTTTTTCTTCTGAAGGGTTTGTTTACGAGCTTTACGCCTCTTCCATGCACGGCGAAGGAGCAAAACAATCAGAAGTAGGGCACAGACCCCTCCAATCAAAATTCCAATTCCAGTGCTCATGAGCCAAGTTTTTGGAGGTAAAATCCATCGT
>CAYLWB010000016.1:0-4583 GCA_964387375.1 uncultured Candidatus Peribacteria bacterium | reverse complement strand
CAAAATTCCAATTCCAGTGCTCATGAGCCAAGTTTTTGGAGGTAAAATCCATCGTTGGAAAGAGTCAACCTTCAAGGTTTCCACCTCTCCGTCCTTATTTGTGTATTCCACTTCTGCGGAAAAAGTTGCCCAACTCAACCAAGGAAGCTCAAACTCAAAGTGCGAAATGAGTTCATCACCACGAATCACCTGCAAACTGCGCTCATTCTCTTGAGGCAATTTTGGGAAAATTTTATCTAAGATAGGCCATTTGTGCTCAATGCGAGACCGAATGAGGACTGCCTCACTCACATTCCCTGAATTCTTTACCGAAGTGCTGAGCACCCCCACGCGGGTTTCACGGTCCATTTCTATTCCAAACTGGCTGATTTCAAGCTCCTCACGAACCTCTCCAGGGATGGTTACATAAATACGCACACCAGTACGAACCTGAATCTGAAGTCCACCTTGAGCTTCCCCCTCACCCTCCTTGATCTGTTGAATCAAAATCCCACCCATATGCTCTCCTACATCTAAACTAGGGTCATTGGGCACAGTGAGTTTAAAAGGTACCGTAGCTTCGGAACTGGGGGGCAGAGGAATCAATGTTTCAGACAATTCCACCCAACTTCCAACCTCATCGCGAGTCTCTACTTCTTGCTCTAGTGCAAACCCCCCGTCAGTACTGGCTACGTAATCTGCAGGATAGAGTTTCACGACCACATCTTCCGACGTGGTGTTCTTAACAACAATTGCGTCTTCCACGCTTTCACCAGGCTGCAAGGTGTAAATCAACCATTGTTTGGTGCGTGGATCGTTAGGGTCTGGGTTCGCAGGTGAGCCCCCAACCCCTCCATAATTTGCCGCCTTTGCGGAAAACACAAAAAAAATGCTGAGGAGAAGGCTCAAAGCAAGACCCTGACGAAATTTGAAGAAAGTGTGCACGGCGGTGGATAACGGACACATTCTATTGAAGTCCCTGGGGAAAGTGAAGGTGTACTTTTCAGATCAAATCTGTTAAAATAACGGGATGCGTTTATTTCTGAAAATTGCCAGCCTCTCCCTCCTAGCTTCGCTTGTGCTTATTTTTGGTTTGCAGAATCAAAATTTCACAGTCAGCGTGATTGAGTTTTCCATGACCATCAGCGGAGGCGAAGAAGAGCCAGCCCCTGAGGAAGAACCAGCCCCTGAAGAGGAACCACCTGTTGAAGTGGAAGACGAGGAAGAGCCTCGTTATCCAGATCGCGCCCGAGGAGAACGAGATCAAGAAGACACCGAAGACTCTGAAGAGAGTGAAGAGCTTGTAGAAGACCCTGTGACCGAAGTCATCCCTACACCTGAAGACAGTTCCGAAGTTTTAGGAGAAACTCCAATTCAACCCACAATTGAAGTTCAAGGCGAAGAAAAGGTCGATCGTGAAGAAAGTAGCCAAGCTACAAGTTCCGAAGAGAAATCCCGAACTCCCAAAAACCCTCTTTCTGAAGAACTGAATTCTTCCCCCGAAAGCCAGGAAGAACTAGCTGACCCAAAAGACGTGCCCGTTTTAGCTCCAGAACTTATCGAAGCTCCAAGACATCATTTAGGCATAGACCAGCACGAAGATGCAGAAGAACAGCCTAGTCTCCTCCCAACGAAAGAAGATTTCTCCATTCAAAACACCTTTATACGGGTTAAAAATCTCATTTTGAACTTCATTCAGTCGTTCTTCAACTTCTTCGCCAGTGCCCTATTGAGCAGCAACTCTTTTCAACAAGCCAACCTTCTGCTATAATTTGGTGATACAAAAATGCAAACAAAACTAGAAAAATCACTCTCGCTTGGGCTCAAGTTGAGCTCCCTTTTCCTCCTTTTACAGGTTGGAATTGCTTACGCGGCAAACACAGTTTCTCTGAGTCAAACGATCTCCGACGGTGTTCAAGCCGTGGATTTTGTAGATAGCGATGGCGCTTCTGTAGGCAGCCCCAGTGTCTCTTTTGCAGGATTGACCTTCAGCAGCACCTACCAAACAGGTACAGGTACCATGGGAACGGCTAGCCAAAAAATCCGCGTTTCAAATCCGACTTCAGATGCCACATGGACCGTTTCGATTGCAGCAACAAGCGGAACCACCGCGCTTTGGACTACCGGTTCCGTCACCTACGACTTCAATGACTCCGGAACCACAGGTACGGACGACGCCGACACCGACACCAAGGGAGGCCGCCTCACCATCAACCCGAGCGTGGCGACAGTCGCTGGTATTCCAGATGACGACACCTGTTCTCCAAGCACAGGTATAACCAAGGGTTCCAGCGCCGCCTTCCAAGAAGTGGCCACACAAGTTTCCAGCATCACTCTGCTCACTGGAGGTTCTTCAGCCACCACGTATTGCAGTTGGGACATGACTGACATCAGTTTGTCACAAGTAGTGCCTGGACGTCAGCCTAGTGGAACCTACTCTCTAGGCTTCACGGTTTCTATCCTGTAGACACAGACTATTTTTGACGAGTAGCTATTTTTTGTTATGATTCGGTATTGATCCAAAATTTTTTATGGAAAAACCACACACCCTTTTCCTGGCTGCAACCCTCCTCTCCTGTGGTTCAAGGGAGCCGATGGTTGAAACCCATGAGCACAAGGTCCAGGCCGCTGTAACAGAGGTGCTCCAAGAAACACCAACCGTAGAACAGACCTTGATCACAAACTTGGACCGGGCGCTTGCCTTGCCAGAAGATGGAAGCTGTAGACCTTTGGACCCTAAATCAAAAGTGAACCAACTAAAAAAAGCAACTGAAGCGCTTGCCACTCATCTTGGGAAAAAGCTTGATATAAAAGGGTGCAACGACCTATCGACTTTAAAAACAATTGCAAACGTTTTGAAAGATGAAATGCTGACGAAAGGACCAGGAATGCCTCTGGCAAAAAAATAATATTGACCCCTCATTTTTAGCACTTTATAATTGCGAGTGCTAATTTAAACGTACCTGAATTATGTCAAAAATCATTGGAATTGACCTCGGAACCACCAACACCTGTTTTGCCGTAATGCAAGGAGGAGATCCAACCGTAATTGCAAACGCAGAAGGAAAGCGCACCACCCCCTCCATTGTGGCCACCAAAGATGGTGAACGTCTTGTAGGTGAGCCTGCCAAACGCCAAGCTGTGATGAACCAAGAGAACACCATTTTCTCTGCAAAACGCTTGATTGGGCGCCAATTCGACGAAGTGAAAGAAATCGTTGAACGCCTTCCCTACCACACCAAAAAGGGCAAGAAGGGTGAGGTGGAAATTGTACTCGAAGGAAAGGAGCGTCGACCTGCTGAAATTTCTGCAATGGTATTGCAAAAGGTAAAGGCAGATGCCGAGCGCTTTTTGGGTCAAGAAGTAACCGAAGCCGTGATCACCGTGCCCGCCTACTTCAACGACGCGCAGCGCCAAGCCACAAAAGATGCTGGTGAAATCGCTGGGCTCAAAGTGTCTCGCATCATCAACGAACCCACTGCCGCTGCCCTAGCTTATGGCCTCGACAAGGGCGGCCATGATAAAAAAATCGCCGTCTTCGACTTGGGAGGAGGAACCTTCGATGTGTCCATTCTCGAATTGGGCGACGGGGTCTTCCAAGTGCTCTCCACCAACGGAGACACCCTGCTCGGAGGAGACGACTTCGACGAAAAGATCATCGACTGGCTCATCGACGAGTTCAAGAAGGACGAAAGCATCGATCTCAAGAGCGACAAAGTGGCCCTGCAACGCCTCAAAGAAGCTGCTGAAAAGGCAAAAATCGAGCTCTCTTCTCAACACGAAACCGAAATCAATTTGCCCTTCATCACCGCCGACAAAAACGGACCAAAACACTTGGTGAAGAAACTCAGCCGCAGCAAGCTGGAGGACTTGGTTGCCGACCTGATTGAGCGCACCATGAACCCCTGCCGTAAAGCCATGGACGATGCAAAAATCTACGCCAGCGACATCAACGAAATCGTGCTCGTGGGGGGAATGACCCGCATGCCCGCCGTGCAAGAAAAAGTGAAGGAAATCTTTGGCAAGGAGCCACACCAAGGAATCAATCCCGATGAAGTGGTGGCCCTCGGAGCTGCCATTCAAGGAGGGGTGCTGCAAGGCGACGTGAAGGACATTCTACTCCTAGACGTGACCCCACTCAGCCTCGGTCTCGAGACCCTCGGCGGAGTGATGACCGTGCTTATTGAGCGCAACACCACGATTCCTACAAGCAAATCTCAAACCTTTTCAACCGCTTCCGACAACCAGCCTTCGGTAGACGTGCGTGTGTTCCAAGGAGAACGTCCCATCGCCGCCGACAACAAGCTGCTCGGAAACTTCCAACTCGACGGAATTCCACCCGCTCCTCGCGGTGTGCCCCAGGTTGAAGTGACCTTCGACATCGACGCAAACGGAATTCTGAACGTGCGCGCCAAAGACAAGGCCACCGGCAAGGAACAACACATCACCATCACTGGCTCTTCTGGACTTTCCGACGAAGAGATCGAAAAGATGAAGAAGGAGGCCGAACTGCATGCCGAAGCCGACAAAAAGAAGAAGGAGGCCGTAGAAGTGCGCATCAGCGCCGAAAGTGTGGTGGCTCAAGGCGAACGCCTGCTCAAGGA
>CAYLWB010000015.1:0-22523 GCA_964387375.1 uncultured Candidatus Peribacteria bacterium | reverse complement strand
CAAGGCAAGGCAAGTGCAGCACAAGTTTTCTGCAGACGCGCTTGGTGGCGAGTCACGAGAGCTAAAGTCCCTTGAAAAGATCGTAGAGTTTCATAGATCAGCATAAATCTATGCTACCTCCCCATCCACAAAACAAACAGGGAAATCCACACTGAATGTTTTGACGGCTTGCCCTCCTGGAATCGGTCTTTGATGGAAATTTGGAGTTGTCTTAGCAAAATCTCGCGCAAAAACACAGAAGTCCGTAAGACCACGGCCCGATGAGCGTCTACGGCCTTGATCGTGCTGTTCTAGTCGCTGATGTGCGCAAAGCTCAAAACCACGTGGCATAGGCTTTCCTACATCTGAAACCAGAATGGAAAAACTCTTTTTCTCCTCATCAAATGCAAGCGTTACAGTAACCCGATTAGATCCTGCCACCAAAGCATTGTTCACTAAAATAGAAATGACTTCATAGTAAACAGTCAGTGCATGCGCGGTAATACGTCGGCCTTGAATGGAGTCAAATCCATCGGTCATCAAATGGACTTTGTCTACAGGGAAGCACTGTTTCAAAATATCGAAAAATCCTGCAAAGGGCATCGCCTCCACCTGCTGAGCACTCAAAGAAAGCCTGGGGAGAAGTGTTTTAACTTGATCGACTAGAATCAAAATTTGCTGCGTATCTGGGGCTTTTCTTCTAGCGGTTTGCAAATGATCACAAACCTTCCAACGGTCCAACTCTTGGAGTAAAACTTCAAAAGCTCCAGCAACATTGTGGATTTGCGCAAGGACTTCTTGGGAATACCTACCTCCATCTCCAAGTACCGCTCGAATGGTGGCAGTAGCTACAAAAAGTTGGTCCCTCAACATTCTAAGTTGTCTCACATCTCTTTGAGCAAAGATTCGATCCTCAGCATTTCCTGTCAACAAGTAAGCGCACACACCTTCCAGTCCTTTTTGTAAATGAGAGAAGATTTCTGGATAGCCTGGAAGCGTGCCAGGCTCTCCTGCCCCAGGAAGATACCGGCCATATCTCCTCCTTAAGAATTCTCGTCGCAAAATGTCTGTCAATACAATAGGGTGTCTCAAGTTCAAAGGAACCTCTTGCTCATTTAAGAAGAGCGCGAGTTGTTGACTAGTTACAGGTTTCGAAAGAAAAGCAACCGTTCCAGAAAAACAAGCACGCAGTCTAGCTAAAATCGCATTGATCTCAGCAATATCTGCAGTAGCAGAAACAACCCCCACTCTCATGTCTTGAATCTGCTCTTCAGGTACAGAGCATGCTGAATCACCTTCTGCTATGAGCAGCATTACGGTAACGAATTTCTGCTAAAACTGCCCTCAAAAGATCCTCTGAATTGCCCGTCGCTCCCATTTGATGATCTATCAATAGGACACGTCTCACCTCCTGTTGAGTAGTTGCACAAAGACCATCCACAACACTAATGGCAAGGTGTTCTGCACTGAGCGTTCCAGCCAAACACGCAGTCACTCTTCCTGGCTGCTCACCAAGATGGCCTTCAAGCATTCTTTGCAAAACAAGCAGGTTTACACCATTGTCGTCCGCACTAACCCAACGCTGCTCCTTGCTTTCGGCAGCACCCGCTGGAAGTCCCCCCTTGCTCTCAGTTCGTTGAGGCATAGCATTAGGTTATCCTCTATTTTAAACCACATATTTAATTTTCTGTCAATAGTTCTGCCAACAGCAAATGCTTGACACGTCAAATAGGCGGCCACCGCCCGCCTGCAGGTTGAGCTCTAAAAAATTTCCTTAACTAGGCTTCCCGTTCGTCTTCGCCGTAGACGTGTTCGTACTCGCTCTTGAAATAGTTGTGAAGCTCGTCAGGCTTAAAGAAGCGCCGAAGTTCTGCTTGTGCATTCTCCAATGAATCGGACGCGTGGATCACATTGCAAGAAACGCTCATCGCGAAGTCCCCACGAATGGTTCCGCCATCCGCTTCACGTGCTTTCGTGATTCCTGTAATCAAACGCACTGCATTCACCGCATCCAGACCTTCCCAAGCCATAGCAACCACAGGCGAACTCTTCATGAATTTAGCAACACCAGGGAAAAAGGGCTTATCAGCAATATGGGCGTAGTGTTCACGGAGGATCGCTTCATCCAAGCTCATCATTTTACATCCAACCAGCTTGAGCCCTTTGCGTTCAAATCGGCTCATGATCTCCCCCACTAAACTTCGCTGAATGGCGTCTGGCTTGATGAGAACAAGGGTGCGTTGCATGGACATTTTGAAAAGGTTTAAAAGCTGAAAACACAGTTAAACTGCCCAAAAAACAACCCCCTGTCAATCTAGCAGAGCATTCAGCCCTCTTGACAAATTTTAAAAAAGAGCTATCATTCCTTGCGCTTTTTTAAAAACAGTATGGAAGGATATTCAGCCGATAGAAGTCAGCACCAACCCGCAGATGCTCCCGCACAACCCTCCACCCCGTTAAGATCGGAGGGTAAGGATGAAGTGGATGATGAAGCTGAAAGAGATACCGTCTTAATCGTACGAGAGGACGCTGACCCTGAGGATAAACCTGTAGCTGAGTTCACCGCAGTTACTGGGGATGGCTCGACCAGAAGCGCAAATGACCCTTCACTACAAGCTACATTGGATGAGCTTCGCGAAGAGTACAAAAATGGAATTGGGAAAGAATCGGAAAAAGAAGGTCCTGCAGTACAGGAAGAAGATCCTGCGGTACAGGAACGTGCTCGCCTTATTGCAGAACATAAAGCTCGCCTTGCAGCTCGGAATAGAATGGCCCCCCGCCAATGGGCGGCTGCGGTGTTCGCCTTAGTGGCCTCATGTGCTACCGTGGTGGGCTTCGATGCCGTCATAACAGGCATGGTCGGCCCACAGGATTTACGATCTCGTGCAGAAGGGCTAGAAATTGTTGACCGAGACGCCGCTAGAAATTTTCGCACTAGTACGCAAGCTCAAGAAATCATCAAGGCACATTTACGCGCAACCAGAGAAACTGCTACAGCTCCAGCAGAAGCTTGCAAAAGCGCAACAACAGTTGTGGGCCCAGTTCCTACCTCAAAAGAATGGGTCACTTGTGCCCGTGTTCTCACAGGCGTAGACGCGCCTACGACAGCACTAAAACTTGCCCAGTAATTTCTCGAACCTTCCCTTGTCCTCGTACGGACCAATGATGGAAAGGTAAAGTTCCTCTTTTTTGAACAAGCTTTTGGCCACACGGCTCAGGTCTTCCACAGTCACAGCATCGATGGCTTTGGCGATTTCAGGATAAGCTTCCACTTTGTCGTAGAGCAGTTCGTGGCGCGCCAGCAGGTCGGCCATTTGTTCAGAATCTTCTAAGGAAAGCACCAGTTTGCCTTTTAAATATTCCTTGCCTTTTTTGAGTTCAGCGGCAGAAACAGGCTCAGCAGAGGCACGTTCGTATTCGGCAACAATCGCTGCAACCGCCTCATCAATTTTTTCCACAGTAACTCCAGCACGCGTGTAAAAAGTTCCCGTATCCAAATACGATTCAACAGCAGAAGAAATATAGTACGCCAAACCCTTTTCCTCACGCACCACTTGGAACATGCGAGAACTCATGTTGCCCCCCAAAACAGAGGCCAAGACCTTGGCGGCATAGTGATCGGGATGCCCAGCAGGCAAGCCGCGGAACCCACAAACCAAATGCCCTTGTTCGGTCTTTTTATTTTGCAAATGCACACGCTCCACAGAGCTGAGGCCGTCTTTAAATTCACCCATTGCACGAGTGGCTTCTCCTGGCTGCATTGGGAACAAGCGTTCCACCATTTGAACCGCTTGTTCATGCTCTACAGCTCCGGCCAGAACCAAAACCATGTTGTTAGGAACATACAGAGACTCCTTGTAAGCCACAAAATCCTCTCGACTCATAGCAGCAATGGTTTCTCGAGTTCCAACTTCGTCCCAACCGATAGGTTGATCACCAAAGAGGGCCCGCTCAAAATTCCAACCCACTTGGTACATGGGCATGTCTTGGTACATATTGAGCTCTTCCACAATCACACCACGCTCCTTTTCGATTTCCACTTCGTCAAAACGAGCGTGCAGCATCATGTCCGAAAGCACGTCGAGGGCAAGCTCCATGTGGTTTGCTGCAACCTTGATATAATAACCCGCATATTCCTTGCCAGTAAACGCGTTGAACTCGCCTCCCACTCCGTCGATAGCCTCAGAAACATCTTTGGGGCTTTGATATTTTTTTGCCCCCTTAAAAAACATATGCTCCAAGAAATGCGCAATTCCATTGATGCGTTTTTCTTCCCAACGAGATCCAGCTTTTACCAAAACCAAGGCTGTAACCGACTTGGTTCCTTCGAGAGATTCGGTGAGGACACGAAGGCCATTTTTGAGAGTGCTTTTTTGATGCATGGGAAAGGTAAAAATTTGCTCGGGAATGCTAACAGAAGGTAAACTACGAGTCCACAAAAGCCTATGAGTCGCGCCTCTCAATTCACTCGCATTCACCTGCTTTTTCTCGCAGTATTTTTAATCACCGGGGTGATTATTGCGCGCCTTTTTTATCTGCAAGTTTTGTACCACGGGTACTACAACGACATTGCTCAAGCGGAGCAATATGGCTACAGCGTGCTCCCAGCGCGCCGTGGGGAAATTCTTATTGAAGACTATCAATCTGGAACTGCATATAAGCTGGCAACAAACACCACTTTGAACATGATTTATGCAGATCCAACCATGATCGAAGAACCCACCCTAGTAGCCGAAACTCTTGCCCCTTACCTGTTCGACCTTGACGTAGAACGTGATCTAGACGACCAACGCTATGAAGAAAAATATGAAGAAATCATGAAAATTGAGGACGAAAACCTAAGAAATAAAAGCCTTTCTGAGCTCAGCCACAAATCAGATGAAGAACTCCTTAAAAACTTTACCGACAACTTAGAAAATACTTTGGCTAAAAGAACCCGCGAGGTCATTCAGATCAACACAGACCCTTTGGACGCACAAACTCAAGAAGAAATTCGTGCCCTGAACTTAGCAGGCTTTGTACTCAGTGATACGGGCAATCTTTTCGCCTACCCTGCTCAGATCACAGACAAAGCAAAGGCAGCAAAGGCCCTGGCAGAAGTTTTCAATGCAGACTCCAAAGATTTGGAAAGCATTTTCTTGGGAAAAAACCGCTATGTGGTGCTCAAACGCAAACTGGACCCCGAGGCTTCTAATGCAATAGAAGCCATACTAGAAGCGGATCGAATAGAAGCGGATGAGCTGGATCAAGATCCAAAGTTTTGGGGCATCCGCATGCAGGAGGAATATTTCCGCTTTTACCCAGAAAAGGAGTTGGCTGCCCAAGTGCTTGGGTATGTGAATTCAGCCGGAGAAGGTCAATATGGTATTGAAGGAAGCTTCGACGAATTGCTTCAAGGAAAAAACGGGAGTTTCAGCTCAAAAGTAGATGTGTATGGAAATCAAATTACCGTTGGAGAGTCGGTCATTGAAGAGGCTGAGGATGGGGCAAACATCACTTTAACAATTGACCGTGCCATACAGCTGCAAGTGGAGCGCGCGCTCAAGGGCCACCCCATGAATGGGAAAGGGGTTTTGGGAACACGTGCCGACAGCGGTCAGGTTATTGTGATCAACCCCAAGACGGGAGACATTCTCGCCATGGCAAACTACCCGACTTTTGATCCCAACAACTACGGAGACGTATTTAAAAAAGTAAAAATCGATCTGAGCGAAGAAGACAAGGAGAACCTTTACAAAACCGGCACGGAGGAAGACCCCAAATACTGGCTCTACATTCAAAGAAGCCCAGATGTGCGTATAGAAGTCTTCCCTGACCCAGAAGCTCCAGAAGTTTTTTACCGCTACGAAAACAATGTGGGCCCAGAAGTCTACAAAAACAGAAGCATTCAAGACATCTATGAACCGGGCTCTGTTTTCAAGCCCATCACCATGGCGGCTGCAATCAATGCTGGAGAAGTCACTGCCAGCACAACCTTTGTAGACGAGGGCTGTACGCCAGTCGACTACAACGTACACACTGGAGAATATGACTACTGTCTGGAAAATTTCGACAAACAGCACCACGGTGTACAAACCATGACTCAAGTGCTCGAGAAATCCAACAACATGGGAATGATTTTCGTTGCTCGAAAACTGGGCCCCAGCCTTTTTTATTCCTACTTAAAAAATTATGGCCTCTTGGAAAAAACCGGCATCGAATTGGAAGACGAATCCGTTGGAAGCCTAGAGCACTACCGGAATTGGACCGAATCCGAAATGGTGACCAAGGCCTTTGGACAGGGTCTTTCTTTGAGCCCACTCCAGCTCATTAAAATCTACACCGCCCTGGCCAATGACGGCATCATGATGCAACCCCGTTTGGTGAAAAAAATTGAATATCCTGATGGTCGTGTTGAAGAATTTGAACCTGTTGTTGTACGGCAAGTGCTCACAGAAGAAACCACAGAAATGATCACGGCCATGCTGGTGGCCACGGCCCAAAGTTATAAGAGCATGGGGCTAGAAAATCATTATTTTGCAGGAAAATCTGGAACAGCCCAAACCTATAAAAATGGAGTTGCCTTGAGCGGAGTGGGAACCACCAACGCCACTTTCATGGTTTACGGCCCCATCGAGGATCCTCAGTTTTTAATCTTGGTTCGCCTAGAACACCCCCGCAGTGTGGAGTGGGCAGAAGGCACTTCTGGACCAATCGCCAAAGAACTGCTGAGTTTCCTCTTTGACTACTACAACATTCCGCCTGACAAAAAGTAAAATTTACTTTTGTTGGAAAGCAAGAATAAAGAAGACGGCAGCAAGAGGCAAAGGTACCCAGAACATGTCTCGAAGTTCGGTAAGGTGACCATTGTCTCCTCCGATAACGTACATAGCAACAGCAACACCAACAGCAAGGAAGCCGAGGGTCATAGCAAGTGATTTGCTCATAAGAAAAATTAAGATTACAAAGTCATCTTAATAGGCCTCCATCTATTTTTCAATGGAATAGCCGGCCGCAATCCAGGCGAGTATCCCTCCTTCCACATTGATCACTTGATTTAAGCCCATGGCTTGTAGCAGACCACACGCCTGTCCACTGCGCATTCCCGATCTGCATTGCAGATAAACTTTTGGGGCATTCTTCACTGCCTCTTGCAAGGAAATCAATCGATCCAACGGCACATTTTTTGCCCCAGGAATGTGCCCTGCGGCAAACTCTTCGGCACTGCGAACATCGATCAAAACAGGAGCCTCTTTCTCCAAGGCCTCGTGCAAATTTTCTACGGATACGCTCTTCACAAATCTTCACCATTAAGGTTAAAAAAGCGTATCACAAATCAGACAAACGGTAAACTCCCTGTTTCGCTAAAAAATCCGTGAGTGTCCTTATAACTTTTATTTCCTGTTGCCGCACCCCCTCGGGAGTAACCTCTAAGGCTGCAGCCAAATCGGAACGAGAAGGAAGCTCTTCTACCCCCAAGAGCGCTGGCAAAACACGTCTTTCAAAAACCGCTCTCCGTGTTGGCCTAGCCTCCCCAAAAAAAGCTCCCGCCGTTACCGCAACACGAGCAAGAACGGCTTCCCTTTCTCTTTGCATGGCTCCTTCCTCAGGAGAAGGGCCAACACTAGGGAGGATGTCCTGAAGGGGCCTCGCGCCTTCTTCAGTAAGATCAAAAGGGGAAGAAAGCATACCTTTAGCAGCACTCCACGTGGCAGCACGAACCTGCAAAGCTTCTTCAAGTGCAGCTCTTCGAAAAGATACTTCTTCGATACATCCTGCTCTTCTTCCAGTTTTAATCTTCCACCTCACTAAAACCGTTGAACCGGGCTGTTCAGCCAAAGCTGCAAGCACTTCGTCGGCATGGTTGTTCACAAACTGCTGGATTCGAGCCCCTCTACCTCTTGCACCCAAAAAAAACTCATGTGCAGGTGCCTGACCTCTAGATAAAGAGGATAGAAAACGTCGCAAAAGAACTCCAATGAAGGTGCCAGGGTTACTAAGTTTACTATCGTAGCCCGGTACAAAGGGCACCATAAAAGTAAAGGCGTCTCTCACCAAATCTTCTATGAGATCTTCATTGTTCCCATGATAAATGGCCCATACAGGCCTTTTCCGTATGATAGCCCAAATCAATCCTTCATGGCGTTTCAACCAAAGAAAGTGCTTTTCTTCAAGCTCAGATGCTGTTTGGTGCTCTCCCTCAGGACGCGATTCTGACATAAACGCTATTATTGTAGATAGAACTCCAGCCTTCAGGCAGGACGTACATCAAAACATAATCAATAGGATATGTCAAACATATTGGCCCTTCTTTCTATTTTTGGCTGGGGAACTTTCCAGTCACGCCTCCAAAAAGCCCGAAAAAGAACAAAACAGGACCCGCTGCAAGCAAAATCACAGGAACAGACCCCACAGAATTCCAGGCCCACCAGCAACCCACCATCACAGCAAGGCCAATCAAAATCAAGACGAATCCTCCCAGACGTGCCTGTTTTTTAAGCTCAGGATTGTTGGGATTGGCTCTCAATGTTTCTTGTTTTTTGTATTCTTCTTTAAATTTTTCGAGAAAGTTCATAAAGATGGAGTTGATATTGATGGAAAGCTTAAAGGAAAAGCTGCTCCAAATCAAAATGAACTAAAATTCAAACCTGTACCACTCATTTTGTTTGCTCGCAACAAGCTCCTCTCCAGAGGGCATAGAAAAAAAGCCTGCACGCATCGGTTCTTCATTTTCATCTAAGAGCCGAAAGGCAAATTGACCCGGCCTCGGATAAGAGGGCAAAAAATAGAGCGTGATACCAACCAAATTGGGTCCTACAGCATCAGCTCCCACTTCCGCACGATTGATACATTCCGTAAGCTCTCCCTCTTCATTTGGAACAGCCATTTCAGCACTTACAGGTAGCTCCTTGGTGGAAAAGATTCCATCCACTTGAATACGAATAGCAGCAAGATCTGGCGCAAGCATTGCTGCCTCTGCCCCAAAACGATACGACCCAGGGCGGATTGCGTCACAAACAGGCTCTTCTACACAGGCGGCAAGAACGCAAAGCAAAGTGGGGGCAATTTTCATGCAAATGAAGGTACAGAACTGCTCTCACCGAAACAAGCAGTTTTGCCTTGTTTAGGACAAAATTATCGTCTTTTGGCCATTTTAATGGCAGAGCCGGCAGGAATCGAACCCGCGCTAAAGGTTTTGGAGACCTCTGTACTACCACTATACGACGGCTCTATGCGTGCCGCAGGGTACAAGATTTCGCAAAACAAGTCCACCTCACTGAAAAAAACGTGCCACTTCTGACGGAGGCACTCGACGTGCCGAAGAACGTTTTTCTCCAAAAAACAGGGCTTTCATGCCAGCCCAAAAGACGCTCGGATGGCGAAAGAAAAGGTAGGCACCTTTCAGAAGTTCAAACCAAAACACTCTCACAAGCACCTGCCATCCAAAAGCAAAACTGAAATTGTTTTTAAGCAAAAGCCAATGGTTTCGATAGGAATAATACCGGCTGTAATCTCGTTTGACCTGATCGGCACGAAGCAAAGGAAAAACGCCATTGCCACGAGGACCCGCTACTGTGCGAGCATGCCAAGCCCAAACTTCAGGAAAGATGGCTATCTTTTCACCCAGCCAGCGAAGCCGATACGAAAGATCTGCATCCTCTTTGTACATCCACATGCGTTCATCAAAAAGTTGCCAATCAGAACCATGCAATTTGGGAAGCACAGAAAGCCTCAGAAAAAACGTGGCTCCAGAAAGGCCAAAAACCTCATTCAGAACTGCATCATATTGGCCATGATCTTCCTCTCCCGCCCCTCGATCAAAAAAACGATGCCGGCGCTCCAAAGCCAGGCCAAGAGAGTCGATGATTTTGGTTTTTCGCTTCGCAGCGGTGTCCCACACATGGAGTTTGCCCGCACAAGCTGTAAGCTCAGGATCTTCCTTCATCCGTTGAAAAAGAAGTTTCACACTAGGCACATCAAAAAGCACATCGCTTGTAGTGAGAAGAAGGTATTCGTGCCCTGGAAAACGCCGCAACATTTCGTTGTAAGCGCACCCAAAGCCAACATTGTATTTCTCATGCTCAATCACCTCAGCCTGAGGGTAGTTTGCGCGAAGAAACTCGTGGATCTCGGGGTCTTTAGCATTGTTCAAAATCACCAGATCTGCAGGGAGTTCTTGCCTCAATTGCTCTAAGCCAGGCAACACCTCCTTGAGATAAGGGAGATCCTTGAAGGATGCCAAAGCAAGGAGGACTTTTTCCATTTATTTGGAGATCATAAGAAAGCCGCCAAAGTGACTGCCAGTCTCTTGGGTATCACTGGCTGCAATCAAGCCCAAAAATCCATCCAAAAAGTCGTCTAGCTGATCTGTACTGGCTGTTGTTTCAAGATCCAAATCACTACGCAGACTGCTTAAAGAAGCAACAAACGAAGAAATGCCCTGAGCATCAAAGAGCACAAGCCCATCCTTCACACCTTTGAGCTGCCCATTCAAGTCTTTGTAGAGATCGCTGTCGGCAATAGATCCAGATTCTTCTTGCCAAATTTTGGCTGTGGTGAGAAGCAAACGGTCTTCTAGCATTCCATAGGCAAGTTGGATTTCGCTAGCCATTAGGCCTTCAGGAAGCTCTTGCGTTGCTCCTGGTGTCCGTTCGATTTTACTAAGATCAAGGGTGAGCGCCGTGAACTCTTTGCCCTCGATCATCACGGTGTCTTTGCTCACCGCACCTGGCAAAGCGGCCTCCAAAAGCACCAAGAGGCCCTCTATTTGTAGATCCATTTGAGCAACAAATTCTTCAGCGCTTTCTTTGTCGGAACTCGCATCCACGAGTAAAGACATCCCGGGAATCACCCCTTCTCCATTTTGGTGAAGAGAAAGTGCATAACCTTTATCCATGAAGCTCAAAATCTCATCACCAAAGTCCATTGCAAAAAAGTTGAGGAAGAACGTGTCCAATTTCTCAATAGAACCACTCTCGTCTCCAAGCTTTTCGGCTTTTTCAAAGCTCTGTTGCAACCCATAGGACTCCATGTAGCCCATCAGTCCAGTCGTGGGCACTTCTTCAAAGAGGTAGGGTTCGGAACGAGGAATATCATCAAAGGCCAGATCTGCTTCTTTCATCTTTTCTTTGTCGGCCTGCACATAAACATCAAAACGGAAGCCCTCTTTCTCAGCACGCACAACCAAAGTTTGTTGATTGATCATACCGGGCAAAGCAGCTATGCCAGTGCCCTCCACTGCATCAGGGAAAAGCACACCATAGAACAAGTAGTCCTTACCAATATCCTTCAGAGAGTCCTGGTACACATCAGAAGCCCACAGCGAATTTTTTTCGGCCAAGTCACGCATTTCAACCAAGGCATCGGCTGTGTTGGTCACCCACAAAGTGCCCCTATCAATCGCCGCATAAAACGACTCCTCCTCATTCACGTAAGCATCCAATTTACTGAGTTTTTTGCTAGTCAAAGCTCCGTCTTTCACCATTTCATCCAAAACCTCCTGCATCTTTTCTACATCTTCCAAAGTCACCACGCTGAAGGCTTGTTCTCCATCGTCTTTGGCACGGACTCCATAAACCATATGGAATTGCTCACCCAGGGCTGGCAACAAATCTTCTTCATAGTTCAAAGATTCATCCAAGGTCTCAGAAAGAGTACGTGACACGCGCCCTTCATCTCCCAAAGTTTTCTCCAGATCTTGAACAGCCTGGAATTGTTCGTCATTTTCCAAAGAGTAAGAAAGAAACAATCCAACATCTCCAGGGATCAAGGTTTCAAGATGTTCAACAGGTTTATCTTTACCACCAAAACAGCCAGTGAGGGCCAGAGAAAAAATCAGACCAGAAAGGAGTAGGCTTGCGTGTCTACGAAACATAAAAATTGAGGTCAAAAAGCGCTTCCGACTCTAGCACGAAGCGGCGCATCACAAAAGCCAATGCTCGATTCCCAAAAAGATTGCGTAGAGTATCGGCTGATGCAGCAGATACACAAGTATCGAATTTTGCCCGAGAAAAGACAGCAGGGGAATGCGAGGGAAATGTGGAAAGAGGGGTTGTTTTTTTGGATAGACCCCTTGGCCAAAGACCACCCCCACCAACGGAATGGCCAAGTAGGGAAAAAGCGGATAGTAGTCTGCGGAAAAAAAGTCAGGTCGGGTGAAACCCAAGGGAAAAAGAAAAGGACTCTCCACAGGAGTACGCATGGCCCAAAGTCCAACGAGGAAGATACCAATCGCAAAAAGGAGCGCCCCAATCGGGCGCCCTTTGAAAATTCGAGTGAAGGGAATTGCAATGCCCGCACAGTGGAGGATTCCAAAAAGGATGCGCTCACTCGGCACAAAAACAAAGGTGACCGTGGTGATGAGCAGGCCACAAGCAAAGACTCCAGCTCCACGTTTGAGTTGGAATAAGAAATTTCGATCTGAGAGCCAAATACTCACACCCAGGAGTCCCAAAAAAACACTCACCGTGAGCAGCCAAAACCACCACATGGCTCCGCCCCAAAGGTCCAATTCGATCCACGCAAAGGCCGTGGCATTGTAGGCGGCGTGGAACAGGATCATCAAAAAGACCGCCAAGCCACGGAGCGCATCGATTTCGTTGAGGCGTTGTTTCATGGGTTCACAAAGTCACATGTTGAGCCGCCAGACGGCCCGTAGCCCACGCCGCTTGCAAATTGTACCCTCCTGTAAATCCGTCCAAATTCAAAATTTCTCCTGCAAAATACAGCCCTGGACAAAGTTTTGACTCCATACTCTTCGAATCCACCTCCGAAAGTTCAACGCCACCTGCAGTCACAAATTCTTCCCCAGCGCTGCGCCCCACCACCGTAAAGCTCAAGTTTTTAAGTGCCTCCACAATCCTCGTAAGATCTTTTTTGCTCAGTTCTTCACTCTGTTTTTCCGAATCCACTCCCAGCGATTCACACAAGGCCACCGCAAAAGACCGAGGCACAAAGAGCGAGAGCACGTTGTGGAAGCTCTTCTTCGGAGCTGCCCCCAAAGCACTCTCCAAACGCTGAGTCAGCTCTTCGTAGTTTTCTTCTGGGAAGAAGTCTAAAGCAATCCGTGCTGGCTTGTTCGCATCGAAAGTTTCAAACGCTGCGAGCGAAGACAGTGCAAAAACCGCCGGCCCCGTGAGCCCCTTGTGTGTGAAGAGTATCGGCCCTGTGAATTCAAACTTTTCTTTTCCAGAGAAACGCAGGCGCACGCCTTCAAACGAAATCCCCATGAGGTTTTTTGGCCATGCCTCTCGGAGCAAAAGTGCATTCAAGCTCGGGCCAAGAGCTGTTATGTGGTGTCCCAAGGTCTCTGCAAAGCTGTAGCCATCTCCCTGTGAACCTGTCTGACGGTAGGCCTGCCCCCCCAGGGCTAAAATCAGCCGCTCCACCTCCACCGCCCCGCCATCGCAAAACCGCACTTCAAATCCTTTTCGAGTCTTTTTAACCCCTTCCACGGCCTTGCCCATTCCAAGTTCGACTCCAGCTTCCTGCAAAATCCTCTCAAAAATCCGAACAATATGTGCTCCGTTGTCAGACTTTGGAAACACTCGCCCATCTTCTTCGACTTTCAGAGGCACCCCATGGGCCTCCACCCACTCCCGCATGGCCATGGGTGGAAATGCATAGAGAGCCGTCCTCAAAAAATTTGCACCACGTGGATACTTTTTCAAAAGCTCCTTCAAATCTTCCAGTCCCGTGGTCACGTTGCAACGTCCTCCACCGGAGATCAGCACTTTTTGACCTAGAATCTTGTTGCGTTCGAGCAAAAGAAGCTCCTTACCCAGACCTCGTTCGCAGAGTGTGGCTGCAGCCATG
The DNA here is from genome assembly GCA_964387375.1 of uncultured Candidatus Peribacteria bacterium. GTDB lineage: Bacteria > Patescibacteriota > Gracilibacteria > UBA1369 > 2-02-FULL-48-14 > CAYLWB01. Next base: position 8,750 of record CAYLWB010000015.1, on the reverse strand, counting down.
AGCCCTGCAGCACCCCCACCAATGATGGCTATTTTTTTCATGAACAGAGAATAGCCTAAGCTGCGACCCTTGGCACGTAGTGACGAATGAAAAGTTCTACCAACCAACGCGTGTATTCATCTAAAACAGTCGGGCCCTCTCCTCGCTCTCCCGTATGGGCGTAAGCGGCGGGGCAAAAACTACGCACTCCTTCTTTATTAAAAGCTTCACAAGCTCTAACCGGGATTTGAACCCGGGACCCGCACCTTACCATGTATATAAGCTACACAAACAAGCTAACTATTGGCTTGCCTAAGCCAAAGTGTATAGAGCTGGCTCGTGTTTTCAATGTGCAGTCAGAGGAGAACAACCGAAGTTATCCTACACTTCACAGCACAGTTTTGCTAGATTTCCAGCATGCAGTACGATTTAGATCAATTAAACGACAAAGAGTTTGAGGAATTATGCACGGATTTATTAGGAGCATACCTTAATCAACGCTTTGAAAGATTCGGGAAAGGCCCAGATGGAGGTGTGGACGGTCGTTTTTTTGGTGGCGACGGAAAAAAGGAAGTGATACTGCAATGCAAACACTATTTGAAGACAGGCTACGCAGGCTTAGTTAGCAAGCTTAAAAAGGACGAATCTAAAAAAGTGGGCCTATTAAAGCCTGAACGCTACATTTTTATTACTTCTCTATCTTTAACTCGTAAAAAGAAGAAAGAACTTGCCTTGATTTTTTCTCCATACATAAAAAGTGAGAGTGATATTTTTGGACAAGAAGACATCATGCAGTTACTAGAATCACATGAGGCAGTGGTGCACAAACATTTTAAATTATGGCTATCTAGCACAACCGTATTAAAACGTATTCTGCATAATGCAGTCATCGGACGTAGTGAGGATGAACTAGCGAGAATTAATCGTAACAAAAAGATCTATGTTGAAACTTGCAATCACAGCAAAGCGTTAGAAAAAATTGAAAAATTCCACATTTTAATTATTAGTGGAGAGCCTGGAGTTGGGAAAACAACACTCGGCGAAAATCTTTGTTTATATTTTGCTACAGCAAAAGGTTACGAATTTCTCGATATAGAGAATTCGATTACCGAAGCAGAGGAAGTATTTGATAAAAAGAAAAAGCAACTGTTTTACTTCGATGATTTTCTGGGGGGCAATTACCTTGAAGCAATTGAGGATAATAAGGACTCGCACATTGTAAAATTTATAGAAAGAGTTAAGAACAATAAAAACAAAATATTTATCCTCACTTCACGAACAAATATCCTAAACAGCGGAGTACTTTACAGCAGACTATTTGGTTACAAAAACATCAGGGACAATGAATTGCTGCTCACAATCAAAGAGCTTACCCCTCTAGATAAAGCAAAAATTCTTTATAATCATATTTGGTTTAGTGACCTGCCAGAAGAGTACGTGGAAGAAATTTATAAGGAAAAGCGATACCTTAAAATTGTAAAACACAAAAACTTTAACCCCCGCCTTATTGCATTTATAACAGACATCGGAAGAATACAGGGTGAGGCAACAGAGTACTGGGAATACATTGAGAGAACCCTAAGTAATCCGAGAGATATTTGGCGGGATAGCTTCAACAACCAAAGTGACGAATTTATTAGGAACCTAGTCAGACTTACTACATACAACGGTGGACATATAAGCGAGGAAGACCTACGTGAAGCCTTTGTGAGGCTTAATGAGCTAGAAAATTTAAAAAACACCTCACATGTTGAGAAAAATTTTCGATCCAGCACAGAGCTCGCAACAAAGTCTTTCTTAAATAGAAGTGTGTTGATAGACCAAGTGGTCTATTCACTTTTTAACCCATCCATAGGTGATTTCATCCTCCATGAACTAGAGGGAGAAACCAAGAAAATCACAAATATTTTTAAGGCATTAAAATCAATTGATTCACTTAAACATTTACAAGCTATAAATCTAGCTAAAATTCTTTCGGATAAAGATTTCAGCAAAATTTGTCTTGAGATTTTAAAGTCAACAGAACAAGAAACTGATTATGATTACTCGTTAGCTCTAAGCAAGTTATGTTTAGGAAACAAACACGCTTATCCATCAATCATTGATTTGCTCAAAAAAATAACCCTAGAAGAGCCCGACATAAGTGAAATTGACACACTCCTAAAACTACTGACACAGTTCAAAGAGGAACTGGATTTGAAAAGTATCGATTTTCTAGAAAACTGCATAAATATTGGCTACCTCAACGAAACAGAGATGGAAAGCCTGGCAGAATTTTTGGAAGAAAACGATATTATCGATGGCACACTTCATGATCTAGTGAAAGAAAGTTTTGAACATTACTTATCAAGGGAGCTACGAAATACACAAGGGGACGTAGACATTTCAGGCCTAGTAAGCGCATCAAGAAATGGTATAGGCGAAGAAGACATCGAATACGATGAGGATTTAATAGAAGAAAGACTGTACTCCTACGTAACAGACATAATCGACCAATTCCCATCTGAAAAGGTAAGAGAATATCCAGTAAACATGGATAAAGTTCTGAGGTCAGTAGATATAGGTGACATGGCCTCAAAACACATAAGAAATGCGAGCGAGCCGCCATTTGACGAAGAAGGATATGGATTTAAAGGAGGTAGCTACTTAAACCACGATCAAGATATTGACGATCTATTCGACAGAACCTAGGCATTAACAGATTTATTTTAGTGTTAGTGTATGGTAAACTTACAAAGTAGAATCCACAAAAATATGTACAAAAATCCTCCAATCACAGAAGCTTTATGGGATGTTCGGGTTACCTTACCTGAGGGCTTTAACTACGAGGAGTTTGAATTATATTATCAAGAAAAGTTAAAAGATGCGTACCCTATAAAAGAGGTGAGTGTGCAATACGAAACTTCAATAGAAGTTAAAGGTTTAGAAAATCCAGGAACCACAGTAAAAGGTGGACCAAATGGCTTCTTCTTTAAAAGCAGCGATGGGAAGCGCATAATCCAATTCAGAACAAATGGATTTACCTTCAACGTACTCAAGCCCTACAGCAACTGGGAGGAGTTCACAGGTGAAGCACAGGCACATTTTTCAGAGTACTTGAAAATTTCCAATGCAATCAAAATAGAAAGATTAGGATTGAGATACATTAATCGTCTAGACGTGCCTCTCCCAATAAAAGACCTGAAAGAGTACATATTAACGCTGCCACAAATAGCCCCTGGGCTACCACAAACTTTAGACAATTTTCTGATGCGTGTCATTCTCCCACAAGAAGAAAATTTATTGAACACTGGAATCGTTACGGTCACAGTAGGTAAACCGAAATCACAAAACACAGAATTGCCTATTATTTTTGATATCGATGTGTACAGAAACCTAGGAGTGACTGCCGATAAAGTAGATTACGTTAAAATCTTTGAAGAATTTAGAGCTTATAAAAACGATATTTTTGAAAAAAGTCTTACTCGGAAAATGAAATCTTTATTTGAACTATGACATTCAATGCTTATTCAGTGACGGTCGAGGACGAAATGAACCCTGTAGTCGTGGGAAACGGTTTCGGAGACGAAGCTAAAATGATTGTGGAATCTTTGTCTTCCGCAACTTCACACTATACGGAGCCAATTTCTCAAACACTAACTCCACAAAAGTTCGCTAGATTGGCCGCAACTTGGGAACATGATAACGCGCTACTATCTTCTATAAAAGACATGGCTTTACTGCCTGCTTACCAAGAAATAATCGGCATGGGAGAACGAGCAATTCCCCTAATTCTTAGGCAAATGCAAGCCAGGCCAGACCATTGGTTTTGGGCTTTGAAAGCCATTAGCGGAGAAAATCCCGTGAAAGAAGAACATCGGGGAGATTTTGAAAAAATGACCCAAGACTGGATTGAATGGGGTAAACAAAAAGGTTATATGGACTAGTATGAACCATATTGAAATTCACTTTCCTAACTTACGAGCAGAGGGTTACCAGATTACAAGCCAACAAACAAAGTCATACAACTGCATAGCATGGGCTGCTGGTGATAATAGTAAATGGTGGTGGCCAGACTCAAACTACATGTACTTCTGGCCAGACGGTATTCCTAGAGATAACTCTCTCAACTCCTTCCTGCTAATGTTTGGCCGCTTTGGTTTTACACAAACAAACTCATCCGAATACGAGGAGGGATTTGAGAAGGTCGCGGTATATGTTAACTCAACAGGAGTAACTCATGCAGCAAGACAATTAACGTCTGGAAAATGGACCAGTAAATTGGGGGCCGATCATGATATTGAACACACTTTAGATGGCCTTAATGGAGTAATATACGGAAGTGTAGGCATGATTTTAAAAAGAAGTGCACATAATTAAGGCTAGTTTTAGGCTCCTTTTAAGCCCCTCGTCACACATCTTTTCACGACACCAAACCTAGAAAAAAGCCCCGCAAAGCTATTTTCTGCACACGTCTGCAAAGCAAGATAGAGGACCACATAATAAAGGCTCAAACTAGGTTCATTTTTTGTTGTGTTTTCTCGACCTCTCAACACAAGTCAACCTGCTAACTAAGAAAAAAAGGCGCAAACTAAAAAGTACCGAGAGGAGTACCAAAGGACCACACTATTAAGGCAGCAATTAGGCAGATTTTTGGCAATAGTTTTCATCGGTTTACGACGAACCCAACCTGGGGAAAGACGATAAAAAGGCAGATTTTAAGTACCCCATTAAAAAACCCTAGAAGGCTACAACATTGACCCCTAGCCCAGAAACGGTATCCTATTGGTGTCGCTCCAAGTACATTCAGTTTCAACCGCAAAGGCTGTTGCCCGTTCTACCTCTGATATTGGGGTAAAGACGGGCCACTGCCAATATCGGCTATCCTTTGCGGGACAAGTGGTACTTGGGCGACCAGTGGCCCCTTTTTGCGGTCCACTGTCCTACCCAAAATCCTTATCCTTCATCCTATGCAATGCCCAAACTGTAAGTCTTATAAGGTGGAGCGCAAAGCTCCACGAATTGCCTGGAAAATAATCCTGTACACTATCGTGCTCATCATCATAGGAGAACTCTTTAGTACGACTGACTTTGACGGCTCCCCACTATTCATAGCGGCTGCTATTGGAGCTACTTTGGTAGTAGTTCTCTACCGCAAGCATTACTACAAGTCCTGTGGCATGACAATATAGTCGTCGCTCACACGTTTAAAAACTTTCTCCCTTATACAGTCCACCAACCTAACCCTCACCCGTCTTTCATTTCTGGTGGTGTGGCCTTTCAAACAAGCCTAGGAACGGTGATTACGATGCAAGACAATAGGACAAAGTAGAACAAAAAAGTAAGCGCGAATTACTTGCAGGGGCGAAAAAGAAAACCTACTAGAAAATGACGGATAGAAGCCGTCAATAGAACTTAGGCCGGAACTTGTCTTAATTTTGTCAAGTGGCTTTGATCTGCTAACGGCAGAACGGTCACAAACTGTACTTGACAATCTCAAGACACATTAAGCGCTAGCCGTCAACTTTAACTTGCTTGTGTTCTAATTTCAGAGTTTCCTTTGGTCGTGACCATCAAAAAATGATCGACCCACTTAGACAATTATTACCAGCAGACGAGCTAGAAATGGCCCGTAAAAAGTTGAAACCAGGACATGTTCCCCTCTGGAGGTACTGGGACGATTTTATCGACAGACGAGTGAAGTTTAAGCGATCAATGGCTACGGTGAAGTCGGTAAGAGACTGTCTGCGGCTCATTATCCGCCATACTCCAATCGTGAGCATTGAAGACTGCAACGATACTACCAACATCGAAAACGCTCTGTTTGAACTCCAAAAAATACGCGGTTTCAGTGACTCTACTTACAACACCTACGCCAAAAATGCGAACACCTACTTCATTTGGCTAAAAGCCCAAAAAATCATCAGTGAAAATAATGTAGCAAAAGTCGAACGGTTCCCAGACATAGTAAAAGCGCAACCTATTCAAACTAAGGAAGAAATGGAAAAAATTTTATTACATCTAAGCACTCGTCGACAGCAATTCTTTGAACGTGTCCGCAACATATTTTTCTACCACATTTTAGTGCTCACAGGTGCTCGCCCTTCGGAGCTAGAATTAATGACAATTTCTTCCGTGAAAAAAGACCATGCATCTTGGACAATTACAGTTCCTGGGACTAAAAATAAGCCCAAACCTCGTGTATTTCGGCTACCATCATGCGCGAGAGATGCATATCTATCTTATGAGCTGGTAAGAGGAAAAAATAATCGAGTTGAAAGCCCACTTTTTATTTCTCTATCAAAGAGAACTGGCTGGACTCAAAAGGGAATGCGTGCACTACTCAAAAAGTTATCTAAAGAACTTGGCTTTCCCGTAGGCCTATATAGAACTCGTCGGTTTGTAATCCAACAACTTGCAGAGCAAGGGATTCCACTTGATAAAATCAGTGACCACTTCGGTCATACACGTCCCTCAACCACAAAAAGATACCTACAAGGCTCACCTACTCTGACGGATATGACTACCTCAGTAATGGGGAATATGTTAGCAAGGGTTGAAAGTTTCCGCCCAAACTGAAATGCTAACGTGGACAACTGAACACTTATGGCAAACGGCATAGTAAAAAACCAACATTACGTCCCAGTTTCAAGCTTAATTCACTTCACAAATGAGGACGACAAGGTTTTTGAGGCTCTTCTTGAAGAAAACAGGATTTACCCCACTACGCCCGAAGGTGCAATGTCTCAACGGTATACCTACGAAGACAAAAACTTGGAGGTTAATACTGTCGAAAAACTTTTAGGGAAGTACGAAACTGTAGTAGCACCAAAGTTAGTAGAGCTAATCCAAGCAATAAGTGACTGTAAAGGAGGAAAACGCCCCATCTCTGAAATCAAAGCACTTATTGAGGACCTCCTAGAGCCGTTGATGATTTACTACTACCGTAGCGGTGCCTTACTTGAAGAGTTTTCTACCTCTTATCCCGAAGACAAGATTTTGCTGTTAGGAGAAAAGATATTGAACACGCCCTACATCAAAGCGCTGGCAGACATGATAAAAAGCTCATACAAATTTGGGTTGATCGAGAGTGACGGAAATTTCTTGATAAGCGATCAGTGCGTTTCCACAGCAGCGCTGAAATTGAAGAGCAACTTTATGAACATGAGTAATAGACACATGGGCCTCAAAGAAACATTGATCTTAATACCAATATCCGCCTCCTTTTATGCTGCCTTTTGGCATACAGACAGTTACTTCTTACTAAGAGAGAACGAAATCACCTTCGTGGAAGATGATGAACTCCGCATGCTTAATCGAGCAATAATTAATAACTCATACAGAAAATGTGTGGCTGCAAAAAAAGATACACTTGAAGAGGCGATGAAGGATTATCATCAGGAATTTCCAAGTACAACTTACGTTGGCTACGGGAATGGTACTTATGGTGGCGCAGTGAATAAAAAAGAAGTTTTCTTTTATGACATAGACAAAGAAACCTTAGATTTACTGATGGCAGGGACTGGCCCCTATCTAAAGCTGGGGAGGAACGATCCGTGCAAGTGTGAATCAGGAAAAAAATACAAAAAGTGCCACGAACAACTTGTAAATCGAGTAAACCCTATCATAAACAATATTGTTGCCTCACAAAAGGGTGCCTACATTCCCCACCACATACCTGGAGCTAGGGTTGTTGAAAGACCAATAAATCAGTGGGGCACTTAGTTCAACGCATGCATCTCCGCCGCTTTACTCATTTGGTGAGTCGAGCAAGAAAGATAGATCGTTGTGGTCGTGATCTTCGTATGCCCCATAATTTTGGAAAGCGTATAAATGTCCACTCCCCCTTCCAACATCAAACGTGCAAAGGCATGTCGCAACGTATGAGCCGAAAAATCCAGCCTAGTTTTCTTTCTCAAACGTGAAATCAAATTATTGATGCACCGATGGCCTAACGGTACATCCCGCTGTATAGCCGTGAAAAAGTGGATGCTCTGCTTGTCCAAGCGTTTCCGATCTTTCAAGTATTCCTCAAGCACCATACTAAGCCGACTGTTCATGGGGACAACGCGGTCCTTCGCGCCTTTGCCTTGATTGATGAAAATGGACTTGTTGCGAAAATCCACGTCACTCAACTTGAGCCGCAGCACTTCATTACGCCGCAAGCCAGCCAAAAGCATAATGCCGACAATGGCACGATTACGATATCTCTCGAAGGTGTAGGCATACTTCATGTGAAAAGCGGTATCAAGCACCAAAATGGCCTCCGCGTGCGTGAGAGTGCGAGGAATGCGTTGTTCCATTTTTGGTTTCTCCAACTTCTCGGCAAAGTTCTCATCAATGTAGCCTTCTTTGAGCATCCACTTAAACACCATGTTGAAGTACTTGAGGTAAGATCGAAACGTAGCAGGACTCCACTTACGCTCCAGTCTGCCTTTAAAGAACCACGCTTCAAACATTTCACGGTTGAGATCGGCAGGGTATTCAACTTCGTTTTCTTTCAAAAACAAATCCCACTTCTCCTTATAGCCATTGAGCGTGAGCGGTGAGTAATTACGAATGACCTCGCAACATTGAAAGTAGCGAGCAAGCAACTGACGAAGAGTAGGCGTGGGTTCCATAGAAGTTTGGTTAGGAATAAAGGACCCGTGCACTCCCCTGCCGACAATTAAAAACACGTGTAGCAAACCACGGTAAAAAATGGAGCCACCGACCAGGATTGAACTGGTGACCTTGTCCTTACCATGTAATTAACATGTAGGATGAGACGCGTTCGTCGCAGTAGAAAGCCA
>CAYLWB010000014.1:20409-22719 GCA_964387375.1 uncultured Candidatus Peribacteria bacterium | reverse complement strand
CACCCAAAAGAAGAGCCCCAGAATAACAACCACCAAAAAAATAAAAAAGTAGCGCGCAAAATCGACCAAAATTAGGTCTCGGAGTCCGTGCTCGGCTTGTTTACGTTTGAACATGGGCGTGTGGTTGCAAGCACTATAGCATGCTGGCGTACTCTTTCAAAGTGGCCCTGACCGCCTCATGAACGGGCCTTAAATGGATGCCTTCAGCCTCAAGTTTTGCTGTAGAGAGGACACAATTGGAACGCCCAGCCTTGGTGAGATTCAAAAGTTCCTCCATTGAAAAAAGTTGATAGTGAAAGTTCGGATCCACCAGTTCTTGATACATTTTCAGGATTTCTTCGTGCGTGATGGCTCCCGGATTCACTACATTGTAAATGCCCGTCGCACCTTTCTCGATGAGCGCATCCGCCGCCTCGATAAAATCACGAAGGACACTGATGGAATTGGGTTCTGAAATCACCTTTTGGTAATGGGTGATTTTGGTGATGAAGTTCCTTGGATCGGGGCGGCTATCCAGGGGCATACGTAGGCGTAGTTGCAAAACCGGAAAAGCCTTGAGAGCCTGCTCCGACTGAATCTTGCTACGAGAATAAAAACTCCCACTGAAGTTGGTCGGATCGTCCTCGCTATAACCCTTGCCTCCGTTGTCACCAGCATAGACGCAACCGCTGCCGATGTGGGTCATGTGAATGCCAAGTTTTTGGCAAATTTCAGCCATCATCAATGGCACCGTCACGTTGGAAAAGGTCGTTTCTTCCTGATGATCTTCACACCAATCGATATTGGGCCTACCTGTTTTCCCAATGCAGTTCAACACGGCGTCGGGCTTTTTGGCCTCGAGCTCTTTGAGCAGCTCGTCTTCGTTTTGCACTCGCAAACCAGAAATCTCTGCTCGACTCCCAAAATGGGCCTTAAAATGACCTGCCATGTAGCCGTCGCCAAAAACGAGTATCTTTTTCATAACAAAGACACTATAAAAGGTGCACTCTAGAAAAAGAACCTCCCTTTCTCTACCAGGCTTGACAAAAACAAAAAAATGCTCATAATCTGGCCTGAATCGTTCAAAATATTAAATGCACCCAAGAACCGTACTCCATCAAACAGAAGCTCCAAGAAGAAGCGCTCCAGAAGATGCTCCGCGCCCAAGAGATTGGCGTGAGTTTGTTAAAAACGAAAGGGTCACTGCAATTGAAACTGACTTGCAGCAATGGGCAAGAGTGGGTTCCAGCATGGCGCAAGCAGCCCTAGATGGATTGACTGATCTAAAAAGAAAAGCAGACCCGAAGTTCGAAGAATTGGAACGAGCAGTCTACGGTACTGCTTACGCTCAGTACACCTCAACAGGTCCAGACCAGCTTTTGGTTGCACTGAACCCAACACGCTTTCAGACCGCAAACGACCCAGAAGTTTTTGCCCTGTGTCGAGAACTTTATGGAGCACTGCATCACCATTTGAACAGCGACCCTGCCAGAAGAGAAACAATGGGAGGGTTGACAGATCCCGACACCCTTCCAACCGCAGCTCACTACGAGCAAATACAAGACAGGGCGGAACATTTTGCCAACAATCTCGTACGTACAAACGCAAACCCCAGCCCAAATCTGCCTCAAGCCGACAGAGATATGGAAGGTTTGGACCGCCTTACGGAATTGGGACAACGACTGGTCATCATGACCGAGCACTTGAATGACCCCACTTCGGTTCCTCCAACTCGTGCAGAATTGATGGCCGCCTTTGGAATTGCACCCGGTACCGCAGAAACTGAAGCCGAACGTGGATTTCGCACTGCTTTGGCCACGAGTCTTTCACAGGCGCAAAGCAGCGGAGATGTAGCAAGAACCCTACGTGCCGCAACGGAATCTTTGCATGCACACATTGCAGAACGCAGAGCCCTGGGCGCAAAAGCATATCTTGGAATCCAAACAAGGCACACAGCAGCTCAAGCAGCTGCCACACTAGAAACACCTGACCCACAAACTGATTGGTGGGGTGTAGTGGTGAATGACGAGCCTGGAAGTTCCTTATACCCCTCAGCACCTCGTGGAACAGAACGTGTTGATTTAAACGATCCAAGAGGAGATGAGCTAGACGATCGATCTGTACTTCCTGGTGGGCCTGAAGATACATTGACGGACTTGACCCCTCCAATGAGCGCCGCTCCAGTAGATGCCTTTCCAGACAATGATTGGCTGGAAACAGGGCAATCAAGAAGGTCTACCCCAAGCATAACAATAACCCTCCCAACTTGGTCCTTGGAGGCTAAAGAAGGGGAAGATGAAGAAGGGGAAACTCGCTCCACATCCACGGAGG
>CAYLWB010000014.1:18092-20309 GCA_964387375.1 uncultured Candidatus Peribacteria bacterium | reverse complement strand
ACCTGAACCCACTCGAGCTCCTTGGAAAGTTTATGGATTAGCAGCTGGTCTTGGATTGCTTGCAGGAGGTGCAATAACCGCTAACAATCACGGTCTTCTTGAACAAAACACCAACCTATCTCCAGACACCTCTTCCACAACAGCAGCCCAAGCCACACCGTCTCAAGAAGCTCCTGCCGCACCTGTTCAAACTCCTTCAACAGAAGCCCAAACGCAAAATACCCCTCAAGTAAACACCTCTGGCATTGATACCAATACCCTTTGGGGCAAGCTCTACACAAGGAATGGAGGAGATGCTCAGTCTGCAAATCTAGCAAGTCAGGCTTTAATGCGAGAACATGCAACTGCAATCCTGAATAGCTTTGGAGAAGTACACCTCTCTCAACAAGAGTGGCGTGGATTCCAACGACAGCTTGAAGGCTGGGGTGGCTATGAACGCTCTGGGAATCTTGCTGCAAGCTCCTTTGAAGTTTTTATCGCAAGCCTACCAAGCGCTGATCGCGATCTTATGCGAGTACAATACGTGCTCACACAAAATCCACAGCTTGGAATCCCTTACCTCGGCAACTAAACCGCTGCTTCTTCGGTAACAGGCTCTTCAATAGGAGCAGCTTCTTCAATAGAGCTTTCTTCCTCTTGGACTGGAGCCAAATCCATATTGTACAGACGCCATTCTCCATCGGCTTCTTTTACAAGCATCAATTCCAAAGGACCCGTAGTGCCGTCTTCAAAAGTCATGTTTCCTCCTAAAGTAGCCAGTCCACCTTCTAAATGCCAGGAGTTGAACTTGATTTCTTCGATCTGCATGAGTTGTGGGTTCAAGCTCAAAAATTCATCAAACATGCTCTGAGGAACCACAGCTTTAAATTCTTCACCTGTCATTTCGTAAGCAGCATCTGCATCTGTTTGGAGAGTGTCCAAGAAGAGCCGCCCTGCAACAGAAGGCGCTTTAAAGGGCCCGCAAGCGGTCAAAAAAAGTACAGAACTAAAGGCCAAAAGTAAAAAACGTTTCATGTGAATGATTTAAAGTAAGACCAGTATAAGACGTTTACGCGCCAAAGTATACCTCCTGAAGTTTTTTGTCCTTCACGATGTCCTCGGGCTTGCCTTCCAAATAGACTTCCCCTTCCACCAGTACAATCACGCGATCCACTAGGTCGAAGAGGAATTTAAGATCGTGCTCCACAATCAGAATGCTACGTCCCTTAGAAAGGCTGCGAATCATGGCCGAAAGACGCTTCTTCATGGAAGGCGACACACCTGCCGTGGGCTCATCGATCAACAAAAGTCGGCCTCCCCCAATCTGCAGACGGAGCAGTTCCAAAAGACGCAACTGGCCACCAGAAAGCACTCCAGCCAAAGAATGACGGTGGCCCAAAAGATTCACACTCTCGAGCGCCTCGCTCACGGCCTTGTCCATGCGCTTTCTCCATGCGGGCGAAAGCATCCACCACCAGGGGTAATGCTGAGCCTTTTCTACCGCGAGCATGATGTTTTCTTCGAGCGTCATTTCACGAAAGACCCCAGCAGATTGAAAGCTTCGTCCAATGCCCCGTCGTGCCCGTTCGTAAGGCGGCAGGTTCGTCACATCTTCATCGCGAAAAAGGATGGAACCTTCCTGCGCAGGAACAAAGCCAGAAACAGCGTTCAAGAAAGTGGTCTTTCCACAGCCATTTTGTCCAATCAAGCCCACAATTTCTCCTTCCTTGAGGGAAAGGGAAAGCTTTTGGAGCACCACAAGTTGGTCGAAGCGAACGTGCAGGTTTTCTACGGTGAGCATTAGATGAAGCGTTTAGAAAATGTAAGACGGTCCCGAAGGAAGTATAAAAAGATCATGAGAGTGCCCGCATACAACAAGGTACGCAAATGACCTAAGACATCACTTGGAAGGTGGAAAAAACGCAAAATTTCAGGCACAAGCACCACAAAGAGCACTGCGAGCGCCAAACTGCGAACCTTAGGTTTCAAGGCCAAAATGCCCATAGTGAGCACCTCAACCATGAAGGCTAGGTCAGCGTAATGCGGATCTAAAAACTGAACCTGCCAAATCACAAAGACCGCTCCCATAGAAACAAGCATGCCAGAAAAAAGGACCAAGAAAATAGAAAGACGCTGGGAAGAAATGCCCATGGCTTCCACGGCATGCCGGTCTTCTTTGGCCGCTCGAAAGGCTCTACCTGCCCAACTTGCTAATAAAACACTCTCAAAAAGCAAGAA
>CAYLWB010000014.1:16404-17992 GCA_964387375.1 uncultured Candidatus Peribacteria bacterium | reverse complement strand
GAAAACACACTGTGGATGCCCACTCCCATCAAGGAGTTTTGCGCCAAGTTGACCAGCAATGTAAGGAAGTATCCCATTTAGGAAGATCTTAAGCTTGTTGAAAAGAGACCTTTGGGTCGTAGAAAGAGCAAAAAAAGGGCCAAGAAAAAAACCAAAAACATGCGCCAAGAGGAGCTTACGCTAAAATCTCCCCAGTTCGCCGTAAATAAACATTCTGGGATAATGACCACTAATAACGTGGCAAGTACGGTTCCACGGAAGTCATGCACACCTCCCACCAAAAGCGCAATCAAGGCCAAGATGATGAGATCGTTGCCCGCCCCAGGGGTGAGCACACTGTTCATGGCGGTCAAAATACCAATGAGCCCCGCCATGGCTGAAGCCACAAAAAAGACTCCCAGTTGTACTTTTTTTTCACGAATGCCGATAACATTGGCGCATTCTGGGTGTTGACGAACAGCACGTAAAGTACGCCCCACTGGCAGCAGAAAGAGCACAAAGCCAGCCAGCAAAACCGTAACGGCTCCAGTTATCAAGGACCAAAAGCCCACTTGAGTGACAGTCAAACCTAGAAAGTGATATGTGGGCAACACTCCCACAGTCAAAAATTTTCCTTCGGAACCAAAAATAATGGAGATCCCTGCTTCACATGCGAGCCAGAGCGCCGCACTGAAGAGCAAGGCCAGCAACGTTTGTTTGCGTTGGATGAAGGGTTTGAGCAGAAAGTAGCTGCCAATCCCTGCCACACCCGCAGAAACTACGGCGAGCGCAAAGGAAAGGCCTGTTGGCAGACCAAAAGTTTGCAGCAGAAAGAAGCTGTAGGCCCCCCAAACCATCATGCTGGCCAATGCAATATGATAGATTTGCGCGACCATATAAATAAGGTACAGGCCCGCTGCAAGCAGCAAGACCTGTACCGATAGGACCAAACTATTTAAGAGGATCTGAAGAAAAAACATGTTTATTCAAGTGGCTTCAAAGCCCCATCCTTCACCACGAAAGCGGCAGCGCCGATTCCATTGGGGTAGTGAGTGGGAGCAAAGGAAATTTCGCCCAAGTGACCTTCAAAAGTTCCTTCCTCCAATGCAGTACGTACGGCATCCACATCCTCTCCATGTTCCGCAATCAAGTCTATTAAAAGAACAAGTGAATCGTAGGTAGAAGCTGCATAGTAGCTACCAATGTTGTCAGTACCACCCTGAGCAGAATGAATCACGTCCAAGACAGCAGCGAAGTCTGCATCATCAATTGTGGGCACATCCACCATGATAGTGCCTTCAATCGCAGCACCTGTGGCCAAAGTCACTTCATTGATCAGAGGCAAGGGTCCAATTTTTTGAACTTCCCAGTCGCTCATTTCACCCATCTGTTTAATGAGTGCTCCAGAAGAAGTGATGCCAGGTGCGGTGCTCAAAAGAATGATTTCTGGCTCAGTTCCTTGAATTTTCAAAAGTTGATTGCGGAATTCCACGGTGTCACGTGGGTATTCTTCGTTGGCAACAATTTCTACTCCAGGATACATTTCTTCGAGTCGCATCTTCACTCGATCACGAAGGCCTGTTGAAAAATCATGTTGCTCGGTCAGCAT
>CAYLWB010000014.1:0-16304 GCA_964387375.1 uncultured Candidatus Peribacteria bacterium | reverse complement strand
GCATCTTCACTCGATCACGAAGGCCTGTTGAAAAATCATGTTGCTCGGTCAGCATTGCAACCTTGGTGTATTCACCCATTTTGTCGGCAATCGCATCTCCGATCACCGTGTCACTGTAAGAAAGACTAAAGAAATTGGGGCTGATTCCTAAAAGCTGAGGGTTGGAAGACAGCGGAGAAATTGCTAGAACGTTCTTTTCTTCCAAAAGGGGCGCAATGCCCAAGGATTCAGAAGAACACATCCCTCCAATGATGAATTTGACTCCATCTACATCAGTGAGCTTTTGAAACGCAGTCACCGCATCGGGACCCACGCACTTTCCATCTTCATAGACAAGTTCAAAAGTGTAGCCTGATTCAGACGCTTCTGCATTGAGAATGGGCAAAGCGTAATCAAGAACATGATGAACCTCTTCTCCATACACTGCAGCATCGCCGCTCAAAGGGGCAATGACTCCGATCTTAACAATTTTCCCTTCAGAAGTGGGACCACCATCTTGCGAACCTGTACAGGACGTGAGCACGAGGCTGCTGAGCAGCAATAAAGAAATACTGGATTTAGACATAAGTGAGGCATTAGAAAGTATCGTAGGCATCATAATTCAGTAAGTTCTCCATTTGCAACGGTGAAGCGCGCCGCACTCACATTTTGAATGAAGTTTTCACCCCCAAAGTAGATGTCGCCTAAGTAGCCTTGAAAGTGTTCTTCGGCCAGAGCAGTTCGTACGTCGGCTGGATCCGCATCATGTTCTACGATCAATTGCGTCAAGATCGTGAGCAAGTCCAAGGTAGAAGCGGTGAAGTAACCACCTAAGTTGTCCAAAGTGCCTTTTTCTTCAACGATTGCTGCTTTGCGGAGTAAAAGTTTTTCATTGGTGACTGTGGGTGCATCCAGAACAATGGTACCTTCAACAGCTGCTCCCAAGCCCAAAGTTTCCTGACCAGCAAAAGCAAAGGTAGCAACTCGATTGGGATGCCAATCCGAAAGTTCACCAAGCTGTCGTACCAAAGCTGTTGCAGTCATCCCAACATTTGGATTGAGGAAAACAACTTCTGGATTGGCTGTTTTAATTTTTTGTAAACTATTTCTAAACTCAGTTCCACCCTTAACAAAACTTTCGTTTGCGACAATTTTTGTCTCTGGATAGCGTTCTTCTAAAGTACGATTCACCACATCAAGCAAAGCGACATTGTAATCATTTTGTTCCGTGATAATAGCCACCGTCTTGTACTGACCCAACTCATCTGCAACTGCCTCTCCAATCACATTGTCGTTATAGGAAAAACTAAAAAAATTATCACTTGAATCAATAAGCTCAGGGCTGGAAGATGTGGGCGAAAGCAGAACAACATTCTTCTCTTCAAGCAATGAGACCATCGCTAAAGACTCAGAAGAACAGGCTCCCCCAACAATAAAATGAACGTCATCCACATCGGTTAGTTTTTGGAAGGCATTCCCAGCTTCTGGTCCAGAACATTTTCCATCTTCATAAACCAATTCAAATCGGTACCCTTCTTCTGCATAGAGCTCATTTAGTAGAGGAAGTTCTGCGTCCAAAACACGCTGGACCTCTAGACCAAAAGCTGCTGCATCCCCACTCAAAGGGATCACCACACCGATTTTAACAGTATTTCCATTTGCTGCAGATTCCATTTCAGTCTGTGCACAAGCAGAAAGCACAAGGCTAGTGGCAAGAAAGCCAGCAAAAAACTTTTTGGACATAAGAAAGATTAAGATGGACTACTTATACCGCTTCAATTCGACAGAACAAGCTTTACCTTATAAAAACTCTTGATTTTCAGATATAAACAGGATAAAATTTGTGTGTCGAAAATTACCGACATTATGAACGATCAAGCTGAAAACGACCTGATCCAGCTCGGGCTTTCCCTAAAAGAAGCCCAAACCTACCTCACCCTCTTGCGCATGGGGCCGAGCGCCGCATCCACTTTGGCACGCCTCACCCGCATCAAGCGCACTTCCATGTACGACGTGCTAAATTCCCTCTTAGAGCGCAACCTGGTGAGCCAATTTCAACAAGGCAAAGCCACTTACTACGTGGTGGACGACCTCAAACGCCTTACCCAAGATGCCAGCGCCAAACTCACCATCGCCAAGGATCTCACCCGTACACTCAAAGAAAAGCAAAACTTGAACCCGGGCATTCAAGTGAATTACTACAAGGGCATCGAGGGCTACCGCGAGATCTACGAGGACATTTTGCGCGCTCACCCCAAAGAACTCATTGGTTGGCTGAACCTAGATTTTTTCTACAAAGGACTGGACCCCCAGCGTGAAGAGGAATGGACCCGTGAGCGAGCCGCCAAAAAAATCAGCGCCCGCCTCCTGGTGCAAGAAACCAAGATAGGCCGGGCCTTTCAAAAAGAAGACGGCCAGTTTCTACGCGAAACTCGCCTGATTCCCGAAGGCAAATTCCCCTTCCAAAGCACCTGCCTTTTGTACGAAGACTTCATCACCTACTACGACTCCACCGACGACATCGTGGGAATCCGCATTCACAATCCTCAGCTGGCCGAAATGCAGCGGCAGATTTTTGAGATGGGATGGAACTTCAGTGCGTAGCCCTTTGCATACACATATCAAAGTCGAAATCTTTCCTTTCTGCTCTTTCAAAATAACAGGCAGCCTTTCGCGCAGCCTGACAGTTATAATAGGGATTCTCGGGATCATTTTTTAGATCACGTGCCACAAGGTCATAGTAATGGCCATGTTCAGAAGCCACGAATTTCACCCCCAGCTCAAACTCAAACTCGCCCATCCAGGTATCCACGTAAGGAGGCAACACTTCACTCAAGTGTGAAAAATCAAGCTGCCAATCACACGGAGGATGCATCAAGGTTGGACGAGTGGCATGAGAAAAACTTTCGTAACGATCCTCTGCTTCACGCAAAGGCACAGCATCATAAATCCAAGTGAGTTCTCGTAAACCCAGAGCCATCTCTCGAGCATCATATTGAGAGTAAGCATTGTCAAAAGGCTCTAAGCGCCCGCCGAAACGTGAAACTGTTCCACTCTCCCAAGCCCACTGAGCATCTTTGGACGCAATTGTGCCTGGATTCGCAAAAAACAAGAGCTGTCTAGCATACAAAGCATCCTCCCCAGGAATCGCAGCCAATTCATAGTAAGATCCGCTCGCAACATAGGCGCTTCCAAGAACCTCAAGCTCTTTCTCGATACTCCTATCTCTTGGGTCTAAGGGGACCCGACCGCCCAACCAGGGGACTGAGACTGAATTCAAATCGTTTGGGTCTGCTTCAATTAGAGCTTGGAATTGACCTTTGTATTTTTCAAAATGAACATAAGGATTTTGCCTCGCAGGAAAACCCTGTCGAGCAAAGTACCAACGATTCTCTTCCATGAATTGATCCACGTGAGCAAGCAAGTCCCTGTATGAACCATTTGCGTCCACACAAATCAAAGATCCATTTCTCAAAAGGTAGTTCTGTAAAAGTAGAGTTGCTCCTTCCACAACCTCATCCGGAATACGATAGCGTTCTGCCAGATGCATGCTCATTGCATTCAGAACAGCATTGAAGCGAATGACATCCTCCTTTTTATTCAGTTCATAGTCTTTATTAAGTTTATTAACCTGCACCACTGGACCATTCATAAAACAACGGATGTCTTCAAGACGTGTAGCCACTTCATCATCAGACATGGCTTGATTTTGCGCCTCCACCTGAGCCTGCCCATACCGATATGCTCCATACGGTGTTCCCGCAATAAGTCCACCCACACAAGTCCATGCACCCAATCTGCCCCAAGCCCTACGCCGGGTCGCCCTTTGTTGGTAGAGGTTGTTGTTGGGGACGTAAACGTGACCAAAAGACTGCCCTTCTAAAGCATCAAAAAGCGGTACAAGAGCTGCATTCTCTTTGTATTTTCCTTTCCTTCCTTTCACCAGCTCAGCAATACAAAGATCGTATTTGGCCTGACGAGTCACGCCACCGTGAACATGAACACCCTCTTTCAGGAGTTCAGCCAGACGGATAGCAACTTCAAAAAAACCATAAGCTTCATACGAGGAAAGCTTTGTATCTTCTGGATGAACCTGGGCTGCAAAATGCTCTGGCACCATAGAGCGAAAGGCGTGTTTTAGTTTTTCTCCATGCTGAGAATCTTGCAAAGCAGCATACAAGATTCGAGCAATTTCCAGACTATCTTCGAGTCCTTGCGCTGGCCTCTCACAAACTTCTTCCACCTTCACCCGCCCTTCTTCGTCCAAACAGCGACGCATCTTTTCAAAGAGAGGACGATGCAGTTCATCTTCCTCCAAATTCGCCAATTCCAAATCTTGAACCCGTTTAGGGAAATGTTGCCTGGCCAAGGCACTTAAAAGATTTAGCTCTTCTAAAACTGTCAAAGCTTGCGCTGCATCTTCCGGACCATTGCAAAGCTCACTCAAAGACGGAGCAATGCCAAAACGCACAGGCTTACCAGCAGGCACCTTTTCAAACGCCAGTGCCAAAGCAGCCACCAGCATTTCTTCAGAGTAAATTCGTTCTTCAACAGGAAAGCCAAGAACCTGCTTTACCCGTTCCCAAATTCCTCTACGAATGAGTTTTCCAATGTAAAAACGGTGGCCATCTTCTAAAGAATCGAGGGCACTTTTCGCAGGAGACGGCTCCCCTTTTACCCTCCAATCCATCGGAACATCAGGAACCTGGAGCTGCCGAAAAATATCCTTAACCGTTTGCACTCCCGGCACACCCTCCAATGCTTTTCCCAAAGCTTCCAAACGTTTTCCCATGTGGATCTTCTATTTATGTAAGTTTTACAATATTTAACAGAATAAGTCAATCCCGTTGGGCACAAGGAAATGGCTTGTTTAAGCCATCTTAAGCAGACCGCTTTTCCACACCAGTCCAACACAAAGCTTGCGGAAATTCTTTTTGTTGTTGGCCAACAGGCAAAGTTAAATTAAAACGGTTTCAAAACACATTGCCTAGTTTATGGCCCGAATTCAGCTTGCTGAAAAACTCGAGCAACTCGGCTTCACCTCAAACGAAGCACATGTGTATTTAATTCTTTTGGAAGTTGGGCGTGCTCTACCCAGCACCCTCGCTAGAGAACTGGGAGTGAATCGTTCTTCCATCTACGGCATTTTAAAGCGGCTCATGCAGAAAAACGTGGTCGTAGAAGAAAGAGAGCAAGCCTATTCTTATTTTCGAGCCATAGAACCAAAACGGTTTTTAGAGACACAAAAAAAACAGCTCTTGGAGCTGAATCGCAACCTTAAAGAATTAGAAAGAAAGTTGCCGATTGCAAAGCCCACTGCAAACTCCAAGTCCATTCAAAATGAACTCTCCAATTCCTTAAAGACTCTCCTGGAAAAATCGAGAGCATCTTTAAAGATCATTCGCAGCAAAGACCTCCAAGAGAACGAAAAAATTCACATCCTGGAAAACCTACAAGAAGAAGTCCTCAGTGGGTTTTTAGAGCTCGAAATCTCGCTTTCTATCCCAGAATAAAACACCACACATTTGACCCCTAAGAAAGGTATGGTATCATCTCAAAGTAGTCCACGCTCTAACAAGCCCGCTATGGTGAACGATAACTTTGTTATCAATAGCCAACTCTCCCCTCGACAGATCGAGCTGCACCCTCTTGTGCAACAACTTTTGATCGTTCTTTCAGAAAAAGAGAAATACATCATCCAAAACCGCTTTAATTTGGGCCAGGCTGGACGGAAATCCTTAGAAGAAATCGGTCAGCATTTTGGAGTGACCCGAGAGCGCATCCGTCAAATTGAACGTGATGCTTTAAAAAAGCTCGAGCGAAATGCAAAAAACACAAACTTACGTGTTCTTACGGAATTTGCAAAGACCCTGCTGACTGAAGAAGGCGGCATCATGCAAGACCAGAGTTTCAAACAAAAACTCATGGATATCTTGCCCAATGTGGGTCAGGCGGAACTTCAAGACCTACACTTGGCTTTGGTCCTCGACCCAGCCATCCATTTCCATTCCAATACCCTCCTCTACGAGGCCTATTGGCGGCTCAACCCATTTGAAGAAAGTTTGGTGGACAAGGTTTCCAAAAAAGCCCTGCAGATCCTCAAAAAGGAGGGCCACGTTCTAACAATGAAGCGGCTCACCGAACAGCTGAAGCGAGTTTTTGATTTGAATTTGAGCGAAGCCTGCTTCACAAATCTTTTGAAAGTCTGCAAGGAATGTAAATTGACAGAAAATGGCATTGGCCTGTTGAGCTGGCGAGACATCAATCCGCGCACCCTAAAGGACAAGCTTCACTTTATTTTACGACGAGAAAAAAAGCCCCTACATTTTAGAAAACTCACTGAACTCATCCGTGATGCCCAGTTCGACAGCAAACGCATCAATGTGGAGGCGGTGCACAACGAACTCATTCGCAATCCTCACTTCATTCTGATTGGACGTGGCATCTATGCTCTCGACGAATGGGGTTTTGAAGACGGAACTGTGGCTGAAGTGATGGAACGCCTACTCGCCGATGGAAAGCCTCGAAGTCGTGAAGAAATCGCCAAAGCAGTGTTGAAGGAACGTCACGTAAAGAGCACCACCATTTATCTCAACTTAAAAAATAAATCCCACTTCGCTCGTGTGGGGCGCGATAAGTACATTCTAAGCCGCTTGGCATGAGAGGAAGCAAACCCACAGCAGCCACTTTCAGAAACTTGAGTTTCGCGTATTTCTTTACTTTTCTTACTTTGCTCAGTGTGGGAGGAATTTTTCTTTCCCACACGCTGCTCTTCCTGAACCACGCCGAAAAAACACAGGGCGAAGTGGTGGAACTGGTTTATGGTCGAAGCATACGGCCTAGAATTGAATTTAAAAGTGAAGATGGTGAAACACATCGCTTTTTGAGCCACACCGGCAGTTCCACTTTGCCTTTTGAAGTGGGCGATGAAGTGACCATCTTCTACAATCCAAAAGACCCAGCACAAGCCCGCTGGGCTTGGTTCCCTGCCCTTTGGTTGCTGCCCACAATTTTAGGTGGAATTGGAAGCCTCTTTTTACTTTTAAGCATCAGTTTTTTTGGAGTGTACCTTGGCATGAAACGGAAATCCTTGACAAAGACGCTTTAGCACTCTAAGATGTAGAGTGCTAATAACAGATGGCATATGGACTTTTCTCGCTACACCAACAAGGCGGCTGAGGCCATTCAGGGGACCCTAGAATTGAGCCAGCAGCTTCATCATGCAGCAATGAACCCCCTGCACCTGCTTTTGGTTTTGTGTCGGCAGAGTGGAGGGCTCATTCCTACCCTGCTCCAAAAGTTAAAGGTTGATCCGAACCAGCTTGAAAAGAAACTCCAAAGTGAATTGTCACATCAGAGCACGGTGAGTGGAGGGAATGGGCCAGCGCTGACTCCCGATCTGCAAAAAGTCCTTAAACAGGCAGAAAGCGAGGCGAGCGAACTGCGCGACGACTACATTAGCACCGAACACCTCTTTTTAGCACTTCTCGATCAAAATTCGGTCAAAAATCTGCTAAACTTGGACCGTGAAACAGTAAAAAAAGAACTCATGCTCATCCGTGGAAATCAAAAAGTGGACAGCCCCGACCCTGAGGGCAAATACCAGGCTCTGGAAAAATACACCCAAGACTTCACAGCTTTGGCACGCGCTGGAAAAATCGACCCCGTGATTGGGCGTGACGAAGAAATCCGTCGCATCATGCAGATCTTGTCCCGTCGCACCAAAAACAACCCCGTCTTAGTGGGAGAACCTGGAACTGGGAAAACTGCCATTGTGGAGGGTTTGGCCAAAAAAATTGTGGAAGGCGACGTGCCCGACGGACTCAAGAATCAAAAAGTTCTAGGGCTTGATTTGGGCGCCCTACTGGCTGGAGCCAAGTACCGCGGGGAGTTTGAAGACCGCCTAAAAGCCATCATCAAAGAAATTGAAAGCAGTGACGGCAAGATCATCCTCTTTATAGATGAGTTGCACACCATTGTGGGGGCCGGCGCCAGCGAAGGCTCCACCGATGCCGGGAACCTATTGAAGCCGGCCTTGGCGCGAGGACTGCTGCGCACGATTGGGGCAACCACACTCAAGGAATACCGCCAGTACGTGGAAAAGGATGCTGCCCTCGAGCGCCGCTTCCAACCTGTAATGGTGCGCGAACCCGACCTCAAAGATGCGCTTTCCATTTTGCGCGGAATCAAAGAAAAGTACGAAGTGCATCACGGAGTCAAAATCCGCGACAATGCGCTGGTGGCTGCTGTGAACCTTTCAGACCGCTACATTGCTGACCGCTTTCTGCCCGATAAGGCTATCGACCTCATGGACGAAGCCTGCAGTGTGCTGCGCATTGAAAACGACAGCATGCCCACCGACATCGACCGCCTACACCGCCGCATACGTCAGCTGGAAATAGAACGCGAAGCCCTCAAAAAAGAAAAGGACGCGGCCTCCAAAAAACGCCTCGAGGAACTTGAAAAAGAGCTAGCCGAAGCCAAGGAAGAAAACCAAGCCCTGGAACTGCGCTGGAAATCCGAAAAGGAGGTCATCGATGCCCTCAAAGCCATCGATGTAAAAACCGACCAGCTCAAAGAAGAAGCCGCAAAAGCAGAACGCGCCGGCGAACTCCAACGCGTGGCCGAAATCAACTACGGCGAACTTCCAAAACTTGAAGAGGAAACAAAACAAAAACGCAGTGAGCTCCAAAAACTCCAAAAAGAAAACCAGACCCCCCTACTCAAAGATGAGGTCACTGAAGAAGATATCGCAAAAGTCGTATCGCGTTGGACTGGCATTCCGGTGACCAAAATGCTCACCGAAGAAAGCAGTAAATTGGCTGAGCTTGAGGAAGAAATCGGCAAACGTGTGATTGGACAAAAAGAAGGCATCAAGGCCGTTGCCAATGCCGTGCGACGCAACCGTGCCGGCCTTCAGGATGAGAATCGCCCCATCGGTTCTTTCCTCTTTTTAGGCCCCACTGGAGTGGGCAAGACTGAACTCGCAAAAGCACTGGCAGAAGCTCTATTCAACAATGAACATGCACTGATCCGCGTTGACATGTCTGAGTACATGGAAAAGCATTCTGTGGCGCGACTGGTCGGCTCTCCTCCTGGATATGTTGGGTACGAAGAAGGCGGACAACTCACCGAAGCAGTACGCCGCCAGCCTTATAGCATCCTGCTTCTCGACGAAGTAGAAAAAGCACATGGTGATGTGTTCAACATCTTGCTCCAAATTTTAGATGACGGACGCCTCACCGATTCCAAAGGCCGCACCGTGGATTTCAAAAATACGGTCATCATCATGACCTCCAACCTGCACGAAGAAGCCCTGCGTGAATTCTTCCGCCCTGAATTCATCAATCGCGTGGACGACATCATCCTCTTCCACACCCTGAGCGAAGAGGACATCGCAGCCATTGTGGAACTGCAATTGGCTCGTGTAGCTGAGCGCCTTGCCAAAAAGAGTATCACGCTCAAGTGGACCGACTCTTTCAAGAAGTACTTGAGCAAAACGGGCTACGACAAGGATTTTGGTGCCAGACCTCTGAAACGTCTCATTCAAAACAGCGTGCTAGACCCATTAGCTCTTCAGCTCATCGAGGGCAAAATCAAAGAAGGCAATACCGTCACCGTGGAAGGAGAAGATAAGTTTATTGTGGAGTGAGCTTCAAACTCTCGAGGATGCTTTCAAGTTCTACGTAATCAGGGGCAGTTTCATTGCCCTCCAGAACAATTTGCAAAACCTGGTCATTTCCATAGTCCACCACATAACCTGTGTGAGGGCAGGCAGTTTCCCAGCCAAAACCACCCACTTCGTAGGCAGGAAGATCTTTAACAGTTGTAGCATTCATAAACCCTGAGAACTGACCCAAGCTTCCTTGTTCATCAAAATTTGCCTTCATCCAGGTATCAAAGTCCCCAGACCCCTCTTCCATCGGACGTGAAACCACATAAAACCCAAGAAAAGAACCAGGGCAGGAAAAACCCTCTTCCATCTCCATATTGGTCACTCGGAGATCCAGGCTGCCTTCGCCGTCTTGCTCGTATGACAACCATCCCGCAGGGTAAGTGAATTCCACACCGAATTCTTCACTACTTAAGGTTTCAAGTTTAGAGGAATTCTCAACAGCCAGAGAGGTGGCCTCTTCTTTAGGAGCACAAGCTGGAAGCAAAATGGCAAGCAAAGAAAGAGCAAGAAATTTTTTCATAGAACCTATTTCAATAAAAAGCTTCCTCATCTTAACAACTCACTCACAGGTTTGCAAACGCACGGGAAGCTCCATTCTGTCTGCATATTCTGGAAGACCCGACGGGTTGTCTTTTTCAAAAATCAAGCGCCCTTCCCCCGCCACCCCCTGATAGGTCACTTGGGTAGAAAAGGGCACAAGCTTGGCGGTCATCCAATCTTCTTCAGCCAAAACAGCCCCCTGAGCCAGTACTACACCAGAAGCATCTTCCAAACGATATGGGAAACTAGCCTCAAAGAACCAGCTCCCAGAAGCTTCACCTTTGATTTCAAAACTGCAGGAAAGCTCTTCGTCGGAGCTGGGCTCCTCTAACACCAGCTTTTCTTGCTGGTAAGACACACAAGCAACCAAGAAGAGCGCCACGCTCAAGAAAAGGACCAGTTGTTTCATGAGTCCATTCTAATGCCTACGCACCTCAAGTCAACGGTGAGACTTGGAGAGCTGATGGCTGGACCCTTTATGGTGGCCAGGATGTTCCCCAAGGTGAGCTCCAAAAAAGACCTCTCCTTGAGCTGGGAAAGAAGAGTCATCCCCTGGGAAAACTCGCCCACGTGCACCAAAATCGACTCCAAATTGTCGAGTAACTTGGTAAGCAAAAGTCAAGCCTGGTCCTAGATTCCACTGCAGAGGGCCTTCCACCTCTTCACCCTGGTAAACTTTAAGTTCTCCTTGCAAATCTGGGGTGAGCGTCCATCTCTCCCCCAGTCGAGCAGGAAAACCAAGACGGAGAGTGCTCTGAGCAAAACGGAGGTGCTCAACAGATCCATCCCCAGGAAGAAGAAGGTCCAAACCGGCAGTCAGCTTTAGACCCAAAGCAACATTCTCATGCAGTCTGAAGCCGACAATCGTCTCCAATTCACCACCAAAAGCCACGCCATCCAGCCTATTTCCTCTCCCACATTCCCCTAAAGCTATTACAGACCCTCCCACACCCATTTCCCAAAAAACACGCCCTTCTGGCCCCTGGAAAACTGCAATAGGCAAACTGGCATTAAAACTGTGACAACCGTGATGCTCTTGTAAGCGATTTTGTACACCAACGACACTGAGATCCAAATGGCTAAACCACTTACCCACAGGCATTAAAGTGCGATGAGAGGAGGACGTCTGTGCAGATGCTTCTTGAGTAGAGGCTTCTTGAACAGGAGTCTCGTGCGTAGGAGTCTCGTGCGTAGGCGCAGAGGAGTTAAGACCAGGCTCTGTTGCAAGCGCAGAACTCGAAAGGACCCCCAGCGTTCCTACAGCTCCAGCGAATTTATCCACCCATCCTTTTACATGACCCCACACACCCCTAGGCCTCTCAGAGTTTGAGGAGGGAGCTTGTGGACCTTTTTGTAGACGTTCCGAGCTGTGCATGGAGGCCAAAGCTTAGATTTATTCGGTAAGAAATTATGCATATTTATCAAAACCAGTCAAGGGTCTAAGACGCACTTTTTAAAAAGCGGGTGCCAAGGGGGCCACCCGCTTCCATTGGGACAAGAAAACTAAAGAGCCTTAAAGGTCTTCATGATGGTATCTACCTCTCCACGAGCGGTGATCAAATCAACATCATCCCCAGTATCTTGGGCACCACTGTAAACAAAAACCCAATCATCGTTTGATCCAACCTCAGTTCCAATGGGTCCTTCTTGACTGCTGATTTCAGCCCATTCTTGGGCGGTGTGCATAGAAATGGCAAAAATAGACACACCCTTTAGAGAGAAATCAATGACACGAGTGTAGCCTCCTGCATTTTCAGGCCGTTCAACAGCCGTGTAGCCTGCCCAATTTTCAGGAAGTTCAAGGCTAAACCCATATTCCTCATTGGTATAAACGAAAGAAGGATAAGCGTCTTCTTCCACATCTTCTTCAGAGTCAGAAACGGGCTCATTAACTAAGACAGGAGTCGTATCTACAGGAGCAGCTGCCTCCTCAGTCGTTCTGGGTTGGCAAGCACTAAGCAGCGCAAAAAGTGCAAGCGCCATTAAGGTTTTTTTCATAGAAATAGAAAGAATTACTAGGCGGGTCAAGTTTACTGAAGAACCTGTTCAAAGTAAACTGAAATTCATCTTTTAATAAAGCTTTGTTAAACTGAATCCATGAAGAAAAACTCTTCTAAAGAACTCCGCATCCACACTAAGAGAAATTACATTCTCATGGTACAACTCTTTTTTTAGGAGGGCTATTCACTCTTTTTGATCTGGTGTTCTTCTTGGAATTGTTTTTTGACTTTAAAAGCATCTCTTTGGGCGACGTCTTTGTGTTTTTGATCTTCGGATGGGTGGGTCCGGCAACCTTTTTCTACCTCTTCACTCTGCCCTTGCGTGGACCTCGAAAAATGCTCGTCATTCAGGTCAATAAAAAGACGCTTTCCGTGCGAGACGAACCCGCTTCAGACGAAAGTGATTTTAATAAAAGCATCCCCGTCCAGGCCATTAAGACAATCTATTATCGAAGAGGCATGAGCTTATTCCCAGAAGCCTTCATACGCACCATCCATTGGATCGACCAGGAAGGAACGCACCACGAATTTTTGGACGGATTGGCAGTGGAAGGAAAGATCAGCCACAAAAACATTTTGGAAATCTTCACCTTTCTCAAAGAAAAGAAAAAAGAACTGGGTCTATCCTTTGAAATTGCTCCAAGCGGCACGGGATGGCTCCACGTCTCAGCTTCTAGAGGAACGGAAATTTGAGCCTAGCACAAAATCCTTGCCGGCCCTATTTACCTTTCGGCAACGCCACGAAGAACTTGGTGCCCAAATCTTCTTTGGATTCGAACCAAATCTTGCCACCATGTGCCTCCACAAGTCCCTTCGCAATGTAGAGACCCAGGCCCGTTCCTTCGGTCTCAGAACTTTGCACGTTTTCAGCCCGGAAGAATTTTTCAAAAAGACGCGCTTGTTGGTGTTTAGGAATACCAAGCCCTTGATCCTTAACGACAAGGGTTACAAAGCCTTTTTTCCCTTCAACAAAAGAAACTTCTACGGTGCCCTTTTCACGAGAATATTTCACTGCATTGCTGAGAAGGTTCAAAAAGACTTGGCGGATTTTGTCAGCATCGACTTTCAACACGAGGGTCTTTGGAAGATCAAACTTCAGCGTCACTTTGTGTTTTTTAGCAAGTGCCACAAACTCTGCTTTTAAAGAACGGAACATGGGCACCAAGTCGTAATCCGCTTTTTCTACAACAAAGTTGCGTCCAGTTTCAATATGAGACACGTTGAGAAGATCTTGAACCAGCTGGATCAGTCGTTCATCAATTTCCAAAACCTGTTCAAGAGATTCTGTTTGCTTAGCATTCAAACGCCCTGCATCTCCTTTCAGTAAGAGTTCAACAAACCATTTAATTCCAGTCAGTGGTGTGTGCAGTTGGTGAGACGCAATAGAAACGAACTCAGATTTCATGCGCTCTACTTCAAGGCGATCGAGTGTAGCACTCATCCAGGCCCCCATGAGACGTACGAAATCTTTATCACTTTCGGTAAAGGAGGGTTTGTGGATTCCTGGAGCCATAAACGCCAAGGTTCCAAAAAGCCGCCCTCCCACATGTACGGGAACTCCAATATAAGATTCAAAACCAAATTTTTGGTAACACGGATGGGCTTTAAATGCAGATTGTTTCATTTCATTAATAACGACAACACTCCTCTCACGCATGGTGATATCGCAGTAAGTATCAGCAAGGGCAAAGCGATCTCCCCTTTTTACAGTTTTAACGGGAGCCACACAGTATTCCACAGTAAAATTGTCGCCATCAATCCTGTTGAGCAAGGCCATACTCATGTGCAGACTCTTGCGGCCCGTTTCAAGTGCCTGCAGAAACTGATCCTCAACAGTGGCGTTTTGTTGCGTACCGATCTCGTAAAGCGCACGCAATCGGTCTTTTTGGAGTTCAGCATCTGCTTCACTACTCCGAACCTGATCAATGTAACGTTGTACCCTTCTACGAAAGAAGATGTAAAAGATGAGCAGCCCGAGAAAAAAGAGGGTGATCAAAATGGGGACAAGAGTCTCTCGAAAAATATCGGCTTGCCAAAGCGAAGCATCAATATCCATACCCACGGCAGCTAAAGTCTCACCCGTCTTTGGATCTAAAATGTGCGCTGCACCAGAAACCCACTCCCCCCAATTATCTTTATACGGGCCCTCGACAAAAGATGTTCCTGATTTAAACGAACTCAGCTCTAGGTCATTAGTATCGTAGTACACATCTCCTGGGCTTGAATAATCTTTTGACCTGGGATCCTCAGAATCAACATAGAAAAAAAGGTTTTCACCCCCCTTGTGGCCCATCATATAAACAAACCGCACATCCTGTTGCACGTTCTTTAAACGGGTCATTTTCTGTTTGAGAGCAATATAGTCCTCTTTTTGAAGATCACTGACATCTCCCGTCAGCTCATCAAAATCTTCGGGCTCAATGGCAGAAGCAATGATTTCTGTACGAACAAGCAAACGCTGACGTTCTCGATTTTCGGCCTGGGCCTTAACCCAGAGAGTTGCCAAAAAGCCAAATAATGCAACAAAAAAACAAAGTAGGGTGAGCCAGTCACTACGGAGCTGCAGACCATTCTGTTTCACAGGCGTGGACATGATTGAATTAAATCAGTCCTGAGGCTTCTCTGCAAACCAATTAAGGATTGACGTAATGAACTTCTTCTTCCCTGTATTCATAAGAACTGCAGCGCTCTGCCCCACTCACCTGGTCGTAAGGGCAAAAAGTAAACCGCCCATCTTCAAACTGAAGCATCCCTAAATAATTGGTGGAAACCCAGTCCGAGCTCTGACCCGCGCGTACAAATGGAAGCGATTG
This sequence comes from uncultured Candidatus Peribacteria bacterium, assembly GCA_964387375.1. Classification (GTDB taxonomy): domain Bacteria; phylum Patescibacteriota; class Gracilibacteria; order UBA1369; family 2-02-FULL-48-14; genus CAYLWB01. The sequence continues at coordinate 1,296 of CAYLWB010000014.1, read as the reverse complement.
AATTTGCCCTTCCTCATCCACCCTAAAGAGGCGCAAGGCTTCAGAATTGCAGCTTTCGTATTGGGCAAGACTGTAGATGTCCTGGCCTTCCAGCTGAAAAGGCAGTTTGTGGAGGTCGTCGTGTGGCTTACCGCTAACCAAAGTCAGCTCGCCCAAAAACACTTCATCCACAACCTTTCCATTCATGCGATTTTCCAAAGTGTAGCTTCCGATCTCAAGGTTAGAACCAGGATCGGCACCACAGTAGCCGTCACCTTCTGCGATTTTTTTAGACTGCACTTCCACACCGCGCAAAAAGAGCCCGTTGGAAGGAGTACAGGCGGCGAGAAGGAATCCCAAGGCGAGGAAGAGGATGAGTGACTTTTTCATATGGAATCGTATTGAATGTTTTTGGCCCACACTCGTGCTAAACTTGCACCATGATTAAAAAATTGACTTGTTTGCTTCTACTTTCATTCGCACTTGCTGGATGCACAAGCAAAACCATCGGACCTGTCGAAACTATAAAATACAGTGACGAAGAAATCCACTTCAAGTATCCCAGCAATATGGAGATCACTTATATGGAAAAGAAGGCTGAAGTGATACCACCTAGCGATTGGATTTATATAAAGCAAATCGATGGGCTCATCGTGACATTCTACGCCAATCAAATGAACGACCTCACCCCTGTTGAAGGAATCGTACCGCCTCAGTACGCCAGCTACATTTTTGTGGAAGGGAATGAAAACAAGAACTGGGAGATCCATTTCCAACACAATGAGATCGTGACTCACTTCATTATGGATGCTATTGCTGAGTCCATTGGATTCCCCTCAGAGCTAGAGCCCGGTTTCAGTGAAATCACTCACCTCGTACAAGATGGCCTCCCCTGCGACCCTTCTTCCGGAGAAAGCTTGGAAGATCTTGAGGAGTTGGGCCACCACTACGTAAAAGGCAAGAACGGCGTTTATTTGAGAAACGTCTATGATGTTTGTCTGGGAACCGTTAAAGATGCCGATCCTGAAAGCTTCGAGGCTTTGGGTTATTTTGGAAAAGACAAAGCTCACATTTTTCACGGCATCGATATTTTAGAAGGTGCAGACTGGGCAAGTTTTGAAATCCTCGAAGAACCCAACTTAAACTGGGGTGACTGTGCCCAGGACAAAAATAGGCGTTACTTGGGCTCCGTGCTTTTGGAAAATAAAAACGGACAGAATTTCGATGAGTTCTGCCACGCCATTTCTTATGAGTGAAACGACCTACCTCGCCCTGCTCCGCGGCATCAACGTGGGCGGAAACAACATCATCAAAATG
>CAYLWB010000013.1:0-23763 GCA_964387375.1 uncultured Candidatus Peribacteria bacterium | reverse complement strand
ATGCCCTTGCTTTAGGTCAGCAATTCCCCCAGCCTTCCCTCGTCCAACGCCTCGCGGATTTCCAAGGCGATGCGTTCGCCGTAGCTCATTTCGGCACCCCACAAGTAGCTGGTGTAGGGTGTGAAGCGTGTTCCGGGTGAGCCAGGAATGCGCATGGAAACGTCAAAGATCACGAGCTCTTCGCGGCCTTGTTCCGCAGCTACAGCACCTTGCAGGGCGAAGGGCCCGATCATGCCAGGAGCAGCATGTTTTTTGGCCGTTGCGACGAACTTTTCGCCGATGTCGAAGATCTTTTCAATCAGGGATTCCTTGGTGGTCACACTGTAGTGGCCAGTTTCCACCATGCTCGGCCTATAGCCAGACTTGAGCAATTCGATTTGAGTGGGTGCATCGAGGCGTAAAAAGCCATCAAGACTGGTTTGACGACGTGCATCCGTGCCCATGAGTTCCAGCTCTCCTCGCACCACCGAATTGAAGAAGTTGAAGTTCACTTGAGCGCCAATGATGAATTCTTCGATCACGGCTTTTTGCAGAGCTTCGCGAGTGATGGTTCCTGCGGTGATCATGGCTTCGGATTTCTGTTCAAATTCCGCCGTGCTGGTGGCCACAAAAAAGGCCCGTTCGTAGCTTCGAGTGGCTTCGTTCACCTTCACAATTACAGGTCGATCGATTGCGTCGGCTGTCATCATTTTCGGCGTACGAATACCTGCTTGCTCCAAGAGCCAATACTGATTGTGTTCCACGTCGCGCTCTTCCAAACGCACCATGCCACGGTTTCCGTAAATCGGCACCGTAAAGTCCTTCTCGATTTCCTCAAAGTTGCAGTAGACCCAAAAATAGCGGTTGTGGATGAAAATCGCATTTCGCTTGCGGAGTTCTTCTTGAATTTCTGGCTTTACGATGTCGGCAAAGCGATCCACCAAAAGCACCTCGTCTACACAGCCTTGTTCGCCACGAGTTTTGTAGTGTTGGGAGTAGGTTTTTTCACGGCCCTTTTGGCAAACGGCCAGGGTTTTAAAACCCAGAGCCTTGGCCCCCGCACATACGTCCAAAGCGGAATGCCCACCCAAGACAGCGATGGTCAAATCTTCGAGGTTATAGCTTTCAAGAATTTTTTTGAGATCCATTTTAAGCAATTAAATCTTCCAAGCGACCTTGCTCTATTCCAGTGCGAATCTCCCGTGCAATGCGCCTTCCCGTGGACATGGGTTCGTTGTAGCGTAGCCAGGTGTAGGGAGAGCCATTCACAAAGGGATTGGTTCCCGCCACGATGCGGGCTGAAATTTCAAAAACACGGAAGTTCAGCTGAGGGTCGATGATTCCTTCTAAGCAGAAAGCTCCAAACAGACCTTTGGGAACGCCAGGTAAATCCTTAGAAGCCTTCACCACGTTTTCTCCAATCTTAAAGAACATCGGCAGCATGGATTCACGCACCACGACAGGAATGTTCCCAGCAATGGTGTAGCTGGTTTGGATGTTTGCATCCAGTTGATCCTTCGCAGCAATACGACCAATAGAATCTGCATTCGATTCATAACGCTTGTCAAAGCTCATGATTTCGAGCTCACCCGTGAGGGGCGACTGAAAGTAATGCACATACATGGGCACCCCCACAACATATTCTTGAATCACATAGCCGTCCTTTTCGGTATGGGCCTTCATGCGTTCGTAAAATTCTTCAGGAGAATGGGCAATGAAGTAGCCAAATCCACCCTTCGCACCGTGGAATTTAATGATCACAGGCCCGTCGATGTCTTCGGGCTTGTCGTAAATGCGAGGTAAATTCAAACCTGCAGCCTCAAGCCATTTCTTTTCCATACGGCGGTCGGATTCCCATTCCAAGATGCCCTTTGAACCAAAGTGCATCGCTCGCATTTCGTTCTTCACACGTTCGGGTCCCAGGTAGCTCACAAAAGAACCGTGAGGAATCACGATGGCTTTTTTCTGAATGAGCTGCTCCTCCACACTGAAATAGTCCTTGTAAGAAGGCAACTCAATGATCTCGTCGGCGACGCCATAACTTTCATAGACACGGCGAGTCTCTGGCGTACAAAGTGCAATGGCGTGCATCCCCTCATCCTTCGCCCCCTTTAAAATTTGAAGAGCCGTGTGGCTCCCAATGGTGGCAATGGCGAAATCCTTGGGGTTTTGGGTCATCGGAATCTTTTGTGAGATTCTAGCCCCTTCTAAATAAAGGTCAAGGCTATGGTCAAAAGACCGATAAAAATACGGTACACTCCAAATCCTCGCAAAGAATGGGTTTTAAGGAACTGCATGAGCCAGGTGATAGCCAGAAGTCCAGAAAGAAAAGAGGTGGCAAAGCCAGCCACCAAAACCTTAGAAGAAACGGCAACGGTTTCCAGATCTAGTGCTGTGAGCAAGCCCGCTCCGGCAATTGCTACCCCTCCCAAGAGAAACGAGAAACGAGCCGCCTCTTCACGCTTCAAACCAAGCATAGTTCCGGTAAAAATCGTGCTGCCGCTGCGAGAAACTCCAGGAATGATTGCGACCGCCTGAGCAATTCCCATTAGAACAGCACTCCCCAAGCCGAGTTCCTTATTTTTTTTCATCCATTTTTCAGGAGTCAGAAAAAGCACTCCCATCACAATCATGATGATGCCCACGCTGGTGGCATTCCGAAAGAGGGCGTCAATCTGGTCTTCCAGAGTAAAACCAACAAGCACCGCAGGCAGGCTTCCTAAAACGATCCAGGGCCAAAACTTGGTGTTGAGGAAGTCGCGCCAAAAGTAGAGCAGAATGGCAAGCAACGTACCGAGATGCACTACAACGTCAAAATCCTTGAGCTCTGAAACATCCAAATGCAAGAGTGTCTCCCCTAGAATGAGGTGACCAGACGAAGAAATAGGAAGGAATTCTGTGATTCCTTGTAAAATTCCGAGGAAAATGGCTTGAAGAAGAGTCATACTCAATGTTTAAAAGATCGAATTCCGGTAAAGACCATGGCAATTCCCAACTCATCGGCCTTGTCGATGACCTCTTGATCACGGACCGAGCCGCCCGGCTGGATGACCGCCGTCACACCCGCCGCATGGGCTTCTTCCACTCCATCTGGGAAAGGGAAAAAAGCGTCTGAAGCAAGCACGGAGCCAGGAATGTTATCACCACCCTTCCTTCGAGCAATGATCACGCTGTCCACTCGGGACATCTGACCTGCTCCAATTCCAGTTGCGACACAAGCTCCATTCTCCAATTTTTTTGCAAAAACCACCGCATTCGATTTGATGTGTTTCACCAAAATGCGCGCAAAAAGCATGGCTTCAATCTCTTCTTCTGTCGGTTGCTTCTTGGTCACCACATTCAAGTCCTTTCTAGTAACCACGTATTGATCAGCCGTTTGAACTAGAATGCCTCCCGAAACCGTTTTAATGTTCCGTTGATTATGATTTTTTCTAAGCGGCCCTGTTGTCAGCAGGCGCAGTTGCGTGCGCGCTGAAAGAAGCTTCAAAGCTCCCTCTTCAAAATCTGGCGCAATGATGATTTCCACAAAGAGTTTTTTGTCCAAAATGGCCTGTGCAATCTCGGTGGTGCAGGGCCGATTCAAAGCAATCACACAACCAAAAGCTGCCATTGGATCGACGGCATGAGCCAATAAAAAGGCGTCGGTGATGGTTTCGGCAGTCGCCGTTCCACAAGGGTTCATGTGTTTAATGATGGAAGCCGCAGGTCCTTCGAAGTCCTTCACAAGTTCCAAGGCTGCATCGGTATCGATGATGTTGTTGAATGAGAGCTCCTTCCCTTGCAGGGTTTTCGCGTTGGTCACATTTGGGAAATTGTCGGTCGGATCTCGGAAAAACACCGCTTTTTGGTGTGGGTTTTCTCCGTAACGGAGCTTCATCACCTTCTCGTAGTGCAAATCGAGGAGTTCCACAGGTTCACCTTTGTAACGGATGTAGTCGGCCACGGCATGGTCGTAGTCATAGGTTTTTGTAAAGGCGTTCGCAGCACAGCGGCGTCGAGTTTCTAGGGAAATTCCTCCAAAACGCTTGAGCTCGTCCATCACCAAAGGATAGTCCGCCAGGGCACAGAGCGGGGTGACCCACTTAAAATTCTTGGCAGCACTGCGGAGCATGGAAGGTCCTCCAATATCGATCTGTTCAATGATTTCTTCTTCAGTACTGCCTTCACGTTCTACAGTTTCACGAAAGGGGTAAAAATTGATCACGACCATGTCGATCGGCTTGATTCCATGACTTTCAGCCACTTGGTCATCGATTCCACGACGCATCAAAAGGCCTCCGTGCACCTTAGGATGCAGGGTTTTCACCCGTCCGTCCATCATTTCTGGAAAGCCGGTGACATCTGAAACTTCGGTGACAGGCAAACCCGCTTCCTTCAAAACTTTGGCCGTCCCTCCAGTGGACAAAAGCTCTGCTCCATGTTCGTGTAGAGCCTGAGCCAAAGGTAAAAGATTGTCCTTGTTAGACACACTAAGCAAGGCTCGTCGAATGGGCAGAATGTCGGTGAGGTCCGTGGACATTATAAGGGTTTAACGTGGGTGATTTTACATTATCAAAAAGCCAAACAGCAAAAATCTTCCCTTCCCATGCACACCCGAAGGTGGTGAGAAAGCGTAATAAAAGAAAAAACAGGTTTGAATCCAGTTAAGGCAAATCCACCCCACCCTTACTCCACGGGTTGCAGCGTAAAATCCGCCAAACCCCTTTAGCCGTCCCACGCAACAGGCCGTAGCGGCGAATCGCCTCTCGTGTGTAGCTAGAACAGGAAGGCGTGAAACGGCAAAAACCACCGGGAAAAAGGTGCCGCAACCAAGAGTGATCGGGAGACATTGTCTTTTGGTAAATATCAATCAAAAACACACCAAGAACAGATGGCAGTTTACAGAGGCTTTTTACCATACCCCAATAATGCTAGGGCTTTGCTTCACACCATTGTAGGTGACCTCAAAGTGCAAGTGGATTCCAGTGGCGCCGTAAACACGTCCGGTGTTTCCCATTTTGGCGATGACCTGCCCTTGGGTCACGTAGTCTCCTACGTTCACGTACAGCGTTTCACAGTGGGCGTAAAGAGTTGTGTAGCCATTCCCGTGGTCGATGATGATGTGATTTCCATAACCTCCCCCCAAGGTTCCTGAGGACGCTTTAATGACCGTTCCAGAGGCCGCAGCTACAATGGCTGGCTTGCTACGATCAGCAACGTCATAGGCATAATGCCCTGCATGGTACCCTTGGGTGATTTGCCCGGTCGTAGGTCGAACCCAACCTTCTTCGCTTACTGGCAAATCGTAATAGCTCACTTCAGGAGCAGCAGAGCTTCCACCACCAGTGGTGGCCACATTGGTGTACGAAGGCGTGGTGGGTGTGACCTTGATGGGTTTTCCATCAATGATGAAGATCTGGTCCCCTGCCAAAAGCGCAGTGTCGTCGTCCATCTCGTTGAAGAGCTTGGTAGCATCGGCATTTCCCTTGTATTTCTCAATGAGTTTAGCCAAGGAATCTCCATCTTTTACCTCTACATAAAGTCCATCCTTGGGTGGAATTTTGAGTTCTTGGCCAGTCTTTAGGTTGTCGCCACGCAAGTCTGGATTGGCGTAACGGATTGAATCCACTTTAATGCCATACCGGTAAGCCAAAACCGAAAGTGTGTCACCCGCTTGGACTTCATGCGTGGCCATTTCGGTACGATTTTGATCGTAGACCGTCGTGCCTTCAATGGGCATGCTTTTAACGATGTACCCCTCTTCATCCGATACCAAGGGAATTGCCTCGTCTAGGGCTAAATAGCTGAGCTCCACACCTTGTCCGCCCTCGTAGGCTCCCGTACGCACATTGATGGATGTGACCATAAGCAGCGCCAAGCTCCACAAAGCCAACTGTGTGTAAAGACGTTTTGGTGCAGGCAAGCTATCCAATGGGTGCATAAAGTTTGAAATTCTCTTTCCTGCAGGCAAGAGAAAAAACCAGATTGCTTGGAGCACCCGCTTAAAGTGGAACCAAAACTTTCCGATGAACGTATGATATTGGCCCTCGAACAGCTTGCGATGCCGTTCACGCCTGGCCTCTAAATCCAGTTTACTCATCTCGTGAAGTCTCTCACAAAGGGCACCTTGGGTCAAGCGCCCCAACCTGTAACAACCTGAGCAAAACCAATAAAAAAAGCCTGTGCTTATTTTTTCCACAGTCTTATACTGTCTGCGACTAACTCAGACAATGCACAAAAAATACCTCATTTTATTCACTGCTATGTTTCTTTTAACAGGCTGCGGAAGCCAAGAGCCAGAGGCTTCCGAGCCATACGTTGTGGATATTGCAGATGAAATGGCGCTTTGGGAGTCCAAGGAAACCCCAGAAAGCAAGGCTCAAGAGGAAGTCGCAAAACCAAAAGAGATCGATTTGTTGAAACTTCTAGATGCTATTCCCACACAATACGTGTGGCGTGGAGGTCTCAAGAAAGAAGATTTAATGGTGGATGTCAACGATCCAGAAAATTATTACCTTTCGTTCACCAGTTTCGACATCGAAGGTTTTGGAACTCTTGCTGTGTTTTTAGACGATCAGGGTGGTCAAACGGTAGCCATATCAACAACTGGTTGTGGACCAATTTGTGGACAGGATCTTTACTTTCTGAGAGAAAAAGACGGCGTTTGGATCGACGTGACGGGAGAGGTTTTCCCAAAACTCAGTGACGAAGACTCTGCCAAGAAAGCCGACGAGGTTTTGGCGATTCGACATGCAGCTGGGCTCGTTCCCGAAGAAGACTACTTTGCACCTCTCTATGTTCTGCCTCAACAGGGGACAACAATCGATTTGATCGACCAATACGACGACATCTACGGACCAGAACTTGGTGTGCTTTTTCACTTTAAATGGAAGAACGGGGTCTTTGTAAAAGAGGAAGTCTCTTTGCAAAAATAGCATGGGTAAAATCCACCTTCTCGACAGTGAACTGATCAGCCAAATCGCCGCAGGTGAGGTGGTGGAACGCCCTTCTTCTGCTGTGAAAGAATTGGTGGAAAACAGTCTCGACGCTGGTGCCACTCAAATTACAGTAGAACTGGAAGAGGGCGGATTGAAGCGCCTCCGCGTTTTAGACAACGGCATAGGCATGCTGCCCGAAGATTTACATCTGGCTTTTGAACGTCATGCAACCAGCAAGCTGGCTAGGCTCGAAGACCTTTTTCAGCTGCGCAGTTTGGGTTTTAGAGGAGAAGCTCTGGCGAGCATCGCAAGCATTGCACGAGTACGCGCTTTCAGCCGTTCTATTGAAGCAGATCTAGGCGCAGAACTGCTTATAGATGGCTCCAAAGAAATCAGTTTTCAAGAACAGGGAGGCCCCGTAGGAACTGACATCGAAGTTTTTGGACTCTTTCAACACACTCCCGCACGTAAAAAATATATGAAAACTGAGCGCACAGAGGCTGCTCATGTAGGAGACATGCTCACTCAACTGGCCCTTGCCCACCCTGAAGTGGGTTTTCGCTTCAAGCGTGACGACAAGGAAATTTTTGACCTTTTGGCAGGCCAAAGTTTGAAAGAACGTATCCGTCAGCTCTTTGGTGGGCAAACAGCCGAAGCCTTGTTGCCCGTCCATTATGAACAAAGCAATTTGCTGCTCTCAGGTTTTGTGGGGAAGCCAGAATTGGCTCGAAGCAGTCGCAAGTATCAGTTTCTTTTTGTGAATGGTCGCCCCATAGAAAGTCGTCTGCTCATGCACGCCGTGAAGGACGCCTTCCACTCGCTTTTGATGCATGAAAAGCACCCCTGGTATGTGTTGGATCTACAAATTGATCCACAATGGGTGGACGTGAATGTGCATCCTCGCAAATTGGAGGTGCGTTTTTTGAACCAACAAGAGGTGTTTCGAGCGGTGCGAGGGGCTGTGCACCATGCCTTAGAAGGAGCGATTTTGAGTCCGGTTTTTCAAAATATTACCCCTCTAGTGACTTCTTCAAGTGCCACTTTGCCTCTAGAGTTTTCAGTTCGTGAAACCGTGGTGCCTGATGAACTCAACCTCATTCAAGAAAAACGCGTGTTCAACTTGGAAGGGCGGGTGCTCAAACCCGTGGCCCAAATTGCCCGCTCCTACATTGTGGCCGAAAGCGAAGAGGGGCTCGTGCTCATCGATCAACATGCCGCTCACGAACGCGTACGTTATGCCCGACTTATGGAAGCTTTGGACCAGCAAAAGCCTCTCTTGCAACCTCTCCTCACCCCCTTGGCGCTCGATTTGGGCGCCGCAGAAACTGCGCTCCTTGAAGAGCATTTATCGGAGTTCGAAGCCCTGGGTTTTGAAATCGAAAGTTTCGGTGGAAAGAGCTTTTTGGTACGCGCTGTGCCTGCCGGTCTTTCCAAACGCGACCCCGAAAAAATACTGCGTGAATTGCTCGCGGACCTTAGTGAAGAGTGGCGCCAAAACCATGTGAAAAACTTTCAAGAAGAGCTGCTCACCATGACCGCCTGCCGCGGTGCCATCAAATTTGGAGACCTTCTTACCCTGCCTGAAATGGAGGCCCTACTTGAAGACATGGAAAGCACCAAAAATTGCAGCCACTGCCCACATGGACGACCAGCTCTCGTGACTTTTACCTACGACCAGTTAGAGACGTTTTTTAAGAGGAAGAATTTCTAACGATACAGCAAATCCATATGGAGATCCCCCTCGAGCGCGCCTTTTACTGTGTAGTCGAAGCCTTCTTCAATGTCTGTGGAAACAGGGTCACTAGAAAGCAGCTCATGGTCAGGGGCACTCACGTGTTTGCGGTAGCGCACATTGCGTAGGCCAGGCTGTTTGAAGAGAGTGAATTGATACTCCTGGAACTCTCCCAAAAAGGGCTCAGGCAAACCATATAGAATGGTAAAACGTTTCATTTGGCCCGCCTCCACAGTTTGAGGCAAGTAATAGTAAGAGGCCTTTAATTCGGGATCATAATGGAGCTGCAATTCATGACGGTATGCGTCACCGCTCACCTCTAAAATCTCTGCACCTTCAGGCAAGTAAATGCGGATTCCAGTGCTGTTCGGCATATTTCCCATCACACGTTCAAGACGCTCGTCCCAAGTAGTGAAGCCATAGGTCGCAAGCAGATTTTTGAGACTCTGAAGTTTATCAGGCGTAAAAGTGTTGGTGCGTGCAATGCTGAGTGAGTTCACTACAGAGCCATCTCCAAAAATGTGAGTTTCGTGGGCGAGGCCAGTTTCCATGTACCGGTCCGTTTTATTTCCACCTACATTCGTAAAGGTTGTGAAGAGGTAATCCCCTTCTACAGTGCCAAGTTCTGGCAAAGAGGCAGAAAGACCAAAATCTTCAAGGACAGCCTGCACGTCTTCCTGAGTGTGGTAGAACAGGATTTGTTTAGATTGGACCTGTTGCAAAAGTTCTGCACCGAGAGCAGGCTTTTTATCGCTATTGGTCAGCTCTCCCATAAACACATCTATAAATTCCTCTAAAACGGCCTTAGGTGTGGTGCTTCCAAAGGTCTTGGCCTCTACGAGTGTGCTGAGGACAACTGGGAAATCTTCAGGAGAAAGCGTTTGATTCAAAGAAGGCAAAGGCAAGGGGCCCAAAACTCCCATCAGATCCTGAACACTGGAAAGGTTCATAGCAATCACACCGTCCACTCCATCCCCCCCCTCTTGATCATAAAACCACATGGCTTGTTCAGCGGTTTTTGGGAAACTGGGGTAGACATTGCTGTCGCGCAGGCGCCAAGAATTATCGGGGAGAAAAGCGAGTTCAGGTGTGGGAACTTCCACGAGATCGTAGTAGCGGTTGTCCAGCTCATAGACATCTTCAAAATCAAAGCGAGAAATGCGGCCATCGTTCAGCTGAAGGTGGGCCACGCTACCGATAAAACCACCCCCAGTGCGGAGTTCATCGTTGTTCATGAGCAGCACCAAATAATCCTGAGGATAACGGTCTCCAAGCGCGGTGAGTAGAGGTTCTTTTACGTCCAACCAAAGCTGAAAAAGTGCTGCGAGATCTCCAAGTTTTTCGGTGTATTCACCAAATTTTTGGGCATAGCCAGTGCCGCTCAAATCCACTTCAGCCAGCAGGGCCATCACCTCTTCAAGTTTTTCAGCTGCCGGTTCCAAATCATCCTCGGAAATCTGCCGAATCGCATCGGTGAGGGACCCGTCCGTTGGAAGGTTTAGAAAATCTTCATGAGCATTGCTCATCAAGGTGCCCACTTCTGCCATAAGCTCACCGGCTTCGAGCATGTTGCGCAGGCTCTGGACTTTGGAAGGTTCTGCCAACCAAGGGGAATTTTGATTCAATAGGAAGGCACTCTTTTCTTGAGCTTCTTGAAAAAGCTCTTCAGCTTGAGAGAAAAAGACAAGTTCAGCACCCGGCTCCCCAGTCAAGAAGGCATCTTTAGCACCTTGCAAGGACACAAAGGCTTCGCTGGCTAGGGCCAAAGCTTCCTCTCCTTGAGTGCGGCCCAAAAAGACAAGTTGTCCTAGGTTCAAAACAAAAATCATGAGCAGGGCCCCCATCACCATAGGCAGGCGTCCAAGCCCCTGTTTTTCACGAGAAAGTTCACCCACAATGCAGATGCGGCCTGGCGTTTCCTCATGTTTTGCACGGATTTCTGCTTTCAAATTCACAGGCTCTTTGCTGCTTAGCACGACTTTTTTACCTTGATCCACCTCCTTCAAATTCACCACATGACCCGAAGGCGCCACATGGGCGTCCTTGGGAGCGGCTTGTTCGGGACCGATGTTTAGTTCAATCATGGCCGAAAAATCAGGGTGTGACGGGTGTAAAATCCGTCGTCAAAGCGCTTTCGTGTGGACACGAGCGAGTCGACATTGGGAAGCAGTGTCTTCAGTATATGCGTTTCAGGCAGAAACTCCAGATCAAAACGCCAAAATTCGTCCGCGCCCATCAAAGTCGAAGCGACTGTGGAAAGGTCACGTTTTTCTTGACGCCCCTCCAGCCTGTCCACTGAAGCCTGTAGAAGTTCGGAGGAGCTAGAAAGGATCAAGAGCTCATTGACCCGAACATGGGTGATTTGTGGGGCACGGTAATTCACAAGGGTGTTTTCTTCGGGTGCAGGATCTGGTTCGGGTGTTTCGAGAATGAGCAGAAAGTCACCACCAGGAGTCCAGCCCAAATAAAATTCCTTTTCGAAGAGCGGCTTCAGGGTATCCATGGGCAGTTCTCCAAAAAGTTTTTGCTTCACCTCTTCCAGCGAAGCACGGAAGGTGAGTGCTGCAGCCGAATTCAGGTGCTCCAAGAGAGCGTTGACTGCCTCTTTTTGCTCCCACAGGTTCACTCCTCCCCATTCGAGGAAAAACTGGTCTGAAGAATAGTCGAGCAAGCGTCCGTGGTATTTGCTAGTAGGGTGGGCATAGGGTGCGCCTTCGAGTTGCGTTTTGTCGGCCAAGGTCACACTTTCGGCAGTCCATTGCCCCTGTTCGAGATTCAAGCTCAGACCATAGGCAGGAAAGAGTCGATACACGCTTTCGAGGTAGCCAGGTTCATGGATGCCCAACTGTCCCAGCATGCTGAACACCGCCAGGCGACTGCTTTCAGCATTCATATAGACAAAGCCATCAGAAAGCAGAGGCAAGCGGCCTTTGACATTTTGGTAATTGGCACTTTCACGCAAAGTCGGCCCTTCGAGCAGCACCTGATTCAAAGCGTCTACCGAGGAAGACACCATCAAAAAGGGCCCTGTGAATGCAAAACACTCTGGATGCGAATAACTGTAACAGGTGAGTTGAGGGTTTTCTGCAGGAATGCTCCACTCCTCTCCTTCTGCCAGGCGTGTCTTAAAAAAATCTTCCGCCGTTGCACGGTCGTTCACTTCCAAAAACTGCACTCGGCCGCCATCCATCCACACCAAACCAACCTGAGTTTTGAACCAGGCTTGTTGAGCGAGCGGCTCACCAAAAATCTGAGTGAGGAGAGGCGAAGCCTGAGGCGTGTTGGCTTCGTACTCGCGGAGGTCCAGAGTGAACAAGGCATGAGTGTTTTCTTCCGGGAGGAATTTAGCTAAATCGATGAGGTCTTTGGAGCGCAGCAAAAACATGAAAAAAAAGAGAGCTCCAAGCAAAACCACGCTCGCAACGAAGAGTGCTTCGGTGAACAGATTCTGAATTTTCTGAAACGGCTTTGGAGTCATGACCGTAACAGATTAACATTGGACGGGTGTCTAGACAACTTTAGAGCTCCATCTCCATCCAAATGTGAGGAATCTTAGTCGTCGTGGAAATGAACACCTCCCCCACTTCTTTGAACCCGAACCCGGCGTAGAACTCTTTCACGTGCACCCGTGCCCCCGCACGTAGCTTTTGCAGTCCCAACTCTTTGGCCCGATCGATGAGCGCTTTTAAAATCTGGCTGCCCACGCCCTTTCTGTGCCAGTCCCCATGCACGGCCATCAGGGAAACACGCCCCTGTCCTTCTTCTTCCAGCATCAAGCGGCCGTAGCCCACGACCTGATCTTTTTCCTTTGCGATGCAATGTTGATCCGTTTCCTCAAAATCGTTCAGAACTTCCTCGCGCAAAAGGCCAGCGGATTTGTGGAGTTGGTCGTAACAGATGTCCATGGCCTCTTTGAAACCTGGAGCATCTTTTGCAATAAAGAGGATTTCCATATTTGGAGTAAAGCAAATTACTGGAGCAAGCGCAATCTTCTTGACCTTCACCTTACGTCAGGGTTTATGCTGCCCTCGTATGTCCTACACCGTTCAAGAATTGGCCCGTCTCGCAGGAGTGAGTGTGCGCACGCTGCACTTCTACGACGAAGTGGGCCTGCTCAAACCCGCTCAGCTCGGGCAAAACGGCTACCGCTACTATGCGGAAACGGAACTGCTCCGCTTGCAGCAAATCTTGCTCTTCAAAGAGCTAGATTTTCCCCTGAAGGACATTAAAACCATCCTCGATTCAAAAAATTTCAACCTGAAAGAGGCCCTGCTGGACCAGAAACGGTGGATCGGACTGAAGAAGGACCGCTTGCGGCGGCTCATGCAGACCATCGACAAGACCCTTCAAAAACTTAACCAACAAAGCACCATGACCGACGACCAACTTTACGGAGACCTCTCCGACGAAAAACAGGCCCAATACCTCGAGGAAGCCCGACAAAAATGGGGCCACACCGAGGCCTTCAAACAGAGCCAAGAACGCGTGAAGAGAATGGGCAAAGAGGGACTCGCCAAAGTGCTGAAAGCGGCCGGCGAACTCACCCAGGCCATCGCGCGAGAAATGCAAGCCGGAAGCCCAGCAGAAAGCCCTCAAGTGCAGGCACTCATTGCTCAGCACTACGACGGTTTGCGCGCCTTCTACGAGCCCACTTTAGAAATGTATCGAGGGCTTGCACAACTATACATGGAGGATGCACGCTTCAAAGCCAACTACGAAAAAGTAGCTCCAGGACTAGCTCAATTCATGCACAAGAGCATGTTGATTTACGCCGCTGAAGGCGTGTAGTTCACCATCCACTGAATACCGAACTTGTCGGTGAGCATACCGAAGTAGGCACCCCAGAAAGCATCCGCGAGAGGCATTTCGACCTTTCCCCCTGCTGAAAGTGCAGCAAAAAGCTTGTCGGCCTCCTCCTTGCTTTCGGGTTCAACCGTGAGGGAGAAATTATTTCCCACGATCAACTTTTGCCCCATGGATTCCAATGCATCTGTACCCATCAATGTACTTCCTTTCCCCAAAGGGAGGGATACATGCATGATTTTTTCCTGATCGGCTGGCGCCATTTCTGGGCCACCTGGGATGTCTTTGAAACGTTGGAAAGTGGTGAATTCTCCTCCAAATACAGACTTATAAAATTTGAAAGCCTCTTCCGTTTGACCGAGAAAATTCAGATAGGGGTTCAGTTTGAACATGGAATTTTTGGTTAGTGGGTCCATTTAAAAGCATTGAGTACGTTTTGGCCAGACTCCTCGAACTCTGGGCACACAGGCTTCTTGCATAACAAGTTAAAATATAGTATAATTCAGATTCAAACACTTTTTATATGACACACGGCGAATCGGTACCCGACGGCAGGAATGATCTAGGCAACAGAGCTCTAAGAAATGACGTGCAGGAAGCTCTTCTTGTGAGCACAAACCTTGGCCTCCTAAGAGAAGCTATCCAAGCCGTAGGCAATCTTGTGAATGCCGTCCTCACAAGTCCAAATCCTGTGGAGACTTACCTGCAGTGCCAAGAGATTTTGAATCATCACTTGCAAGCGATTTTTACAAACAGTGAGGGGCTTCGCATGACACCTTCTTCATTAAAAACACGCACAGCACAAATCCTTTGGTCTGATTTGAAAGAAGCCTTCGGGTCTTTCATTTCCTACCGAGATCTGGACCCCAAGTTCAAAGCTGTAACAGATTCATCTGCAACTCGTTTTGATATCTGTTTGAGCAAATTTCAGTACTTGGGTGAGTTCCAGGATATTCCCAGAAATCTACACCAAAACGACCAGTCCAACCGTGGGCAATAAAGCAGGGCTTTAGGCATTATTTAGCCCTGATAGGCCTTCACGGTTTTAAACGTCCAAGCCCACCGTTACAATGGCGTACCATTTTAAATTGATGAATAGCAAATCCCGCTGACTTTTCCCAGTCGCTCTGCTAAAATCGGGCCCTGTCACAATCTTTATGAAGGCCTCCGAACTCCGACAACGTTACATCGACTTCTTCGTCAAAAAGCACGCACACCAGCAAATTCCAGGAGCAAGTTTGATTCCTGAGAATGACCCCACCGTGCTCTTCACGACCGCGGGCATGCATCCGCTGGTGCCCTACCTTCTGGGAGAAAGCCATCCCGAAGGCAAGCGTCTTGTGGATGTACAAAAATGCATCCGAACAGGCGACATCGACGAAGTGGGTGACAAAACCCATCTGACTTTTTTTGAGATGCTCGGCAACTGGTCCCTTGGGGATTATTTCAAAAAAGAGGCTATTCAAATGTCTTACGATTTCCTAACTTCCTCTTTGGAAGACGGTGGTCTCGGGATGGATCCAGACCGGCTTGCGGTGAGTGTGTTTGCGGGAGATGAAGACGCTCCTCGTGACGAAGAAGCAGCCCAAGCCTGGGAAGCACTCGGTTTTGTCCGCAACGAAAATGCCAAGCCCGAACAAAAGCGCCGCATCTTTTTCTATCCTAAAAAAGAAAACTGGTGGGGACCCGCCGGCATCACCGGACCTTGTGGACCAGATACGGAAATTTTCTATTACAACTCCAATGAACTTGAGGAAATGTGGGACACCCAACCCTCGGACGATCACACTCCTTGGGTGGAAATTTGGAACAACGTGTTCATGCAGTACAACAAAAACGAAGACGGCAGTTTCACTCCGCTGAGTCAGCAAAATGTAGACACCGGAATGGGTCTTGAGCGTGTGACTGCGATTTTACAAGGGAAGAGCACTGCCTATCAGACCGAGCTGTTTGAGGATGTAATCACTCGCATCCGCGAGCTCTCTGTAGACGAAAACGAGACCAGCGAACGTGTGATTGCCGACCATCTCCGCGCCGCCACTTTTATTTTGGGCGATGAACGTGGCATGACCCCTTCCAATAACGATCAAGGCTACGTATTGCGACGACTCATTCGCCGCGCCATTCGTCATGGCCGAAAATTGGGCATCAAGGGGGAATTTACAGCACAAATCGCCCGCCTTTACATTGGCCTCTACGGAGAGGTTTATGGCGAGCTCATCAAGAACGAAAAACGCATCCTAGAATCCCTCGAAAAAGAAGAAGAGCAGTTCCAAAAGGCGTTGACCAACGGTGAACAGGAAATTGCAAAAGACGTGGAACGCGTGAAAGAAGCTCTGGAAATTCTCGAAAAAGACTCCCAACTGGCTCAACTCGAAAAAGCTCTGAATGCGATCTCACAGAATGTGAATGCAGGTGAAATTTTAGGTGCTCTGAATCAGGCTCTGCGGCCCCAAATTGGCAAACTTCGTGGAGAGTTCAAGGCCGAGGCAGCAGAAAAAAGCTTGGAGGTTCCTGCAAGTGTTCGTGAAGCTGCTCACACCCTCAAAGAAAGCGGCTGGCAGCTACGAGGTGATCGTGCTTTTTATTACTTTGAAACCCATGGCTTCCCGCTCGAAATGACCGTGGAAATTTTGGCGGAACTGGACATTCAAGTGGACACAGCTGGCTTCCAAAAAGCCTTCGAACAGCACCAAGAGAAATCCCGCGCCGGAGCTGAGCAAAAGTTTGCCGGCGGACTGGCCGACCATAGCGACGAAACCAAACGTTTGCACACCGCAACCCACCTCATGCTCGAGGCTTTGCGCCGTGTGCTCGGGACGCATGTGGAACAACGCGGCTCCAACATCACAGCCGAACGTCTGCGCTTCGACTTCAATCACGACGAAAAACTCACTCCCGAACAAATCGCTCAAGTGGAAGCCATTGTGAACAAGGCCATTCAAGCGGATTACCCCGTGCACTTCAAAGAGATGAGCATCCAAGAGGCCCGCGACATCAAGGCCACCGGAATCTTTGTGGACAAGTACGAAGGCGAGCTCGAAGGTAAAGTGAAAGTTTACTTCATGGGCGACTTTTCCACCGAAATCTGCGGAGGCCCCCACGTGGACCACACTGGCCAGCTCGGCAAGGAATTCAAAATCGTGAAAGAAGAGAGCTCTTCTTCAGGGGTACGGAGGATTAAGGCGATCCTTAAATGAGCTGCCCCTTGAGGTGAAACTCCCTCGCCTCCGTGATGTGCACGGGCACGATTTGGCCGACCAAGGGACGGCCGGATTTAAATTGCACTTCTTTAAATTCAGGGGTGCGACCGATGCAACTTTCCCCGATTTGACTCGTCACTAAAACTTCCACGTCGCGATCCAAAAAGGCGGCGTGTTTTTTGCGGGCAGTGCTGATGAGCAATTCGTTCAAGCGATGCCAGCGTTCAGCCTTCACCTTAGCAGGCACATCATCGGGAAGTTTTTTCTCAGAATAAGTCCCTTTTCGTGGGGAATAGCGGGCTAAAAAGCACATGTCCCATTCCATCTCCTCGTACATGCGGTAGGTATTTTCAAACTCTTCGTCGGTTTCACCACAAAAACCAACAATGATGTCGGTGGAAATGGCACAGCCGGGCATGGCCTTTTGGATTTTTCGCATGATTTCCTTGTATTCCGCCACTTGATAATTGCGATTCATGCGGCGCAAAAGTGCATCGTCTCCAGCTTGTACAGGCATGTGAATGTAGGGACAGACCGTTTCGCATTCGGCCATGGCAGCGATCACTTGGTCATTGAAGTCACGAGGATGGGGAGAGGTGAAGCGCAGACGGCGCAGGCCCTTGTTCTTAAGCTTGTCCACTTCGCGCAGCAGGGTGGCAAAAGGCGCTTCTTTAAAATCCTTGAATTTGCCCGATTTCACGTCGGCAAAACTGAGCCCATAGGTATTCACGGTTTGACCCACCAGGGTGATTTCGAGAGCCCCTTCTTCCACGTGGCGGCGGCATTCGTCGAGGACTTCCTGGAAGTCACGGCTGTATTCGCGCCCACGAGTGAAGGGCACAATGCAGTAAGTACAGAATTTATCACAACCTGTTTGAATGGGAACAAAGACGGAGTAGCTCGTGGTCTTACTGGGGGCGATTTGAAAGTAGTTTTCGAGTTCCCCGTTGTCAGGCTCTTCTTTGAATTCCAGGCTTGGATCCACTTCCTTCAAAAAGCTCGGCAGCTGACCGGTATCTTCAATGCGAAAAACCACATCAACTTCGGGGAGAGTATCAAGTAGCTTGTCGCGTTCTCCAGAAGTCGCTTGCGTGGAGCTTTTGCGTGCCATGCACCCAGTGAGTGCTACACGCAACCCTGTGTTTCTTTTACGAAGCGTGGCCAAATCCTTTCGCAAGCCCAAAACACGGTCTTCCGCCTTTTGACGGACACTGCAGGTGTTAAAAATCAGCACATCTGCTTCTTCCATGCTTGCTCCTTTTTCGTATCCGACCCTTTCTAAAACCGTGGCCACGCGTTCAGAATCGGAGAGATTCATTTGGCAGCCGTAGGTTTGAATGAAGTACTTCATAGAGGAATTTTCTGGAAGCCGAAAATAGCAGATGCAATGAAATAGGGAAACCGTTTTCTTCTTTCTTTGAGCTGCTGACGAGCTTTATTTAGATCTGTTTTTTCTATTTCAATCAGACGAGAAAGTTCTTTGATGTCTTTTTTTGCTTCCAAAAAAGCCAGCGTCTTAGAATCTTTTTTCTCCAAGAATCCTAGCAAGTGCGCCTCAAATTCCCACTCTTGCGACCAACTAGCCCCTGTTTGCAATTCAGCTCTGGCCTTCAATAGAGCCCTCCAAAGTTCATCTTTTTGTTCAGCCAAACCTGCAAGAAGCAAGGGGACCATGTTGCGGCGTTTGAGAGCATCGCTTTTCAAAATACCTTCCACTTCACGCAGCACTCCAAAATCCCGAAGCAAGGCTGCACGCATCCAAAGAAGTGCAACGAAAAAAAGCAGCGAAAGTGCAATTAAAAGCAAAATGAGATTAGGCAGCAGGGTGTGCATGGGAGTCTTCTTTAGGTTCGAACTTTTCTTTATCCAAATAGCGATCACGAAGGTCTAGAATCATGCGTGCATTTTCGTAGGGATTGGCAACATTTTTAATGTTGAAGAACACGCTCTTGGAGGCTGTCTGAATTTCGAGCACACCAAAATGCAACATGCTTGCTAAAAATCCGTGCTCCACACCTTTCACATCCTGAATTTGACTGATGCTTGTCTCACAGATCTGGCGATGGAAAAGATCAATTTGCTGATGAGAAACGACGCGTTCGTTTGTAACAATGATCACATCCAACTCTTCGTTGGCCCACTTCACATAGCTGAGCAGGAGCATGAACATGAGGTAAACGAGTGCAGCCAACAAAACCGTAAGATATTCCGTTGTAAAAAAATCTCGCCAAAAATAAATGCCTCCCACGAGTCCAAGTAAAAAGGGAAGTCCCATAAAAAACACTAAGGTGAGTACACCCTTGATGTCAGTCACCCAATGTTTGCGCACTAGGAGTTGTACGTCTTCTCCTGTTTTTTGTCCTGGAAATTTGGCTTTGTGTGAAGTCATGCGATTAAACGTTGAGCTATGGTTTGTGCAGCCGATTTGTCCGTTGTTTTTTCTACTTTAGCGGGCAGCTTTGTGAGCTGCTCCTCAAGAGGAGCCGTTTCATCCCCTAGAATAAACCTATCGTATTTTAAAGCCATAGCTTGAGCGTTGGCCAGCTGGTCTCCACGGCTGAACTTTGGATTCAAAGGGAACATAAGGGTGGGAATGCCACAAAGCTCAAGTTCCGCCAGGCTATTGGCGCCTGCACGAGAAATCGCCATCGAGGCGAGCGCGTAGACGTCAGGAAGCTCCTCTTTTAAATAAGGTCGAGCAAAATAATGTGCCTCCTCCCTTTCTTTCCCGTTCCCTGGACCAAAAAGATGGATAATGTCGTAGTTTTTTTCAAGCGTTTTCTTTTCGTGTTCTAGCATTTGATTCAACTGCATGGCCCCTTGGCTTCCCCCCATGATTAAAAGAACTGGGCGATGCCCCGAGAATCCAGTCAGTTCGAGCGCTTTTTTACGGCTTCCTTTGGTGATTTCCTCCCTTAAAGGCTGCCCAACAAATTCCAATTTCTTTTCATAACGACTCAATTCGAGGGCGGCACTCTCATATCCCAAAAAAATCTTCTGAGCAAAACGGGCTGTGAGTCGAGTGGCTAGGCCTGGGATGGAGTCGGATTCGTGAATAAAGATAGGAATGCGTCTGAGCCAAGCGGCAAAAACAACTGGCACTGCCACATACCCCCCTTTACTAAAAATCACATCAGGCTTTAAACGCCCTAAGGCCAACCAAGCCTCTACAATCCCCAAAGGAACCCTCAAACAGTCCACAAAATTTTTCAGATCAAAATACCGTCTTAATTTGCCTGTACTCACCCCAATAAAGGGCAAACCTGCCTCACGCACCAAAGCCCCTTCTACCCCCGCTTTCGAACCCATATAGGTAATACGCACCTCATCAGTAAGGTCGCGTATAGCGGCTGTAATAGCGAGGTTGGGAACGACGTGTCCAGCGGTCCCCCCACCGGTTAGAAGAATATGCATTGTCAGTAGTGTATTGCGATATATTGAGTAGAAGACCTACAGCTGCCAAAGTAGTGAGCATTGAGGACCCACCATAACTCATGAACGGCAATGTGATCCCCGTGACCGGGAAGAGCGCCGTGTTCACCATGATGTTAATGAAGGCTTGCGCAGAAATCCAGACACTCACACCTCCGGCGACCAACATGGTGAACTTATTTGGGGCATGATAGGTGATTTGTAAGCTCCTATAAGCGATCAAACAGTAAAGCAAAACAATGGCTGCGCTACGTACAAAACCCAACTCCTCCGCAGAAGCTGCAAAAATAAAATCGTCTGAAGCTTGAGGAAGCCAATATGCTTTCTGTACCCCTTGGGTGAGCCCTTTGCCCCAAAACCCTCCACTCCCAATCGAAATGTTTGCCTGACGCATTTGCCAACAAGATCCTCCTTCCACACACTCTGCATCGGGACTAAAAAAGCCCATCACTCGAGTACGAATGTGTTCTTGTGTGCTCCAGGCCACTGTACCAAGCATCAAGGCTACCAAAGCTCCAATCACAAAATGCCTCCAATTGGCTCCTGAAAGAAAGTAGATTGAAATAGCGATCAGTCCAATCACCATAGCTGACCCGTAATCAGGTTGAAGTATGATCGGCAACATCACGGCGCTAGAAATGATCGCAAATTTCAAGAAGCCTTCCCTCCAATCATCCAATTGAGTTGGCGTGAGCTTTTCTGAGAGAAAATACGAGAGGTACAAAATCAGCCCAAACTTTGCCACCTCTGAAGGCTGCAGCGAATTGATGAAAGGAATTTGCTCAAAATTGATCCAACTGGTTGCAAAAGTATCGTTACTATCTCCTGCCGCCAATACAAAAATTAAAAGTCCAACCCCAATCAAAAAGATCAGAAAAGAAAATGTCTTCCATAAACGGTAGGGCAATTTCCATGCCACAAGCATGGCGATCAGACCCAAGAAAACACGTACAAGATGGTTTTTCAACACAAGATAACAATCCACTTCAGGATCTGCGCAGTCTGGGTAGGCCAAATCTGGTGGGGCCGAAAGATGTATGGATTTTGGGACCCCAATGCTCACGATCATCACAATGCCAATCACAAGGATGGCAAGAACTGCCAAGAGTAAAATCAAGTCGTAGGAGTTTTTCTTTTGCATGGAATGGAAGTGCAAAAGGCAGTTTAGTGGGCAACACAATTCTTTACAATCGCTTTCGTGTCCTTTACCCTGGGGGCATGTTCAATCGTCAGTGGCTTTATTTCGGAGTCCTCTTCTCAGGCCTGTTGGTTGCTGATCAGGCCACCAAATCTTGGGCTGAACACACGTTGGACCCTGAAAAAACCCTGGATTTTGGTTTTGCCCTTTCCCACAACGATGGGATCGTCTGGGGCCTCGACTTGCCTCTGTGGCTGATTTTCGTATTAACAGGAGCCGTTTTCATTTTGGGCGCCTATCTGGTCTATGAAAACCGCCTCTGGCGCGACAAATGGCACCTCACTGGGCTTGCTTTGATCTTGGCCGGCGCCGTTGGAAACCTCATGGATCGTATTCGTCTGGGTCACGTGATTGACTTCATCAAAGTCTACTGGTGGCCCACCTTCAACATTGCCGACGCTTGCATTGTGGCCGCCCTCTTCGTTTTTGCTTATGAGTTCTTGGTTCGCGATCCTTGGGATAAAGGCGTCTAGCCTACTTCTTCCCCATCCGCCCCATCGCCTCCAAGATTTCTACAGGAAGCAACCACACCGTAGTGTTGGAATCGTCTGAAGAGATATCATTGATGGATTGCAAGGTACGTAGGTGCATTGCCCCAGGACTTTCGTGGAGCAGTTTTGCAGCGGCAGCCATGTTCTTCGCAGATTCGACTTCTCCTTGTGCCTTGATGATAACAGCACGACGTTCACGCTCTGCTTCAGCTTCTTTTCCAATGGTACGCTTGAGATCATCAGGGATAATAATGTCCTTGAGCTCAATGTTGACCACTTCGATTCCCCAGTCGTGTGCAAACTTTGCAATAACATCTCGAATGCCGTGAGAAACCTCTTCACGGTCTGCCAAAAGCTTGTCTAAAACAACTTCTCCCACCGCATTGCGCATGGTGGTTTGAGCAAGTTGGCTGGTAGCGTAGTAGAAATTTTGAATATTGATCACGGCCTTTTCCGCATCAATAACCTTAAAGTAGAGCACCGCGTTGACCCCTACAGAGATGTTGTCTTTCGTGAGCGATTCTTGATGAGGCACATCCACTGCTCGCAAACGCAGATCTACCTTTTGCATGAACTGGAAGATTGGGATCACAAGGCGCCATCCTGGCCTCACCACCCTAGAGAATTTACCCAAAGCGAAGAGTACGCCACGTTCATATTCATTGATCTGGCGGATGCTGATCAAAATGACAAAGAGCACAAAGCCTAGAAGGCCAAAAACAATTCCCATAAGTGGTGTGATAGTGATTACCATGCCCCCATATTAGAGCGTCGTACAAAAAAAGCAAAGTTCTCTAGAGAGATTTACCCACTAGCCTTACCAGCAATTTTGTGGCAGACTATTGAAGTGAATACTAGTGAACCAAAGATAGATTTTGCTGTCGGTGGACAGGCGGTCATCGAGGGAGTGATGATGCGCTCTCCGCATTTTTATACTGTGAGCGTAAGGGACCAGAAAGGCAATTTGGCATCCAAACAAAGTCCTTTTAACAGTGTAGTGACCCGCTACCCCCTCTTAAATGTGCCCTTGATTCGAGGGGTGGTGCACTTGATTGAGTCCATGAGCATTGGCTTTAAAGCTCTGGATTATTCCAATGTGATCTTTCTAGATGAAGGTGAAAAAGAACAAAAAGAGCACACTCCTTTTACGCGCTTTATTCTTAGTGTTTTGAGCGCCCTTTACATCCTAGGAACCCTCGCATTCACCATTTTCCTTTTAAAGGCTCTCCCCCTCTGGGCTGCGGGCTTTGTAGCCAAACATTCACCCTTCGTGGCCGAGCATTATTTGGCATTCAATGTGATTGATGGAGCGGTAAAAATCACTCTCTTTCTGAGCTACATTTTGGCAATATCTGCGCTAAAAGATATCCGTCGAGTATTCCAGTACCATGGGGCCGAGCACAAATCTATTTGGACCTATGAAAAGGGCCTCCCTCTTACGGTAGAACAGGCCCGAAAACAAACCCGTTTCCATCCGCGCTGTGGAACCAGCTTCTTAGTGATTGTGATTCTAATGAGTGTCTTGGTTTATACTGTCGTTCCGCCCGTGGAGGGGTTCTGGATGATGCTGGGTCAACGTGTTGTAGTGATTCCACTCATTGCAGGGATTAGTTTTGAGTTTTTAAAATTCAGTGCACGCTTTCAAGACCATTCTTTCATGAAATTATTGATTTGGCCTGGGCTCTTGGTTCAGCGCCTCACCACGCGGGAACCAGACGACCTTCAACTGGAAGTGGCGTTGCATTCGCTCAAATCAGCTCTAGAACTTGAACAAACTTTCGTCCCATGAACACTTCTATGGAAGTACGGAAAATCAACAAAAATAAGCCTCGCATCGTGCTTTTGGTTGATTCTTGGCTCTCTTCCAACGAAGACCGTGTGATTTATGTGAATCAACTGGCTAAAAAATTGGTAGAAGAGCAGGGCTATGAGGTAGACATCTTTGCTCGCGGTGTTCGTGAAAAACCTCAAGAAAAACTCGATGGTTTGCGAGTGCATGTGCTTCCTC
>CAYLWB010000012.1:20383-24003 GCA_964387375.1 uncultured Candidatus Peribacteria bacterium | reverse complement strand
ATGTTTTTAATGGCTCATTATAACAGATGACCAGAAAAATGCAAGAAGGGCACAGACCTTTACACTTGGCTATCCAACAGCTCTTCACCACCCCATCTTCTTCACCCCCTCGGGATCATCCCCATGGAGTCGGATGTAAGTGTGGTGAGCGCGAATGCGCTTTTCAATCTCCTTCAAAAGGCTCGGCAAACGTTTTGCCAGGGCCTTATTTTTGATGGCAGCCTGTCTAAGCACGCTCATGGCCAGATGGTAAAAACTCACCTTGTTGAGCACCTGCATATCGAACGGTGTCGTCGTGGAGCCTTCTTCGCGGTAACCATGGAGCACGAAGCGTGAAGAACTGGTGTAGGGCCAAAGAATCTGCTCCAGATCGTTCACGTAACCATGATAATTGAAAACGACTGGTTTATCTTTGGTGAAGTATTTGTGCATGTTTTCCTCCCCTGTCGCTGGATGGCCTTTTTTGTAATCACCCAAACAAAGAGACGTGAGCTCAGAAACGTTCACGTAGCGGATCTTCACTTCGGGAGCAAGTTCCTTGCAGAGCTTGACCGCAAAGAGGGCCTCGCGAGTCATGTGGTCGCCTGCGGAAGCGAGCACCACGTCGGGGCTTTTACTGGCAGCCTTGCCGCCCACCCATTCCCAAATGGCCAGGCCATTTTTGGCTTGTGCACGGGCTTCCTTAAGGCTGAGCCACTGGGGCATATCGCGCTTTTCCGCAACAATCACACAAATTTTGTCCTTGCTCTTCAAAGTTTCTTCCAGTGCCACAAGTGTGCTGTTCGCATCCGCTGGGTAATAAATTTGGCAAAACTCCCCGTGTTTTTGCAAAACGCCGCTCACAAAACTTGGATTCTGGTGGGAGTACCCATTATGTTCCTGCCTCCAGCCCACCGATGTGTTGATGTACAGGGCGCTGGCCACTGGCTTCCTCCACGGAATACGGAAGCTCTGTTTCAAGAACTTGGCGTACTGATCCACCATACTTCCAATGATGGTGGTGAAAGCCTCATAACTCACGAAAATGCCGTGCCGTCCGGTGAGCAAGTAGCCCATCATCCAGCCTTGCAAGGTGTGCTCGCTGAGCATTTCCATGATGCGCCCCTCGGGATGCATGTGTTCATCGTTCGGCTGAGTGGGCCACTGAAACGCTCGCTGAGTCGCTTCAAAAATGCCTCCTAAAAGATTGGATTCCGCTTCGTCCGGACAAAACAGTCGCAAATTGTCTTTGTTCTTTTTGAAGAGGTCACGGAGCAGTTTAGCGCCGGTCACCATGCTGCTGGCTTGGGTCGCGCCCCGTTCCTTCACCTTCAGTTCGAGGCTCTCCAAACGTGGAAAGTTCAGCTCTTTCAAGAGCTTTCCTCCAATGGAATGTTTGTTCATGCCCATGCGCAGTTTGCCCGTGGGCAGGTAGCGAAGCGTGCTCTCTTTGGGTCGCCCCTCTTCATCCACCAACTGGTCCACTCGGTAACTGCGCAGCCATTTTTCCAGAGCTGCCAAAGCGGCGGGATTCTTTTTAATGCCATCCAAGGGCACACCATGAGCACGGAAAGAGCCTTCAATCGCATGTCCAGCAAAGTCATGCAGCCCTCCCCAACCTTTAGGCGAACGGAGCAAAATCACGGGCCATTTGGGTTTGAGCACAGGCTTGGAACCCTCGCGAGCCTTCTTTTGGATAGCTCGGATGGACTGGTATGCACGGTCTAGGGTTTTCATCATTTTTTTGTCCATTCCACTGCCAGAAACGATGTGTGGTTCATAACCATAACCTGTAAACAATGCGTAAAGTTCTTGGTCGTCCATGCGCCCAAACAAGGTGGGGTTGGAAATTTTGTAACCATTGATATGCACAATCGGCAAAACGGCACCCGAAGTTCTTGGGTTTAAAAACTTGTTGCTGTGCCAAGCAGTAGCAATGGGCCCAGTCTCACTTTCACCATCTCCCACCACCACAGCAGCAATTAGATCGGGGTTGTCGAGCACGGCGCCATAGGCCGTTGCAAGGCTGTAACCAAGCTCCCCTCCTTCCAAAATGGATCCAGGAACCGAAGGTGTAACGTGTGAAGGAAAGTGGCTGTGTGGCCAAGAAAAATCATGGATGATTTGGCCCGTTCCCTTTCGATCGAGCGTGTATTCAGGATAAAATTCGCGAAGTGTTCCTTCCGCAAACAGATTTGCGAGCACTGCAGGAGCTCCATGACCAGGGCCCACAACAAAAAGCATCTCGCATTCCTTTTGAGAAATGAGATAACTGAGGTGCGCGTAAATAAAATTCAATCCGGGAACCGTTCCCCAGTGCCCCAAAACCCTATCCTTTACATGTTCAGGCAAAAGAGGGCTATCAAGAAAATAGTTGTCCTTCAAATAGAGCTGAGCCGCTCCTAAATAATCCGTGTAGCGGCGGTAGCGTTCGAACCAAGACTGAGCGCGGAGGGTTTGGAACATGAGTTTTACTTAAGGCGTGTGCTAGAAAAATACACTTTTTAAGGAGAAGTCGCAAAAGCTCTTCTTCCAAAAAAATGCCCTTCTTGTTAAGATGCACTCATCTTACCCATGCCTCATGCAACTCTTCTCGACACTCGGCTTCCTTGTCATTTTGGCGATCATCGCCTTTTTCGGGGTAATCTTCCCCATGTATTTGATTCAACGTTTCCTCATAAAGAAGGACCGGATTACGGATAAAGAACTTGCCTTGGTGCAGTTCCCAAAACACTTTGGCTGGGCTGTGGGGTTGGTGTTGGTTGGCTACAACCTCTTTTTGCATGACATTCTCTCTTCTCCATTGTACTTCGTAGGTATTGGAGTCGGACTCTTTGCAGCCGCCGTATTTGGAGCCTTACTCCTAAGCTTTCCCGAAAAGAAACGGAGCCCGTTTGTCTACACCTTGGCTCTTGTGGGAACCCTAGCCGCTTTTGGATTGGCATGGAGAGCAAACGGCTTTGTTCACACTTTGGATGCCCTTTTAGCCCTGAGCAGTTTCGTTCTGCTCTGCGCCATTTACGTAATGGAAAAAATCGAATGGCAAGCTCTTTGGGTGCTCCGTTCCCTTTGGCAATGGGTTCATCAAGGAACCACGCACCTCTTAGCCCTTTTCAAGCTCCTATTCACATTCAAGAGCACCAAGACCAACGTGGGCATGCGCATCATCAAGACCGTTTTGATCACCCTGATTGTGCTCTTTTTCTTTGCCAACCTGCTCTCCGCTGCCGATCCAGTATTTGCACAAATGATTGAAAAGATCCGCCACGAAGCGTTGGACCGCAGCTTCATTTCTTTGGTGATGGCGGCCATCATGATTGTTGGTTTGAGCTTCCACATAAACACCAAAGACATTCAAAACAAACCTCTCAACCTGCTCAACTACCATGACTTTGCAGTTCCTGCTGCAGGCTTGGTAGTAATGTTCGGCGCCTTCCTCGTTGTTCAAGGCACTTACCTCTTTGGAGATCACGCAAATTTTGAACAATTCGGACTCACCTACTCTGAGTATGCGCGCAAGGGTTTTGTTGAACTCTTGGTCACGGCTTTCTTCGCTGGCATCGCCAGTTACTTGCTCATCTTGCGTCAACGTACCGAAACACTCCCCGTACGCATCAATTTTTTGAAAGGAATCAACTTTG
>CAYLWB010000012.1:8267-20283 GCA_964387375.1 uncultured Candidatus Peribacteria bacterium | reverse complement strand
CAACGTACCGAAACACTCCCCGTACGCATCAATTTTTTGAAAGGAATCAACTTTGTGGTCCTTCTTGAAGTCTTCGCTATGCTTTGGTCTGCCCTGCAACGCGACCTGCTCTACATCGATGCTTACAGCCTCAGCCGTGTGCGCATTGCTGGAATGGTGCTGCTCATTTGGCTGGCTGTTTCTTTGTTATTACTCCTCGTGCTCAACTTTGTTCGCAGCATGAAGGAATCTCAACAATGGGCGGGGACTTTTGCAACGTTTGTACTGGGTGTGCTCTGTCTCAATGTGCTCAACATGGATGCAATGATTGCGGAAGCAAAACCTGGAACCAGTGGTGAAAAAGACATCTACTACATTTCCAACCTTTCTACGGACGCTATTGCTGGCTGGGAAGAAGCTATCGAAGCCACTCGTGATCAGTACAACGCTCTCTTAGAGAGCAAGAAGCTGCTGAGTGGAGAAGAAGAAATCAACAAGTTTGTGGAAGAAAAACTCGCCCTCACAAACATTCAAAACAAGATGGACATACTCATGTATGGCGAACCAAAAAGCTTTTCGTTCTGGAATGCTAGTCAAGCACATGCCAAAAAGGCTTTTGAAGGCGCACTCTTCACAGAGACCCTTTCTTGCGTTTTGAATGGAATGAACAATTACCAAATGGTGAACTTTTTGGATTTCAGTACCCAAACGAACATGCGCACCGAAAGCGTAGACTACCTCTTCACAAGCAATCCCTATAACTACCGCCAATACTACTACCTCACGGGAGAGTCTTTACAGGACATGATTTACAGTACACTCTACGAAAATACAGAACTCATGGGCCTCTACCAAGCAAGCTACTTGGATGATCCCTATTACGCCTACGATCTAGTTGCAGACATTCAAGAAGAACCCGTCCTCCTAAACGCCTTCACCACAACACTGCAACCCACTGCATGTCAATGATCCTCGCACTCAATGCGGGTTCCTCTTCGCTCCGCTACACCCTGTTCAGCGGAGCTTTGGAAGTACTGGAGCAGGGACATTTTGATGCAATTGGAAAAAAGGGGAGCGCTAAGCACCATGCGAACGCACTCAAGC
This sequence comes from uncultured Candidatus Peribacteria bacterium, assembly GCA_964387375.1. GTDB lineage: Bacteria > Patescibacteriota > Gracilibacteria > UBA1369 > 2-02-FULL-48-14 > CAYLWB01. The sequence continues at coordinate 19,200 of CAYLWB010000012.1, read as the reverse complement.
AGATGCTAGAAACGCTTGAGAAAAAGCACCCCCTCTCCTCCATTAAAAAAGTGGCCCACCGAGTGGTTCATGGAGGAGAGCTATTTAAAAAAACAACCCTACTCAATCCATTAAACCTAAAAAAACTAGCCACTCTTTCTACGTTTGCCCCTTTGCACAACCCCATCCAGCTAGATTGCATCCTTTCCTGCCAAAAACTCCTACCTAAAGCCAGGCACTATGCCGTTTTTGATACAGCCTTTCACGCCCACCTGCCCGAAAAGGCCTACCTCTATGGCCTACCCTACAGTTTCTATACAAAAGCCGGAATCCGTCGCTACGGCTTCCATGGGATCAGCCACGAATACGTAACAACAGAGGCGCTTAAAATTCTAAAGAAAAAACACGGCTCCTTCATCAGTTGCCACATTGGCAATGGAGTCAGTTTGGCTGCGGTAAAAAACGGGATATGTCTAGACACAACCATGGGCTTCACACCTCTTGAAGGTCCGATGATGGGCACGAGAAGTGGAAGTATCGATCCCGCCATCATTTTTCATCTAGCCAAGAAAAGCACGCTCGCCAAAATAGAGGAGCTCCTCCAAAAAGAATCTGGATTCAAAGGCATGTCTGAAATGAGCTCAGACATTCGAGATCTTTGGGCAAAACCTAAGGCCCCTGGCACACTACGCACTTTCGAGCTCTTCAGTTATCAAATGGCAAAACTCATTCTTGGACTCATGGCTGCTCTACAAGAACCACCCGACGCGCTCATTTTTACGGCTGGGATTGGGGAAAACGCTTTTTACCTGCGCAAGCAAATCACCGACTATTTAAAACCTTTTGGTTTCAAACTCGATGCAACTAAAAACCGGGCAAACGCTTTGATCATTTCCCACCCTGACTCAAGCTTCACAGCGTTGGTGCTGCCCACCAACGAAGCCCTACAGATGGCTCGCTCCATTTAAAGAGCCGCTTCGTAAAGAGCAGTTTTGGTGACCAATACAAGCACTTCACGGTCTTTATCGTAATAAAAGTCGACAAGATCTCCCTTAAGGTCCTTAAAGAAGTATTGGGCCTTGTAAATCAAGTCGTCGGTCTTAGCATCTTTCTGGAAGTCAAAAATCACACCACTGACTGGGTTCAAGACATAGATGTCCTTAGTCTCAGCATCAGCCCAGATTTGGGTGCTTTCTGACATGGAAGCGCTAGGAGCATTTTTAATGTCAAAGTTCACTTCCTCTCCACTCAGAAGTTGAAGCAAGGTTCCATCGTCTTCAAGAACCCAAACATTGCCATCTATGGCAAGGGCAACAGCAGAAGTTAAATCTACTTTTTCTGCATCAACATAAGCCTGAGGCGCTCCATAAGCGCTGCTTCCACGCTGAACCTTCCAAATTTGTCCCTCCTCGGCATCCAAAACATAAACACGGCTGGAATAGCTAGCAAGGTCTGTTCCCTGCTTCCAAGTGCCATCCACACTGTCTGCAAACTGCACATTTCCACTGACATACTCAGCCACACTTCCATTTGCAAGAAGGAAGGCGACTTTCGCCTGATCTGCAAAGAAAGTCCCATCTAAAATAGCTTCCGTAGAATCGAGTACGGTAGGACTCCCCACCTCATCAATCGAAACTTCATAGATTTCCCCACTGGAATACACGATGTGTTTGCTATCTTGCAAAACCACTCCACGGATGATGTCATCCCCTATCAAATCACTGAAATCCACAAGAAGTTTGAGTTTTTCATCGTCCACTACAATCACATTGTCCAACACGTTGCGTTGCTCTTCAATTTCTTCAAGCAAAACATCCGCATCACTCTTTAGGTAACCTGAATTCAAAACTTCCCGCGTCAAAGTCTCAGCATCCTCCAAAAGCTCGCGTGCTGCATCTTTGTCGAAAGTGCCCTTTGTACCAGCTTGAGCAACATAATCTTCAGCTGTATCAAGTTGAGTGGTCATTGCCGCCAACTCTTTCTTAGCTCCGTTGTCTCGACTAAGAAGGAAAAGGCCAATCACCAAGACTACAAGAACGGCCAAAGCCATTTTTAAAAGTCGAGGCCGATCCATTTCACGCAAACGAGTTACAAAACGCCAACGATCTTCATGCATGGCCCAATCACGCAAAACCTTGAGAGAAGATCCCAATTGTTCACGCGCTTTTGAACGATCTTTAGACTTCGGCTCTTCTTCAATTTCTGCCACTTGAACAGGCTCAGAAGCAGTTTCCACACTTTCGGTTTTCTCTAGGATTTCAAAAGACAACAATGCAACTTGCTCTTCCAAGTCTGCATGCAGGAGGTCACGCATTTCCTTACCTGCTTCAGCAAGGGATTGCTCTGAAAAAATCTTCGAAAGATCGCTTGGAGTCACATACTGAATCAAGGGTGCTGTCGTGAACACAACAGTATCTCCAACTTCCAAAATTCCACTGGCAATGTTCTGAAACAGATCTTCCTTGTTCCGTTCATCATAAAGCTCATCGGTAATAGAGCTCACGTGGCGCTTACGAATCAGATATCCACGGGCCTCCCCACGTTGTGAAAGAAAGAGCAGATCTTTTTGAATCACTCCACAAATCATATTCATGTTTGGAATGAAGGTGAGATCCAGCTCCTTTTCCTTTTGGTTCACCATCAGATTGATTTCACGCAGTGCACTCTCAAAGCGATCATAAGGATCTCCAGAGAGGTCATGCAGAAAATGGTCTTGTAAAAGTTGAAATGCCTCTCGTCCGATTTCAGCCCCAGGCACTTGAGTGCTGCCCACAGACAAAACCATGAATAGAGCAATTTTTTCCTTCCCCAGTCCGTCATCCCATTCCGTGTAATAGTGCTCCGTAAAACCAGTAGGCCGCTTGCCAATGAGCAAAGATTCTTGTTGCAACTGCAGGAACATAACTAGAAGGTTTATGGGCTTACTGTACAAAGATCCTTACCTTTTGACAAGGTTTGGCTTGGAGAGTGTTAATACAAACTGAAGCACACAGTTGTCCACTAGAGCGGCTTTACATAGCGCTCTCGATTTGTTGTAATCCTATATTAAACAACATTGTTTATGGAGACTCCCCCGCAACATGCCCCTCTCCAAAACACTCCTGAATCCAGGACTAAGATTCGACCCTCTGTTTTTGAATCTGCAAGAACGCTTCTATCCCAAGTTTTACCCTTTTTGGCCGCAGGTGCATGTGCAGACCCACTCCCAACTCAGTTGGAGCTCTGCACGAACAGCTCTTTTAGCAGCGAAGGTGTACCTGGCATGCATGAAGTTCCCGAGAACTTATCTTTCAGAACCGGACCTCTCTACCTAGAAACGGACAGCACCATGAAAACGGTAAGGTTTTTCGCAGAAACAGACTGGAGTATTTTCCCACCGAAATACCCAAAAGAAGTCCAAAACACGGATGAACTCGAGCCAGAAGTAACAGGCGTTAAAGCAAAAGCTAAAGATCGTATGCGTTTTGAGACAAAAGAAACCTATGACGTGAATGTGTTCGGGACGGATATGGAGGTAACACGACACTACAACTTTGAACACAGTATTCCTGACTCAAATGATACCCACGTGGACGTGACCGTAGACAGCGACCTTTTCCCAGGGGGGCAAAGGGTGTGGGCAACAAGTTTGCTTGTAAACAAAGATGCTTTCGAGGATTACATTGCCAATAGGACCCCTCTTGCGGAAGAAGATGCAGAACCAACGCCAGACCAATTGAGCCTGGAATATTGCACCAGCTTGCTACAAGACGCTTCTTCCCCTTGACTTCCCTAAACTCACCCCCTACAATCTGCGGGCTATTGAAGACAAACCATGTTAGCGAAACTCAAAAAACGGAAGCGCGCAAAAACCCACGGGTTTCTTGAGCGCATGGCCACCAAGAACGGACGTTTGGTTTTGAGCCGACGACGCGCCAAGGGTCGTTTAGAGCTCACCGTAAAGCCTTCTAAAAAGCGTGTTAAGACGAAATAAACGCATTCATGGCCGTGAGGCCATCAAGCACATCATTCAAGATGGTGGGCTGGTGAAGTTGCGTTTTTTTGTTTGCCGATTTCTCCCCAACACTCTGGGCTTCAATCGTTTTGCTGTGGCCATCAGCAAAAAGCTGAGCAAGCTTGCCACAGATAGAAATCATAAGCGCCGTCAGGTCTACAGTGCTTTAGAGGAATTGAATCGAACCAGAAATGCTGTGCCAAAGGACTCTTATTCTGATATAGTCTTGCTCGCGCGGAGCACGGCAATGAACGCATCCTTCGAAGAACTGCGCGAAGATCTCCATAAATTTTTACAAAATGACTGACCAAGCCCCAAGCAAAGCCAACCTCTTCCTTTCCTATGGACTGGTTTTTTTGGGCACTTTTCTGGTTCTGCAATTCCTTCAAGGCCCTCAAGAAAACTCCAACCCTGTTTTAGATAGCGGAGATGTGGGTGTGGAAATGGCAAAAGACAGCTATGCTATTGGGAAAGACATCCAACTCACTGTTAAGAACAATACTCAAGAAAGCCTGACTTTCGCTTGGACCTCAGAGAGCACTTTGCTGGCTCATGTTTATCGCTATGAAAAAGATGGATTCGAAGCCGTCAATACCATAAGCACAGAGCTAAAACCCTGCACTGAAGACAGCTGCAAATTGGTGACACTGGTTCCTGGAAAAAAGACGCAGTTGAGTTTGGGGAATTATGCCTACACCTATTTTGGAGAGATCGGACGCTACAAAGTTGGATTGGAGGTGGAAGGGAAAGAGTACCAAAGCCCCGAATTTGAAATTCACAAACCAAGCTTGCTCACACGAGCTTGGAGATTTTTGGTCTACACTCCAATTCTAAATGGGTTGGTGGGCATCATAACCCTGCTCCCTGGACACTACTTGGGTTGGGCTATTTTAATTCTCACTTTCCTAATCCGGACCATCTTGTTGGTGCCATCGGCACGGGCCATGCAAGCCCAAAAACGCATGCAAGAAATGCAGCCGAAAATCGACGCACTCAAAGAGAAATACGGTGACGATCAAGCGCGCCTGGCACAAGAAACAATGCTGCTCTGGAAACAACACAACGTGAGCCCCTTCTCAAGCTGCTTGCCCCTGCTCATTCAGTTCCCAATCCTGATCGCACTCTTCTATGTGATCCGTGGAGGATTGAGTCCCGATCAAGCAGGCTTGCTGTATCCCGTTTTTAAAGACTTCTCTTTGACAGAAATCAACCCTCATTTTGCAGGTTTGAATCTTTTGGAACGCAACATTTTGGTATTGCCTCTCATCGTAGGGGTTTTGCAATTCATCCAAATGCAGCTCATCGGGGTTAAAAGCAAAAAAGACCCCAAAAAGCCAGCCAATGAAATGGAGAGCGCCAACCAAATGATGAAATACATCATGCCTGTCATGATTGCTTTCTTCACATCCCAAACCCCAGCTGCCGTAGGTCTTTACTGGGGTGCAAGCACATTCTATGGCGTTGTCCAACAACTTGTGATAAATAGAAAGCCGTCAGACTCGGTAGTCGTAAAGAGCGAGGACGACGTTCAAATACGTGTAATCAATAAAAACTCACATGGAAAAAGACATTAAACTCATTGTTTCGGATTTCCTGGTGCATCTAGGAATCGACTTCACCGAAGTCCAACTGGAGAAAATCGCTGAGAAGCACTTTAGAATCAACATTGTTTCCGATGAACCAAGCCTATTGATTGGGCACCATGGTGAGAATCTTCAGGCCATGCAGAAGCTCCTGAAAGTGCTCTTCCACAAACGCTTTGGTGAAGAAGTAGAAGTCACTTTCGATGTAGATGATTACCGCAAACGCCAAGAAGAGAATGTCCTCTCTATCGCTGAACAAAAGATACAAGAAGTCCGTGCCAGCAAGCAAAAGGCCGCACTCCCCCCCATGTCTCCTTACTTCCGCCGACTCATTCATTTGCACATCTTGAATGGAGATTACTCTGACTTAGCAACAGAGAGCATGGGCGAAGGCAACTACCGGCAAGTAGTCATTAAGCTCAAGTAATGAGGCGCCTTTTTTCGACTCTGCTTTTAGCGAGCGTTCTCACCTTCTCTCAAGGAGCACATGCAGACACCCTGCTCTCCCCTGTTTTTACAGATCTTAACTCCAACCACGTTTATTACGATGGAGTGATGTACCTTGGAATGCAAGGGGTTCTTAGCGGTTACGACGATGGCACAGTACGCCCTGACGAACCAGTGCGTCGCGATGAAGCTCTCAAGATGATTTTAAGCAGCGCTCAAGCGTTTGTGGACAAAAGTACTTTTGAAGAGGCGTTCAGCGATGTTCCAAAAGATCACTGGGCAGCCCCTTATGTATTTACAGCCTCTGAAGAAGGCATTGTGAATGGCCGTGGAGATGGGCTTTTTCACCCAGAGGATACGGTTACTCGAGCTGAGGCGCTCAAAATGTTGATTTTGACTAACGACATCCTCATCACTTTAGAAGATCCTGCCCAAGTAGAGACCGAATGGTATTTACCCTACCTGAATTACGGCATTACAAATGCTCTACTCACCCCCGATGCTGCCCTAGACTACCTGCCCAATGCAGCCCTCAGTCGTGGTGAACTGGCAGACCTAATCTATCGCTTTTACAATAAGCCTTACACAGGTGCCGTAGAGTTTGGCAAAGCCACATATTACGGCTGGTCTTATGACGGGCACAACACTGCCTCAGGAACACCTTTAGAGGCTGCAGGAAACATGGCAGCGCACAAGACCCTACCCTTTGGAACCCGTGTAAAAGTGACCAACCTGGCCAACAACAGTTCTGTGATCGTGACCATTGTGGACCGTGGGCCTTACGGCGAAGGTCGTGTGATCGACATGACCCCTGGAAGCTTCGAACGGATCGGTGCTTTATGGCAGGGCGTTCTAAATGTGCGCTTGGAAGTTTTAAACTAGACGAGTAGAATAGGGCCGATGGACCCTCTTACGCGCCAAGTTAAACCTGTTTCTCATCGAACTCGCCGAAAGCCTCTTTCGGAAGAGGTTCAGCAAATTTACCGATTGCTCACCGGTACTTTAGTTTTGATGATTATCGGAAGCACGGTAGGGCTCCTTGGCATCAATAGCCAACGTGCCGCTAAAGGCTACACCTTACAACAATTACAACTCACCTACGAGACCTTAAGTTCTGATAAACGCCAGATTGAACACCAGCTCACCGAAGCCCAATCCATCAACAATATGGACACGGAAAGCGCTCTGATCAAACAAATGACCTTCCTAGAAAAAAGTGCACTGACCTACATCGATGAAGACAGCAGTTTGGCCCAAAATTAAACCTCTCCTCGAAAAGACTTACCCCGATCTTTCCATCCCTCTGCAGCACCGGAACCCTTTTGAGTTGCTCATCGCAGTGATTTTGTCGGCTCAATGCACCGATGCACGAGTGAACACTGTGACTCCCCTGCTCTTCCCCAAGGAGCGGCCCTGCATCCCGCAGGACATCTTGGATTTGGGAGAAGACCGAGTGCGTAAAATCATTCACCCCTGCGGCTATTTCAACAGCAAGACCAAGGCTCTAATAGGTTGCGCCCATGCTCTGCTCGGCAAGGAAGTGCCCAGCGATTTCGACGAGCTCCGTAGTCTCCCTGGTGTTGGGGCCAAAACAGCCCAAGTGATTCAAGCCCAAGCCTTTGGCCTCCCTGCCTTCCCAGTGGACACCCACGTGCACCGCGTTTGCAACCGCCTGGGCCTGGCCGATTCCGGCAAAAATCGTGACAAAACCGAACGCCAAGTCAAAGCCACCGTACCCAAAAAAGACTGGAGTGATCTGCACTTGCGCCTGATCTATCATGGCCGCCAAGTCTGCACCGCCTACAAACCCAAATGTACCAGCTGCCCCCTGTATGAGGTGTGCCAGTGGAAGGAGAAAGCAGCAAAATAAAAACACCACCCTGCGGGTGGTCTTCTTATTTTGGTGATCCCACGGAGAATCGAACTCCGATTTGCAGGATGAAAACCTGCTGTCCTAACCGTTAGACGATGGGACCATGAAAAAGGCAGGATAAGTATATGGATTGAGCCTCCGAAGTCAATGAAAAGCGCAATATTAAAAGAAAGAATGGCTGAAGAAAGCCCTTTTTAAATAGTCGGTCAACTGGCGTTTACAGGGGCTTTAACCTGGAAAAGGTCATAAAAGCTGAAAACCGCAAGTTAAAGGACTTTACCAATCTGTTAACAGGTTAATATAATTCCCCCAGTTTATCCCTAACCCCTAAACATGTCTGGTAACGCTTTCAGCCAAACCAACAGCCGAGGTACAACTTACTTCCTTCACACGAAAGAAGTGGTTCTCCGCGGAGGTCGCAAGCAAACCATTTACTACTTTGCTCGACAAGTGGACGCTAAGTTCGCTCTTGAAGCCCTTCCAAAGGGATACGAAGTAGTTGAGAACGACCGCACTGGTCTTCTCATGCTCCGACGAGGTTAATCCTTGTATTAAAAAGAGAGCCCAAGGGCTCTCTTTTTTGTGTCCAAAAATCTCTAACTAAAATCCGCTACAGAAGCGGGCATGTGGCTGAGTTGCAAAAGCACGCTTCCGGCACCCAAAAGGCCAACCAAAACCACCATCCACAACAATGCGTACACTAGGATTTGCAAACCAGTCATGTGGCTTTTTTTATCTTGGGCGTAGTAAAGAGGAAAACCAAAGAGCAAGAGGCCCTGGATCGCCAAAAAGAAAACCATAGCAAAGGCCAAGAGGAAAAGATCCAGTGCGTACACCCCATGAAGGTTCAGCCACATGCCAAAGAACGGCATGATATAAACCACGGTGCCAGTGGTTAAAAGAGACATCACTGCTAAAACAAAACCTACGAGCGCACTTTCTCGGTGCGTGAATTGTTTTTGGGTTTTGAAGAAAAACATGCTTGCAAGAGGTTAAGAAAATAAGGAAAGAAGATGAGAAGCAAAGCTGTTGCAATAATATAAAACATGGCGTGCACGGGGTGGATTTCTCCTGTATGGTACCTTGTGAACTCCTCGCTATGCAAATGCCAAATCTAGTAGAACACCTGCCAGACATCTCTGTTGTGGAATTTTTAATCTACATGGCGATCGTGGTTCCCACTCTCTATGCCATGATCGCCGGAGCACCCTTCGTGCCGACCCCAATGAACCAGGTAGACCGCATGCTCAAAGCTGCAAAAATAAAGCCAGGTGAAAAGGTTTATGACTTGGGTTGTGGAGATGGGCGCCTGGTCTACAAAGCGGCCACCGACTACAAAGCAGTGGCAGTAGGCTATGAATACTCCCCTTTTGTTTGGTTCTGGGCTTGGCTGCTCAAAAAAATCGCCTGGAAGAGTTCCGCCAAAGTGCTGCTCCGTAACTTTTGGACCCAGGATTTAAGAGATGCCGACGTCTTGATCACTTACCTGCTGCCCCACAGCATGGAACACATGAAGAAACTGATTTTACCCCAACTCAAAAAGGGTGCTCGCGTGATTTCCCATGCTTTTCCACTCGAAGGGGTAAAGGAAGTCGAAAAACTCCCCCACGTCAAAGACGAAAGGCTCGGCGCAGTGTGGATTTATAAAATTTGAGGCTGAGCCAGAGCAAGAAAACCTCACTGAGCAAAAACCAGCTCACCGAAAGAGCTAGAGAAACGTTCACGAAAGGGATTTTTGAAAAAGCCAAGGCAACCAACTCAACAGCACGCAAAGGCACATAAGCAAGGATGGCCAAAGTTTCTCCAAACACTAAAGAAAGGGCAGAAAAAGGCATGCTGAGAGGCAAGAATGGGGCCACCAATACGTTTGCAATAGGCGAAAGCACCGCAAGCCGCCCAAAATGAAATAGAATCAAGGGAAGCGTACCAATTTGAGCCGCTAACGTTAAAAGCAAGGCTTCCCTCAACAAAGAAAAGCGTTCAGCCTTTGGTACAAAGCTCTCAAGCATGGGCACAAAAACCAAGAGTCCCAAAGTAGACGTAAAAGAAAGTTGAAAACCCACGTCATAAATCAAAGTATAAGGATTCATGAGCACCATAAGCACCGCACTCCAGAGTAAGGTGAAAAAAACCTGACTCCGACTGCCCCAAAAGAGACCCCACAAGGTGATTACGCCCATAATACCAGCTCGCACCACAGCCGCACTGGCCCCAACCAAAATCACAAAAAGTACAATCGCCAACGTGGTAGCCACCACTCGGGTTTTTAATGGCAAGAACGAAGCCAACGTGAACATGAGCGCCACAATTAAACTTATGTTATAGCCAGAAATCGCCACAATGTGCGTGAGGCCGGTGGCCTGAAAAGCATCTGCTAGAACCTGGGGCATGCCTTTACGACTGCCCAGCAACAACCCTGCTACAAAACTTGCCTCAGGTTCAAAATAGAGCTTATAAATTTTGATTTCCAGAAACCCTTTGAAGTCATAGAGTGCCCCTCTCCAAGAAGGGGGTGCGGGCTCTATTTCTACAAGTCGCGGATCATTCATCGTGGACCAAATGCGGTAACGTGCTAAATAATTCGCATAAGAAAATCCATCGATATCCTGAGAGGGTGCTTCTAAAATCCCCTCCACTGCAACCCTATCTCCGAAATGAAAGTCATGATAGAGCCCAAATTTCACCAAAACACGCCCATATTTTGTTTCTAAGGTGATTTTTTGGTGGTCCATGCGCCGATCCACTTCCTCCACAATTTTGCCCTCCAACTCTAAAAAACTCCCATATGGAATTTCTGGGCGCAGCGCTTCGTAACCCTGCACTCGCCAAAAACCCAGGAAAAATGTAAGTAATAAAAATCCAAGCCATGGCCGTAAAAACAGGGCCGGCAAGACCAACAAGCCCCACCACAGTGGCATAACCCAATCGAGTGCTACGCTCAGAAAGACACTCGAAAAGAAAAGGAAGACAGAAATGAGAATACGAAGCATACCGCCCTTGTACACCCAAAAGCTTTGATATAACCTGAAAAAGTCCTGACATTTTCCTGAAATTTTC
>CAYLWB010000012.1:1409-8167 GCA_964387375.1 uncultured Candidatus Peribacteria bacterium | reverse complement strand
GATCCTGCCGCTGGCTCTGGCCCCATCGCCACAGTGATTCAAGACATGACGAGCATCTTGATTTACGGGCTCATTAGCACACACATTCTCCTATAACCCCATGCCCCTCTCCAAAAAAGAAGATCGCATTTTGAAGTCAATCGTAATTCCCTCCGAAAACGATCCAGAGAACCCCGAATTTCCACCCAGCCCCGTCACCCGCCTGCACTTTGATGGCTTCACAGACCTGTGGATTAAGGACGAAAGCAAAAACCCCACTGGCACCCACAAAGACCGCATGGCTTGGGAAATTGTGGTGAGTTACCGCGATCTCCTGCTCGAAAAAAAACGCTCCCGAAAAAAGTACAAGCTGCCCAGCATGTCCATCATTTCTTCAGGTTCAGCGGCCATTGCCATCCAGAGCCAATTGCGCAAATACGAGTTGCCCGCTTTAAAAGTACTCGTCGATCAAAAACTCGACCCCAAGCTAATCCATGAAATGGAGGGCATAGGCTGCGAAATCCACACCACCGACTTGAGTCTACGCCCCCTGAACACACATGACATCCTCAAGCTCACACACAACCTCGACGGTTTCGACATCACCTCTGCTGAGGACCCACTCCTCCGCGAACGTTTTTACGATTGGCTGAGCTACGAAATCATCAATTTTTCACCAGAATATTGCTTTCTTCCTTTTGGAACGGGTGCACTTTACGAAAACGTGCTCTTCATCAGCCGGCGTGAGCTTTCCGCAAAAAAGCACGACCCACGCTTTCAAGGAGAGCTGACCATTTTAAAACGTTGCAACTTCATTGGAGCCACCACAAATGACCCCCACTCCAAAGCCACAAAACTCTACTCTCCACATCTTCCTTTCACACATTTTAACGAACAGTTCATACGTTACTACCGCAGCTCGGGCTTCTGTGGAAACAGGTCCGACGTGCACATCGTGAAAGAAAAATCCTTGGACCAAGCCCTCAAGGTTGCCGAGAAAGCTAAGATCTTGTGTGAACCCTCCGGCATTGCAGGTCTGGCCCTCTTTTTACAAATGCAGAAATCCATCCCCAAAAGGGCTCGTATCCTCATTTTAAACACTGGGAAGGCAAAATCCCTCTAAGAAGATTTGTACGCAATTTCGTGATAGCTCTTTTGGTGAGGTCCGAAAAATATTTTCCCAAAGATTCGGAAGATGGTGATGCCAGAGAAAAAATAAGCGAGACCAAACAGCACTATTTGAAATGTATTTTCTGGACTAAGAGAGCTGAGCAATATTTCTTGTCCCAGGAAAGATGGCGTGACGGGAAATGCCATGAAGGCCAGACACACCAGAAAGAATAGATTTGCTAACCTTGGATATTCATACACATGTCCTTGGAAATCCTCCAGGGTGATTGTTTCTCTTTTTTCCAAGTAAGCGAGACACATCAGTCCAAGGATGTACGCGACAATGACTCCCCCCGCATACATGAAGATAAATGCCCAATTCCATCCTGCTGTAATAGCAAGGAAGAGCAGGACAAATAGGTGGCCAATAAATGTGAGATTCCAACTTGTTTTTGGATTTTTTTTGATCTCAAACGCTCGGAAGTAGTAAACAAGTCCAAGCACAGCAGCTACAGTAGAAATGACCTGCAATCCTGTATCAGAAGCCGTCAACTTCATTGAACCAAGAGCGCCGGCAATTAGAAGTATCACCCCTAGAACCTGCCCCAAAACGGTGTCGAGAAATTTCAAGCCTCTGCCAATTTGTTTAACCGGTTTCCAAAAATAATGCGTGGTAGAAGAATCCATGTTCCATTCTCGAATTGCAAGAATGTAAAAAGTTGCTCTTATTTTGCCAAAAAACCCGTCTTGTATCTTCTGAGCCGGGGGCACAAAGTGAAAAAGCTGTTCATGGATAAGGTATCCTACAATGGATGGGGAAATGAGGAGTTGGTAGCTGCGAAGAAGGGCATTGCTCACAAAATGGAAAAGCGCCAAGAAATGGAGTCCTAGCGCGACCTCTACAAACATGATTCCAATTTGAGTGATGGATGCATACGCTATTTGACTCTTTATAGAGGACTGCACTCGAGTGATTGTTGTGGCGACAAGCGCGGTCACAAGGCCAAAACACACTGTTGCTATTTTCAACTCAAGGCTTCCTTCCCAAAGGGGATAAGTACGGATGAGCACAAACAGGCCCATGTGTATGGAGAGTGCTCCATAAAAAATAGCACTTGAGGTCGTTGGGCCTTCCATTGCACGAGGCAACCAGTAAGAAAAGGGATACTGTGCAGACTTGATCAATGCAACGATCAAAAAGAACACTCCAAGGAGTGTGAGTTCGTTTCCATACTCGGCAATGAGAGCTGAGAATTCAGAAAAATGAATGCTTCCCCCAAAAAGATGATGTGCGTACCACAAAGCAATCAAAAAGAAAGCGTCTGCTATACGGTAAAGTGAAAAAACCTTGAGTGAGTTTTTTGCAGGTAAAAATCTGTCCCTATAAAATGCAATGAGCAAGAAGGAACTGATTCCTATAAATTCCCATCCTAAAAAGAGGGTTTCAAAGTTACCAGCAAATATAACAAACGTGAGTCCTGCAAAGAAAACGAGAATCGTGTTGTAAAAACGTTTGAACCCAGGATCTCTGTGCATGTAATACTTGCTGAATAAAAAGATCAGCATTGTCGTGAGACAGGTCATGGCAAAGAACACCACCGACGTGGTGTCCAAAAAGAAATCAACGAAGAAGTGGTAGTGCAGACTTTCATAAATTTCTAGCCCCGTAAAAGACAGGTCAGCAAAGCCACCCTTAACCCACACATAAACAAGCCCAAGGAAAAGGAGGAAAGTGAGCAGAATACCACCAAGTGCGGTATTTGCGATGCTTCTTTCCCAATTTTTTGGAAAAAGAAGGCACGCAAGTAAAGTGATAGAAGGTATGAGTACGAGAAGTGTTGGAGAAATTGTCATCATATTTTTACTTGGTGATGAAATGTACGGGAATGTTTTCTTTTGTTGCGTCCAAGATGTAGTTTGATTTCATCTTCTCAGTTGATTCAAGAAGATTTGCGATGTCCTTCACTTCGGGTATTTCATGAACGATAGGGTCGTACGGTACGAAGGCTCCCTCGTTAAATTCATAGCATTTGTTTTCTTCTGGATCGATCACAACAAGATGAATCCATTCATTTATGAACCATTCATAAAGAGCAGGATTCGAAGAGATGACTTTTAGTACCACATCTGGTTTGTGCTCAACAATCATGAGCAATCGCACTGGATCGTGCACTTCAATCATTTGTAGTGGAAGTCCAGGGCGAAGATCTCCGTCTGTACTGTTTGCCACTCCGATGAGTCCCATCACATTGTGTGGGAGTTTTGTTCCTGCCCCCATTTTGTAGTTGTCCATACGGGAGAAGTAATACTCCAGATTGATTCCACCACACACGATTCCGAGCGGAGTGATGACATTGATCAAGTACTTGCCATCGGGGTCCGTAGTGTAATCGTAGGAGTTCAGAAATGCGCGGCGATCCAAAAAGAGATCCTTGGTCAGTGATCTTCTGCCTATAATGCAAAGTGCATTTGTTCCGTGACCAAGCTCTGGCCTGGGTTCAAAATAAGAAACCGATCTCTTTTTTATGGCTTGTCGGATACTGTTCAGCTTCCCCTTTGTATCAATAGACATGAATCTTCGAGAACGCTCTTTTGCATTCAGATCCAAAGCTTGCTCAAACAGACCGATGTTTTTTTTGTGCTGGCTTGTATATTCACCAGTTAAATTCTCATCATCATAAAATTCTATTTGATCGCTCGCAGTATCATGCAAGCTTCCTATGAAAACAGTTGAGTCGGGAATTTCAAGACCTCGTTCTTTTAGTACTTTTCTCACAGAAGAGTGATTTGCCATATGAGCAAACACTCTCGAATTCACAGCTCCAGGCCTTCCACTACACGCACCACAATCGTGTGCTCCGTGATGAGGGTTGTTTGCACTGCTTGACCCATGCGCCACCACATACACGAGGTCAGAAAAATGAGCGACTAGGCCAATCCCACGGAGCAATTTTTCTACACGGTCGGCCATTTCGGTAACAGTAAACCCAACTTGAAGATTTTGTTCCGTTCCAAGCTCTTCCGTGTGTTCAATGGTGAGCACTGCTTTTTTGTCCATATGAGCAAAGGCGTTTGCAATGGCTGGGCTCATTGTTGGATTAAAAAGATTTACAAACAATTTCCACAGAGAAGGCAGCCCCAGAAAATATCCAGAAATCATTCCTCTTAAAAGAGTATGTGAGTGCTTTGTGTACATGATTTCTTTGTTGCGGTGCGTAGCGGCATGGCCCGTCTCAACCTCTTTAATGAGGTACTTTGGTGTTACGGGAGCTGGACAAAGTTTCTCAAAAAACTTTGCATGCGCTGGATGAAAGTAAAATTCCACCCCAAAGAATCCTGGCGCACCCAAGGTTTCGCACAGTGGATCGATTCGTTCGATGTAAGTCCTCAATGAGTATTCTCTTTCATCAATACAGAAAATGGCCTGAAAACTCTTCTTGGCCGGCTTTGTTTCTTTTCCTGAACGATCAATTGCGTAGCGTATACCTCCTAAAACATTGTCGTAATAACTCCATTCAAAGGCGTCCTGCCAAATTTTTAACAATTCTTGAACTTCTTCACTTGGAGCATCGGCAAAAACATCAATAGGCGTCATGTTTGTAACATCACCCAGAGGCTTCCATTTAGACCCAAGGCGATTCTCGAGAGTATCTATTTCAAGGATAAGCTCAAGAAGTATGAGGTCGCGAAGAGATACTTTCTTGGAGTAAAGCAGGGATTCTGGCTTATCTTCTACCGTAGAAACAATACCCGCCCAACCCCTATGATTGAATTGTTGATCGTAGATGTATTCTTCAAAAAGTTCTTCCTTTCCCACAAGCATCTGCAATAATTTTTTAATGCTCAGCTCCGAGTCATTAAGCAATTCGTGAGCTCTTTTTGTTTTGAAAAAGCTGACCATACTTCTGTTCTCAAGCTTACGAATGGCATTCAACAAACCCTGATCTTCAAAAGGAAAAGGCTCCAATGCAATCCCTTGATCGAGGTAGCTGCACACGATACGAAATAAAAGAGGGTGCACGGAGTTATCAAGATCAACAGGGTAATGTTTCTTCCATAACGCTCTAAGACGCCCAACTCTTGGATTGATTTGCCAGTCAAAGCTGCCATTTAAAGCCTTGTCATACCAATTTTCGAACTGCTCCTCCCCCTTTCGGTTTCGGATGACTCTTCGTAAAATGCTGTCTTCTATACGCCCTATTTTGTAAAGATTTCGATACTCGTTGATGGAAAAAGTGACTTGGAAGCCAAAGATGTGTGACGCTTTGAATATTGCATCATAGAACTTCATATCTTGAAAAGCGTGCAGACTGTTGTGATGCACGAAATCCTTGAGTGGTCCTTGCGAAGGTAGATAGTGTTTGAGCATATGCAAAAGATGCTCCTCATCAAAGTGGGTCTTGTGGGTTGGTAAAGAAGGTACCATAGCCAGAAATTATGCTTTAGCTGAAAATATAACGCAGCTAAACTACTCTTTTTTTTGTAATAGTAAATACACAATAGCGACAGGACATTTCAGAGGCAAAGCTCCATCTTTATTTGTAGAAAATTCCGACAGCATCCCCCCATACAGCATGCCAAGAGCGATTTGCCTTTTTATAGTTTTTATTGTATAATTAGCAGTCGAAGATCTGTTAACATGGCTAACTTGACAGAATAAAAAAAGAGGAATAAACCGAGAGCCTCGTGTAGAAATAATCTACTCTCCATATGTCTAAAGACACAGAAATCGGCGTACCACCCACAGACGCCCAAGAACCACAAACTCCGGAACAGAGCCGAAGACCTGAAGCGGAAGCCTCCACCCCTGCAGGTGAGGTCGTAACGGGCCTAACCCACGACTGTCACGATGCGACAGAAGGTACTTTGGTAGAAACCCACGAAGATGCAGCACAAAGAGAGGGGTTCAGAACAGTAGAAGAATACAAAACTGCAATAAGAGCAGGAAACGCACGAGCTCGAGAGATGGCTCACCATTTTATTCCAAACGCACTCAACACCATCCTCTACACGCACAACGGAGAAAACCCACATGGGATGGTTTTGTGTGAATGTGCAGACGGACGTTGCGGAGGCCCTGAAATGTTCTCTCAGAATGCAGATGTGCGCTTTACAAAAACCTGGAAACCTCAAGCAGGTCTTTTGATGGATGCCGAACTGGTTGGGGTCAACACGTCAGACAACCCTGGAGAAACTCTAGAGGCTTTACTTGCGGACCCGACTAGGAGGACAGCCCTCTTCGATCGCATGGAAGATATCTTTGGTGAAAATCTTAAACAAAAATTCCGCGTGGCCGAGGCGGCCACTTTAGCAGGACGCCGTCTGCTCAACATTCCAGAGCCAGAAGGAACCACTCACACGCCAGAAATAGATAAGCTGGCCACTTTCTTTCAAGAAAACAGCGGTGCAACCTTCTTGGCACAAGCAGCAGGAAACCCTCTAGTAAGAGAAAAACTCTCAAGAGGCGAGTCCCGCTTCCCCATCACCATTGAACTGCAATCCCACAGCGATCCTGAGCACCCAGACCATGGTTGTGGAGCCTGGGGATCTAAAACAAACAAGGCATTGGACATGACCGTCGTGAATGCATTGGCGCTGGAGGCCTTCCTCCGAGAACGTTATCCACAATTTGCAGCCGACACTCGAATAGCCGTCACCCACCACTACAC
>CAYLWB010000012.1:0-1309 GCA_964387375.1 uncultured Candidatus Peribacteria bacterium | reverse complement strand
CTGCCGCTGCCTAATCCCCTTCCATTTTGAACGTAAACTCCGTAGAATGGCGGGGCTCTTACACCTGCCCATGAACGGATTCGAAAAACACAGCATCGAGAAGATGGAAAAGCTCGAAAAAAGGGCCGAGAGATGGATAAAAGGGCATATGGTTCTCACGGTAATCATGCTTGTTTTAGGCGTGCTCACTTTACGTGGGGTGGTGGGTGCAATCCGCTCCGGAACGCCCTTTTCCGTGACCCAAATCATGGTTTCAGCTGTGAGCAAGGAGCTCAAAACCGACGACTATGGTCACACCAACATCCTACTCTTGGGAGCTGGAGGTGAAGGCCACGATGGAGCCAATCTTATGGACACCATCATCATCACCTCTTTGAGCAAAAAATCGTCCTTAATCCCACTGCTCTCCATCCCACGGGATCTTTGGGTAAACAGTGAGTATTTGGGGTATGGCACTCGCATCAACAGCATTTACGAACTCGTTTACGAAGAAAGTGAAGATCCCGAACTGGCCATGAATGAGTTCATCAAGGAGATCGAAAAAATCCTCAATATGGATATCCACTACTACGCTCGCATTGATTTTGGGGGCTTTAAAGAAATTGTAGATGCAGTGGGTGGCATTGAAGTGAACGTAGCTACAGACATTTACGACCCTCTTTATCCAGACAGCGAGGATCCCAGTCAATTCGACCCCTTTTATATCTCAGCTGGAACCCATGAACTCGACGGGGAAATGGCCCTTAAATACGCCCGTAGCCGCCACAGCACTTCCGACTTTGACCGCAGCGCCCGCCAACAGCAAATTTTGAGCGCCATTCAAGACAAGGCAACTCGAGTGGGCTTTTTGCTCAGCCCCAATAAGATTAAAAACACGTATTACGCTCTCTCCAAACACATTGAAACCAACCTCACCCTTTCAGAAATCGTGAATATGGGAAGCATGGCATCTCGCTTTTCAAGCGACTCCGTGATCACCCAGGGGATTCATGATGCCGCAAATTTACCTGGCGGCTTCCTCTACACTCCTGACCGTGAACTGTATGCAGGTGCTGCCGTATTGGTCCCCTACCTGAGCGATTTTTCCGAAATCCACACCTTTGCACAACTCTATTTCTACCACCCTGAAGTTTACAAAACCCCTCTCTCCATCCAAGTACTCAATGGAACAAGTCGAAGTGGCTTAGCGGGCTTGACCAAAATGTATCTCACTCGCTTCGGTCTTCATGTAAACGACTATGGCAATGCAGACAACAAGGCCATTGAGACCACTCACTTCTACCCCTATGGAACGGTGGAAAACGAAAAG
>CAYLWB010000011.1:28134-29479 GCA_964387375.1 uncultured Candidatus Peribacteria bacterium | reverse complement strand
CTAATCATTCGCCCGTTCCACGTACTCTCCTGTATCCGTATTCACACGGATCGAGTCACCTTCTTCAATGAAGAGGGGCACTTGGATAGTGGCTCCGGTGTCCACAACAGCAGGCTTCGTACCAGCTTGAGCACGGTCACCTTTTACACCAGGATTGGTCTGAACCACCTTCAAAACCACCTTAGGAGGCAACTGAATGGAGATGGGGCGGCCATTGAAAAGCACCGCAGACATTTCTTTTCCTTCTTGAAGGAAGTCCGCCATGTCCCCAAGGACTTCGAGTGAAAATTCAAATTGCTCATAACTTTCCAAATCCATAAAGTGTGCCTGCCCATCTCCCTTGTAAAGGAATTGCACAGGTTTGCGTTCCACATCTGCCAAATCGAAGCTCTCCCCCGCAATGAAGGTTTTCTCCATAACACCCCCGGTAATGAGGTTGCGCAATTTGGTACGCATCACAGGTTTGCGTTGCGCTGTGCGCATGAAGGAATTCTGAATCACAATGTAGGGAGCGTTGTCGATGTTGATCACCGTTCCCAATTTGATATCTGTAATCGATTGAGCCATAGGGGAAAGTTAAAGCCTGGCCATTTTAAGCCTTATCTTAAAAGAGTCAATGACCCCATTTGCCCGCTCTACCCCCATCTGTTAGGCTGAGCTTGCCCCTTTACCTTCTCATTATGACTTGGGCTCTTCTCGCCATTCTTTCTGCTCTGCTCTGGGCTTTTTGCAATATCTTAGACAAACTCGTGGTCTCCAAATACGTGAGCAAGCCACTGGTTCCGGTACTCTTTTCCGGACTCATTGGTCTTTGTTTGAGTGGAGGGATTTACTCAATCCGAGGGTTTGAATCTCTTTCCTTGGCCCACTGGGGGTTGGGCTTATTGGCTGGGGTTTTGTACTCCCTCATGATGTTTTTTTACTTCAAATCCATACAGCTTGAAGAGGTTTCTAAAGTACTCCCTCTCTACTACCTCTCCCCAATGTTCTTGATAGTTATTGCGGCTGTTTTCTTGGGAGAGCTGTTCACCCCACTCATTTACTTGGGAATGTTTTTTTTGGTGGCTGGGGCCATTGCCATCTCCAGTGATGAAGGGTTCTCACTGAAGTTCAGCAAGGGCTTTTGGTTCATGATTTTGGCCGGGCTGTGTATCGCAATCAATCAAACCCTAACCAAATTCCTTCTCGACCATGCAGACTACTGGACCATTTTTGGGGTGATCCGTATTGGTGGATTCCTAGCACTCACCCCATTCTTTCTAGGTCATTTTCAAGACCTCAGAGAGATGTCGCAGAAAAATGGCGTGAAACCCATTCTCGTCATCACCCTCAGCGAAGGGCTCAA
>CAYLWB010000011.1:0-28034 GCA_964387375.1 uncultured Candidatus Peribacteria bacterium | reverse complement strand
CGCAGAAAAATGGCGTGAAACCCATTCTCGTCATCACCCTCAGCGAAGGGCTCAACCTGGGAGCCGTACTGATAAGCACTTTGGCTGCCTCTATAGGCTTCATAAGCCTGGTGAACGCATTGCAATCTATTCATCCCTTCTTTCTCCTCATCCTCACCACCCTCTTTAGCATCTTCTGGCCTCAAATCCTTGAGGAGAAGATTACTCGCCCCATTCTCATTCGAAAAGCAGTGTCCATTGCGGTGATGTTTGTTGGACTGGTTCTCATCAGTTAGACGTGGACAAAAAGAAAGACCCCAGTCTTTCGACAGGGGTCTATAAGGGAAGATACAGTTGAATTACTCAGCTTCTTCCATGTCAGCTTCTTCATCAGCAGCTGGCATTTCTTCTCCCATCATGGAGTCATCCTCCACAACGGCTTCTTCCTCACCGTCCATAGCTGCATCGTCAGCAGCTTCTTCGGTTTTGGAACATCCTGCGAAAACAAGAGCCATAACTCCAAATGTCGCAAGAAGGATTTGCATGAACTTTTTCATACAATGAGAGTGTTAAGAGATAAAAACTGGACACAGCCTACAAAAGAGCCTCAAACCTGTAAACAGATTGGGGTTGCGTGGACATTTAAATTGATGGATTATATTCGTCTAAACCAGTGTCTAGACTCATGGAAAAAATACTCAGTAAAAATAGAAAAGCCTTCCACGACTACGAGATTTTAGAAACTTTTGAGGCTGGCATCGTCCTCTTTGGACATGAAGTGAAGTCACTAAAAACACACGGGCCAGCCTTTCCTGGGTCCTTTATTAGTGAGGAAAATGGAGAACTGTTTTTAAAAAAGCTTCACATCCCTCTCTACGAACGTGCCACTCTGGCAGAATATCTGCCTGAAAGACCACGAAAATTGCTCATGCGCAAAGCCGAAATCCAGAAAATTGCTGGAGCCCTTTCCACGAAAGGTGTTACGGTGGTTCCGCTCTCTTGTGGCTTGAAAAAAGGCATCGTGAAGCTAGAAATAGCACTCGTGCGAGGTAAGAAAAATTTTGACAAGCGAGAAAACCTAAAAAAGCGCGACCAAGATCGACGCATCAAAGCCACTTTAAAACACTACTGATGCAAGCCATCCACTCCACCCTCATCAAAGAACTCCATCACTACGCCAAGTCCAAACAGTACCAAAGGGCTGTCGTGGCCGTTTCTGGAGGTTTAGATAGCGCTGTAACACTTTGCCTGGCCGTCCGCGCCTTCGGTGGAAAAAATGTCTGTGCGCTTTTCTTGCCAGAAGTTGGATTAACACCAAGCGAAGATATTGAACATGCACGAGCTCTTGCTGACTATTTTGGCTGCACAAGCCACTATCAGCCCATCAACAATTTCCTTGTGGATTACAATTTTTCTACCTGGGAAAAAACTGAAGAAGCAAACGAGATGCTCAAAACACGGGTGCGCAACACGCTGCTCAAGCATTACGCCGAGGCTCACAATGCTTTGGTTTTAGGAACCGCAAACCGAAGTGATATTTTGATCAGCGCTGGAACCCTGGACGGCGAACTGACTGGAGAGCTCCACGTTTTGGGGGATCTATACAAAACAGAGGTACAAGAACTGGCTGCCTTCATAGGACTTCCTCAAGAGATTTTGGAAAAAGCACCCTCTCGCCACCTCAAACCTCATCAAAGTGATGAAGAAACTTTGGGGGCAAGTTGGGCACAGGTAGATGAGATTCTCAAACAGCTGAGCGCCGGCTCCGACCCAGAGCCTCTGATTCAACACGGAATGGATGCGCTTCTTGTTCATAAAATTGCTCGCCTCGTTCAACAAAATGGTGGTCGCAGCGAAAAACTCACCGTACTGAAAATTGGCCACATCAGCGAATCGATCCAAAAAGCGATTGAGGCAGAGGCGTCGACACTTTAGACCGTTTTGTATTTTTCGGGATCTTGATGCTTTCCATGAACTTTGAGTTCAACGTGGACGTGGTTTCCCGTAGATTTCCCTGTAGAACCAACCAAGCCGATGAGGTCTCCAACTTCAATCGTTTGCCCCTGTTTCGCAACGGGAAATTTTAAGAGGTGCGAAAAGCTAAGCCGATCACCATTTTCAAAAACAATGGCGATCCAGTTGCCACCGCGGCCACTCACCCCAACACCATCCACACGCCCCTTCTGTGTGGCAATGATGGGAGTACCATCTTTTGCCGCCAAGTCGATGCCGTTGTGCATTTTTTCCGTCTTATCTACTGGATGCACACGCATGCCATAATCAGAAGAAAGTCGTACAGTAGAACCTTTCAAGAACGTGAATGCGGGGGCTGCTGGGTTCAGAAGTTCCGTTTGTTCATAGTGTTTAAGCTTTTCAAATCGCTCTCCACCGGTCAAAAACTTGGGCAGCCAAGATTTAAACTTAGTTTTTAAGTTTTCCCACCCATCTGTAACCCAACCGAAAAGCTTTTTGAAAAAACCTTCCTTCTCTTTGGGCTTTTTCTTGAAAGCATGTTCTTCTTTGACATTCTGATTGTTCAAAACAGGCTCAGTTGGAAGTCTTTGTTCAGACAGTTCTTGATCCAGCTCACCACGTTTTTTTTGACTTCCATGAACCACTTCTTGGCGCTCCTTTTGAGCAAAACCCTCTTGACTCTCGCCCTTGCCAGTGTCCTCATTTTCATCAAGCTCATCAGGATCAAAATCAAGCTTTTCTGGGTGGGTATCGTTCATTTTTAAGTGATTTTAGGTTTATCCAAATCGTTTAGCACAACACGATAACGCTTCACCAAAAGTGCAAAGCGTTCTGCCAAACGGTCCATGGCTTCCACATAACTGGGGTAGTCCGTGATCATCACATCCATCACTTCTTTCCCCATGTACGATTCAGGAACTGTTTTCGTCTTGCTGTGATCGCCATGTTTATAAGCATCCATAAGCTGAAATCCTTCCACCCCCTCGTGATGGACTAGATAAATATTTTTTGCAAACTCGGGACTCTCGGGATCTAGCTTTGCTTTTTTCACATTGTCTCGAATGAACCATGCCACTGCTTTAATGGACGTTTCTGGATCTTTGCGATCCAAGTGGCCATAAGGAGTTCCTTTCCAGGTTTTGTCGATGAACTGAAATAGCCCTGTAGCACTGCTCTTTTGATTGCGCACATCCTCCCGGAACCGAGATTCAATCTTAGCCGTAGCCAAAAAGATTTCTTCAGGAATCTCCAGCTCACCCTCTTTGCCATGACCCGCCTCTTGCATCCACTTTCTATATTGAGGGCGCTCCGCTAAAATTTCACGCAGAAAATCTTCTTCGTTTCTTTCAGAGGGCATGGCTTTCTCAGTTTTTTTGTGACCGAACCAACGTCCAAAAAAGTCCTTCACTCGACTCCACATTTGCCCAAGGTTCTTTTTAACCTTTTCAAAAAACCCTTTCGGCTCCTTTTTTTCTTTAAGAGCACGCTCTTTTTCTGCTGGTTTTTCAGGCTTATCCTCAACCTCCACTTTCAAACGATCTGCTCGCGTGCTTTCTACGTCAGCAGAAAGTGCCCCACGTTCTTTCTCCGTACCCTCTCGACGTTCAGGAGAGGCCGAAGGCACTTCTTCATTATTGGGAACGAGAGGTTCGCTTTCGTGGCCAGGCAAAGTTTCGCGTTCGCTCATCAAAAAGTTTAGCAGTGGATTCACAATATGCTAGGATGCACATATGATCAATCCCCTCATCTTCCGAGCTTACGACGTTCGGGGCATCGCACATTTACCTGTTTCAGATAAAACTCCAGACCTCACACCAGAGAGCATGCTCCTCTTTGGCAAGGCGTCTGGCACGTATTTCAAACGCCATGTTGGAACCAACCTGGTCCTTGGGCATGATTGCAGACTGAGCGCTCCAGACCTTGTACCGGCGTTTTTAGAAGGACTGCTGAGCACGGGCTGCGACGTAACAGAAATTGGAATGGTGCCTTCTCCATTCGTTTACTTTGCAAGTTGTTATTTCAATTTCGATGGAGGCGTATCGATCACGGCGAGTCACAATCCAAAAGAGTACAACGGTTTTAAACTTGTGGGTAAAAACGCCCATTCTATTTGTGGAAACGAACTTCAGGACGTTCTGAAACTAGCCCAGGCAGAAGATTTTGAAGTGGGAAAAGGCTCTCACAAAACCCTAGATGTTTTTGCTGAATACATTGAAAAAGTACGCTCCATGGTGAAGCTGCAACGCCCGTTAAAAATCGTCGTGGATGCAGGAAATGGGGCAACAGGCCCCTACCTGAAAAGCTTTTACGAAAGCTTGGGTTGCGAAGTGATTGCTCTTTTTGAAGAACCAGATGGAGCCTTCCCAAATCATGAAGCGAACCCCGAAGAACACGAGAATATGGAGGCCCTAATAAAAGCAGTGTTAGAACACGGTGCAGATATTGGGCTCGGTTTCGACGGAGATGGCGATCGAATTGGTGTAGTGGATGACAAAGGAAAGCACTACAGTGCGGATCTGTTTTTCTTGACCCTTGTCCAAGACCTTCTCAAGCGCCAGCCCGGTGCAAAGATTGTTTTCGATGTAAAAGTGTCTCAAATCTTGATCAATGGCATCAAGCAGGCGGGTGGTGAACCAGTCATGTGCAAAACTGGACATTCGCTCATTGAGCGAAAGATGCATGAAATTGGCTCTCCTTTAGGAGGGGAAATCAGCGGCCATATCTTTTTCGCAGAAAACTATTATGGTTTCGACGATGCCATGCTTGCAGGAGCAAAAATCCTTGAAGTGCTTTCGAAAAGTGCCCGCCCCTTTTCACAAACAATGCATGAATTAGGGGAAACGGCTTGCACGCCTGAGCTCAAATCGCCCTGCCCAGATAGCGAAAAATTCCGCGTGGTTGAGGCCATCACCAAAAACCTCACCAGCCAATACGACTGCATCACAATCGATGGAGTTCGTGTTAATTTTGACGAAAATTCTTGGGGGGCCGTGCGCAGCAGCAACACCTCTCCCAATCTAACTATTCGCTTTGAAGCACCCAATGAAACGCGGCTCAAAGAAATCATCCAACTCATGCTCGTGGAACTTGAAAAGTACCCCGAAATTGATCTTTGGTGGAAAAAGAACTACGTTTAGAACATGGATATCTTCCTTGGAATCATTCTCCTCTTTGCCTTACTCATCTTCTTTTTTTACGGAAGCATAGCTGTGCGGCACACCTTGCGCTTTCGCTACATAGGTCACCGCACGATCTTTGTGAGTTTGGCCTTCGTGGGAACAGGTGGCCTGCTGGTCTTCTTAAGCCTTGCCACCTACATAACCCTACTATTTAACTAATTGAAGGCCCCTGGTTCGCTGGTAAAGATGGGTAAACTTCCTGGAGGTGGCGCGTATTCAACAATAAAAGATTGCATGTCCACGCTGCGGCCGTCATGGTAATCCGAGAGTTGATCGAGTCCACTAGCTCCATCACAGAACGTTTGTGTGTCAGGCAAAATTGCTCCAGTAAGTTCGCTCACCTCATAGCAGTAGCGTGCCTGCCTCAAAAGATTGAGGTCGATTTCTCGAGCAAAATCACCATCTGTAGTTTCGCCTCCACGCCCATCATTCCAAGAGGCGGCATAAGGATCAGCATATCCATTGATCGTATTTGCAGAAATCAAAGACCCACGCAAGTAGAGCTCTGAATCCAATGCTTCAATGCGCGCCTCATCGTTAGCCCATTGAGGCACTCCATTGGCCAGAACGCCACTGTTACTAAAAATGCTGCCGTCGGCAAAAATATTTGCATAGATATTGCGTACAGAAGGATCCACATAAATGTTTCCTCCATGTCCATTCTCAGACAGCACAATCAGACCCAAAGTGTCTCCACTGATGTCTCCATTGATGTAAACGTCCCCACCTTTGACCACCAAAGTCTTGGCAAGGAAACTGCTGGAACCAGAAATAACCGTGTCGCCTTCGGCATACAAAAGACGGTCTCCCAAAAGAGACGCGAAATCACCGCCGACAGCTGGATTCATGCTCGCATCCAAGGTTCCACCCTCACCTGTCTGACCCAAAGTGTAGCGTGCAACGAGTGCAAAAATCTTGTTGCGAAGCTGGCTCGTGTTTTTGGATCCTAAAATAGATAGATCATCGGTGTCTCCCAAAAACTCTGTTTTATCGATCCCGGAATGGATGGTTCCAATCACCAGCATGTCTTGTGGGTCCTTGTGCAAATCTTGTACGGGCAGATAACCGGCAAAGTAACAGGAACTTTCATCAAAACGGTAGTTCGTGATCGCGTCACAAATCGTTTGCTCTACTGTTGGGAAAACGATAGGGCCAGGCAAACTGGAGTCGTAACTCATGGCCATGTAACGGTCGTAACTGGTGTTGGTTTGCAAACGGTCCACAAAACTGACAAAGTTTTCGGGGTCAGAAATCGTGTCTGTATGGGTTGGCGCATCTCCAACCTCATCGTCATCCGTGTCTATCAAGAAAATCTGCTGATCGCGAGCAGGGTCGGTTTCCTCATCAAGCTGATAAGAAATGTTGTAGCCCAACCAGGTGGCATCTCCTCGCATGAAGCGGTCTGTAAAGCTTCCATACGTTCCCAAAGAAAGTGCCGTTTTGATTTGATTGGAGGGAGGCAAAACACGTGCATCCGACTTCAAATACATCACCGCAGTAGGATCTGTAGAGAGCAAAGTGCTCCCCTCAGCTCCACCCCCATCCATGACCATAAAGTCTCGTACTTTGATGCGAGGTCTCCAGCTGAGTTCTTTTTGTGCTTCTACAGGGATGTAGGCAAACTCCAAGTAGTCGGGCATGTAATCTGCAGTTTGCAAAAGCGCGTCACCTCCACTGTCTCGGTTGTCGTAAGTAAGAACCTGATATTCAAGCCCATCATTGAAGCGCAACTCCACTTTCAAATAATTCACAAGGTACTGATTCACATCCTCCCTTCGATCAAAAAATACCTGATCTTTTTCTGGGAACCAAAGCCCTCCAATGGGACAAGCTTCGGAAGCATCTCCCGTATAAAATTCCACACAGCCTGGACGTGCTCCAAGCTCATCCACTTGAGATCCGTCGGTGTTTACAACTCCCGTCATGTTTGCAGTAGGAGCTCCAGACGATACAAAAATATTGTATCCATCAATGCCGTCCTCTGTGCGCAAACAGAACTCGGTGAGGTCTGTATCAATATCCTTACACTCTTCAATGGCAGGATGATTCCACTCTTCTAGAATTGCTCGGCGCGCAGGGCGCAAAGCCGTGAGTGTATTTAACCGCACACCCAAATCAGACCCTTGCAGTTCACTAGGAGGATAGAGAGCGTAGTTAGGATCATCTTCTGGCACGTCGTCCATTTCGTCGTAAGAAACCAGATCCAAGGAAAGGTGCTGAATTTTATCTTCCCCAATGTATTCTCCCGTAAAGACGTCCAAGAGACGCACCCTCACCCTCCAGTAAGAATATCCGTCGGCCATAGGTGCATTGGTCAGGTCAACGTCGTTGGGGCCATTTTCACTTTCATTGGCAAAAATATCCACGATCATCTGCACCGTATTGATGGGCAATTCCACTTGAATGCCCGTGTAGTCAGTCACTCCAAACACCAGATACGTGTCAAAGTAATCGCTCCAAGCCGCACCAGTAAACATTCCTGTTTGAAGATTGATTTTTGGAGCCCAATCTTCACAAGTGTACGTTGGGGCTAATTGTGCTTCAAACTCAGGAGTACAGACCCAATTGAAGTCCAACCAGCTTTGGTCTTCGGGCGTGCCTTCGGGAAGGTTGGTGAACTTGGCCATGCCTGTCACCTCACCTGTAGTCATGTTCACCGCAGGCAAATCTTCTGGTGCAACAGTAGGGGCAAAATCAAAAGTATAACTGTCTCCGGACTCCAAGGTGTAGCGGCCGTAAGACTGCTGCCCCCCTCCTTCATAAAAAAGCCCAGTTGAATCTAAACAAGCCTGATCGTTTCCTAAAGCCTGAAAGTCCACAGTACCGTCACTGTAACCAGGTCCTCCCCCCATCACATAACCACAGGGGTCACCCGGCTCAAAACCTCCTCCCGGGGTATCCGCGAGTGAAATACGACTCCAAAACAGAGCTGTTACGAGTAAAAGGACCAGGCCAACAGGCAAGGCCTTGTTTAAAAACAAAGGTTTGGAAACGTTCATGGCGTGGAGAGGGTTTATAACTGACGTTATTTTAACCTATTTTTTCCCCCGACGAAAGCTCCTCTTGGGTGGTGCCTCGGCAATGATTTTTTCACAGTCCTCAAGCGTGAGTTTGTGCGGATCTACCCCCTTAGGAATCTTGTGGTTTTCTTTGCCCTGCTTGATGTACGGACCATAAGGCCCCTCCAAAATATGGATATCTTGCTTTTCAAACACCGCAATCACGGCCTTGGCCTTGCGGGCTTTTTCTTCTTTGATGAGGTCCAGGGCTTCCTTGTGTGTGATCGTATAA
Source organism: uncultured Candidatus Peribacteria bacterium (assembly GCA_964387375.1). Lineage (GTDB taxonomy): Bacteria > Patescibacteriota > Gracilibacteria > UBA1369 > 2-02-FULL-48-14 > CAYLWB01. The sequence goes on along the minus strand of CAYLWB010000011.1, from coordinate 19,611 downwards.
GGGTCGTGCTCTTTAAGAGACGTATACTCTTTTCCAACCTTAACATAAGGCCCAAAGCGCCCGATGTTCACCACCATGTCTTCGCCCGTGTCACTTTTGCCCAAAGTTCGTGGGAGGTCAAAGAGGTGCAGCACTTGGTCTAAAGTCACGTCTTGCATGCTCATGTCTGCGGGCAGGGGGGCAAATTTTGGTTTCTCTTCGTCTTCCTTGTCGCCCATCTGTACAAAAGGCCCAAACCGCCCAATGCGCACACTCACGGGCTTCCCCGTCTTGGGATGCACCCCAAGCTCACGGGTTTGTGAAGCTTCTTCACGACTCACTGTTTTTTCTTTTTCAGTGATCAACTGATGAAAAGGTTTGTAGAAGTTGCGGATCTCTTCTTGCCAGGTTTCCTTGCCCTCTTCCACCTCATCAAGCATCTCTTCCATACGCACTGTAAACCCGTAATCCACTACATTTGGAAAGTGTTCCACCAAAAAGTCCGTCACAATAAAGCCCATGTCGGTGGGCTTGAGTTGTTTAGCCTCCTTTTCCACATAACCACGCTCCTGAACCGTAGATATTGTGGGTGCGTAGGTAGAAGGTCGGCCAATGCCTTCTGCTTCGAGTTTTTTCACCAAGCTGGCTTCGGTATAACGTGCCGGAGGTTTAGTGAAGTGTTGGTTTGGTATGAGTTTTTGGAGTCGTGGGTGCTCCCCTTCGTGCAATTCAGGAAGTTTTTTTTCTCCTTCTTCCTGCTCCTCGTCTTCGTCATGGTCCTCCAAATAAACTGCCATGAAACCAGCAAAACGAATGGTTTGACCAGTAGCTCTGAACTGGTACTCCTTGGCATCAATGTCCACTGCGGTCTGATCAAGCTCGGCTTCGGCCATTTGACAGGCCAATGTGCGCTTCCAAATGAGCTCATAAAGACGGTAGGCATCCTTATCAAGATGAGCTTTTACTTCTTCGGGAGTGCGTGCCAAGCTAGTGGGTCGAATGGCTTCGTGCGCCTCTTGTGCACCCTTTTTACCCTTATAGTAGCGTGGGGTGGAAAGAGCAAACTCTTTTCCATACATTGAACTCGCCACTTCCTTTGCTTGTGCCAAGGCCAATGGAGAAAGGTTTACAGAATCCGTTCTCATGTACGTGATGAGACCCTCGTGCCCACTCTCAAGCTTCACTCCTTCGTAAAGCCCCTGAGCCACAGCCATGGTTTTTTTCACAGAGAAGCCCAACTTGCGAGAAGCTTCTTGTTGCAGGGTAGAGGTGGTGAAGGGGGGCGCTGGGTAACGTTTTACAGCCTTTTTCTCAACGGCACTCACCGTGTAATCAGCCCCTTTCAAAGCTGCTAAGATCTCTTTTGCTTCTGCTTCATTAGCAATTTTTACATTCTTCCCTTTGTGTTTAGCGAGTTTCGCTTCAAAAGCCTGGCTGCCTTTTTCAGGAAGAAAGTCGGCCATGATGGACCAGTATTCTTCAACCACAAACGCTTGAATTTCACGCTCCCGTTCCACCACCAAACGCACGGCAACGCTCTGAACACGTCCAGCCGAAAGGCCATACTTGATTTTTTTCCAGAGCAGCGGCGAAAGCTCATAACCAACAAGACGATCCAAAATGCGACGTGCTTGTTGAGCGTTTACCTTCTTCATGTCGATCTGGCGTGGATGCTCAATGGCCTCCAAAATCGCGGGCTTTGTGATTTCATGAAAGACGATGCGCTTGAGATGTTCGCCTTTTTTAAGATCCAGAGATTCAATCAAATGCCAACCAATAGCTTCTCCTTCGCGGTCCTCGTCGGTTGCGATCCAGACTGTAGTTCCCTTGTTCACCTTGGCTTTGAGCTTCTTGATGACCTCCCCCTTCCCTTTAGAAATTTGGTACTGAGGTTCGAAGTTTTTTTCTAAATCGATGCCCATTTTAGAAGTGGGCAAGTCACGTACGTGGCCCATCGATGCCATCACAGTGTAGTCGCCTCCTAGATACTTAGAGATTGCTTGAATCTTCCCAGGAGACTCCACGATCACAAGGTTTTTTGTGGGCATGAAGGGTGAATAAAGGTGTGCTTTAACATACAGAGGGGAGTGGGTCCTTTGTCAAACCCAATCGCCGATAGCCAGAGCAGTTTTGGCCCTTTGTGGCAAGACATTTTCTTTGTCGACAAGGGCTTAAAGTCTATAATAAGCCAGATTTATCCACTAACCTCTTCGCCATATGACAAAAGGTGATTTGATCGCCGCTGCAGCTGACGCTGCCGGTATCACAAAGAAGGATGCCGGGCTCGCGCTCGATGCCATCCTCGATGCCATTGCTGGCAACCTTGCTAAGGGAAAGAACGTGACCATCACTGGTTTCGGAACTTTCCGCGTGTCTAAGCGCGCGGCTCGCACTGGTGTGAACCCACGCAACACGGATCAAAAGATCAAGATCCCAGCAATGAATCTTCCTGCCTTCAAGGCCGGAAAGAGCTTGAAGGAAGCAGTTCGTTAATCGCTTCTTTCTCCTTTGTCGAAACGAAAGCCCCTCGTAATGAGGGGCTTTTTAGCTGCAACGCTTGCCAAAAATCGAGGGTTTGGTTAAGTTTAGATACTTTAAAAAATCGTTTTATGGCTGGCCCTACCCTCCACCGTGCACCTACCGAAACATCAACCGACACCACTGCAGTAAAACTGATCGAATCTCCAGAACAAGTATTGCTAAGACTGTCCAGGGCTTCAGATCCAGAACGGCATGTCCCAGCAGCTTGGGTTAAAGCGGTGCAAGCCTGTGTTGAAACAGCCTTAAAAGGAATATCAGACCCAGCAATGGCCTGCATTGAAGCGACTAGAGCACTTGGGACTCAAGAACCCCGCTATATCCCCACAGCGCACACTCAGCCTCACATTCGTACCCTCAATGATGCCCGAGCTATGCTCACTCATTGCGTTCGAAAACCCGGAGGTCTTTTAGACGCGGTGACCGCAGAAGCTCATGCCTTACTTTTCCGACGACTGGACAGGGACGACGATTTAGGTTCTGACGAGTCCAGCCCTGAAGCGAGAGATATCGATGGCGGCTTTTCAACAGAAGCAGCTACACAACCGGAAGCTTATGCGGGGGACGACATTTGTGAACCCTTGGAAGTTTCACCAGGTATACAGTCGGGTGACTGTTCGAAAGGAGGAGACTTCAGAAAACCCCTCTTTTCCTCCCCGGATCTCGCCCGTCGTATTGCCGAAAGAATAATAGCTCCTATTCAGATCCACGAAATGGATCGCGTAGGGTTGGCGGCCCACAGTCCCAGCAGTGCAAAAACCCCGAACTGAAGATTTAAAATACGGTGAAGCCACCGCTTCACCTTTTCTGACAGCCTGTGCTACAATGCGCCAGCATTTGATTTCGCATGAAACAAAACCTCAACCAATTGAAGAGCGCAGCCCTCGCTGAAATCTCTGCGGCAAAAACTGCGGAGGCTTTGAAAGAGGTGGAGCGCAAGATCCTTGGGAAAGAGGGCTCCCTCAAGGCCATTTTAGCGGGATTAAAAGACCTTTCCCCCGAAGAGAAACAAGAAACTGGGCGTGCTGCCAATGAACTGAAAAACACAATTGAAGCTGCACTAAAAAGCCGCCAAGCTGCCTTGGAACTGGAGGCCATTTCTTCCGCATTGGAGTCCGATTGGATTGATCTCACTCAGCCTGGAACAAAGTATGAAAGCGGCCACATCCATCCTCTTTACCAAACCCTTGAAGAAGTGGAGCTCATCTTTCAGCAAATGGGGTTCACGATTGTGGATGGACCTGAAATTGAAAGCGAGTTCTACAACTTTGAAGGCCTAAACATTCCCGCGCATCACCCAGCTCGCGACATGCAAGACACCTTCTTCATTGATCAAGCTCCGGACAAAAAAGAGGGCCGCTTGGTTTTGCGCACACAAACCTCCCCCAATCAGGTACGCGCCATGCAGAAATATGGAGCCCCCCTGCAAATCATCGTGCCGGGACGCGTCTTCCGCAACGAAGCTACCGACGCCTCTCATGAACACACCTTTGACCAGGTGGAAGGCCTTTTGATTGGAGAAGACATTTCAATTGCTCATCTCAAAGGAGTGATGCAGGGCTTTTTGACCCGCCTCTTTCATAAAGAAATGAAGGTGCGTTTCCGTCCCGGATACTTCCCTTTTGTGGAACCCGGATTGGAGCTCGACATGTCTTGCGTGTTTTGTGGCGGCGAAGGCTGTCGTGTGTGTAAAAAAACAGGCTGGATCGAATTCATGGGCTGTGGAATGGTGCACCCGAACGTTCTGAAAGCCAGTGGCATCGACCCAAAAAAATACCAGGGTTGGGCTTTTGGGTTTGGCCTCACCCGCCTGGTCATGATGCATTACGGTATCAACGACATCCGCCACCTCACCAGTGGGGATTTGCGTATTAATGAACAATTCTAAATGAAAATCTCTCTCAACTGGCTTCGGGACTTCGTGGACCTCGGCAAACACAGCGGTGAAGATTTGCAACGCCTGCTCACCCTGCACACCGCAGAAGTGGAGGCCTGTGAAAATCTTGGAGAAAAATATACAAACGTTGTGATTGGAGAAATCCAAAAAGTATGGCGCCACCCTAATTCAGACCGCTTGAATCTGACTCTTGTGAATCTTGGAGGAAAAACTCCTTCCCAGATTGTTTGTGGGGGACAAAATCTAAAAGAAAACATGCTCGTAGCGATCGCCCTACCGGGAGCCGTGGTGAACGTGCATGGGGAAGAGCTGTTCGAGATTCAAACTACAAAAATCCGTGGTGAAGAAAGCAATGGAATGATCTGTGCTGGCGAAGAAATCTGGCTAGAACCAGACAACCTTCCTGGGGCAAAAGGCGACGTGAAGATCAAAGACCTCAGTTGGACCAAAGCCAAACCCGGTACCTCTTTAGCGGACGTACTTCACCAAACAGACCTTGTTTTGGACATCGACAACAAGTCCCTCACCCACCGCCCAGACCTCTGGGGGCATTATGGAATCGCTCGAGAAGTTGCGGCGCTAATACAAAAGCCGCTCAAGCCGCTCGAACCTCTGCTCAAATTCAAAAAAGGAAAGCCGAGCGCGAAGCTCTCCATCGAAATCCAAGACCCACAAATCTGTTCGCGTTTTTCTGCCGCCGTATTGACGGGAATCGCCGTGAAAGAATCGCCCGATTGGATGAAGGCTCGTTTGCAAGCGGCTGGGATGAACGCCCACAACACCATTGTGGACATCACCAATTACGTGATGCTCGAGCTTGGCCACCCCATGCATGCTTACGATCGAACCGTTTTAGAGGACGATGCCTTCATTATTCGTGAAGCTAAAAAAGGCGAAACGCTGCTCACTTTGGAGGGCGCTGAGCACCGCTTGAATGCCGGAGATCCACTCGTTTGTGATGGAAAAAATAGACCAGTTGGCATTGCCGGAATAAAGGGGGGTTTGCGTTCTGGAATTTCTGAAAAGACCACCGAAATCGTTTTGGAAGCGGGGCACTTCGATTCCATCGCTGTCCGAAAGGCCAGTCAGTCTATGGGTTTGCGTACCGACGCTTCTCAGCGTTTTGAAAAAAACCTAGACCCCAGCAATACCGAACGTGCCTTAGCTCGCGCAATCGCCCTCATCCAAGAGTTGTGTCCAGAGGCAACGCTCATCAGTGAGATTGAAACCGTTGGTTCTTGGAAAGCAAAACCTCTTACACTCAGCCTAAATGCCGACCTCGCTCGCAAAAAAATCGGGGTGGACGTCCCCACAAAAAAAATGATCTCCATTTTAGAATCGCTGGAATTTGAAGTGAAGGCAAAGGGTGAACAGCTCAGCGTGACCGTGCCCAGCCACCGCGCCACTGGCGACGTGGATATTGAAGAAGATCTTGTTGAGGAGATCGCACGTATTTATGGGTATTCAGAAATTCCTGCAGTTTTGCCAGAACTTCCCATCTCCCTGCCCGCGGAAAACAAGGAGCGTCGCAGTGAACATGAAGCTCGCCGCATTCTGGCGTACCGCTTAGGCTTCACCGAGCTAATGAACTACTCTTTTTATGGACGCAAAGAAATGGAGGCAGCTCTACTTCCTGAAAAAGGACACATACATGTGCTGAACTACCTTTCCGAAGATCAAACTCACATGCGCCGCAGCCTACTCCCCAACCTTCTCAATAAAGTGGTGAAAAATGGCGCAGATCGTGAGCAGATGAAACTGTTTGAAATCGGCCACACTTATGAAGACGTGGGCAACTACATGCCACGCGAAGAAGCTTGGCTCATCGCCGCCGTAGCGCAAGAGAAAGATCCATTTTATGAGGCAAAAGGCGCTTTAGAAGCTTTCTTTGCGGCCTTCCAAATGGGAAGCCTTCAATTGAAGCCTGCACAGACCGCCCCAAGCTACGCTCACCCAAAAAAATGCGTGTCTCTGATGCACAGGGGCAAAGTGCTGGGGCACCTGTTCACAGTACACCCCGCCGTTAAAAAGGCTTTTGGCCTCAATCATGAAGTGGCTGCATTTGAATTTAAGCTCCAGGAGCTGGTGGCCAACGGGAACAGCATGCCTGTTTTCAAAACCCCTCCTCGGTTCCCGGGAATGAGTTTCGACATTTCCGTTTTGGTTCCAAAACGCAGTGAGGTCGCCGAACTTGAAAAGGCCCTTCGAAAGGCCGATCCCGCCGGCCTCATCGAAAACATCTCTCTTTTTGACATTTATGAGGGGAAAAACATCCCAGCAGATCAAAAGTCGCTCTCTTTCTCCATTGTGTTGCGTCGTGAAGATCGCACCTTAACAGAGGTTGAATTCCAGGAACTTCAAAAAGCCGCCTTCCTTGCACTTGAACAGAAGGGTGGTATAATTCGTGGGAAATTATGAAGCGTCTTAAAGACTGGTCTATCCAGAAGATTTCCACGGGGTGGGAACGTTTGCGTCCACGCCCTCACATGAGCCCTAAGGAGCAGAGGCTCCGCAAGCTTGCTATCGCTATTTTGGGCATTGTTTTAGGATTTTGTGCCCTCGTTTTCCTCTATGTCTTTTTTATTTTCATTACTCTTCCAAGCCTTTCCAAACTGGAGGGGAATTTGACCCAGTCTACCCTCATCATGGATCGAGAGGGCAACGTGCTTTATGCCATTCATGGAGAAGAAAACCGGGAGGCCCTGGACTCTCTTGAAGAGGTTTCTCCTTGGTTAGTGCAGGCCACGATCGCCATAGAAGACGACCGGTTTTACAAGCACATTGGTATCGATATCCCTGCCATCATCAAGGCGGTTCTTTCGGAAATTGGCATTGGATCCCCTCGCGGAGGGTCCACCATCACTCAGCAATTTGTAAAAAATACTTTCCTGAGTCCAGAGCAGACTTACAAACGCAAACTGCAAGAAATCATGCTCGCCCTCAAGGTGGAGCTACGGTTTAAAAAAGATGAAATCCTCCTCCTTTACCTGAACAAAATCCCCTACGGAAACAATGCTTATGGAGTTGAGACGGCGGCAGATCGCTACTTCAGAAAAGATGCAAAAGACTTGACCCTAGCGGAAGCCGCTCTTCTGGCCAGCCTTCCTAAGGCTCCCAGCCGTTATTCTCCCTATGGAGACAACCTTTATACAAACATCCATTTTGAACTCACCGAAGAAACCTTGGGCAGCCGTATCATCAAAGGAGAGGCAGACCTCTCTTATGGAGAATTCACCCGTGGTTTGATCGGAAAGACCTTTGAACTCCCCAATGGCGACAGTTTTTACATCAAGGGTCGCAGTGATCTGGTTTTGGAACGCATGGAAGAATTGGGTTACATCACCGAAGACGAAAAACTTTCCGCTCTTGCTGAAATCCAAACCATCGCATTCACCCCCTACCAAGAGACCATTTTGGCACCTCATTTTGTATTGTGGGTGAAACAAATGTTGGAAGAAAAGTATGGTGCCGCTGTTGTAGAACAAGGGGGGCTTAAGGTCTACACCACTCTCGATCCCGACTACCAAAAAGCTGCTGAGGATGCCATTGCCGCACGCTGGGAAAGCAACAACAGCAATTACGGAACTAACAACGCCGCCATGATTTCCGTACAGCCAAGCACTGGACAGATTTTAGCAATGGTCGGCTCAGCCAACTTCTTTGATAGCGAGGAGAAAAAAGTGGTTGATGGCCAGGTAAACATGATCACAAGCCCTCGACAGCCGGGGTCTTCCTTTAAGCCCTTTGTGTACTCTTTAGCCTTTCAGAACGGCTACTCTCCAGCCACCGTTCTTTACGATGTGCCCATCAGTTTTGGAGGAGACAGGCCAGACAACTACGATGGCAGTTTTGTGGGCCCAATAACCATCCGGAGAGCACTGGGGCAGTCTCGAAACATTCCTGCAATTGAAGGGTATTTCATGGCTGGCCAAGAAGAAAAAATCGTTCCCTATGTACAGGACTTGGGCCTAACGGGTGTACGAAGCGATGGAAACTATGGCTGGCCTCTAGCTTTAGGTACTGCCGAAGTCACGCCCCTGGAAATGGCAGAAGCCTATAGTGTGTTTGCCAATACAGGTGTTCGTGTGAGTCCCACCCCGATTCTTAAAATCGAAAATGCCGATGGCGAAGTGATGGAGCAGTGGGAAGAACAAAATGTTACCCGCAAAGAAGTGATGGACCCTCAGGTGGCCTACCTGATCAACGATATTCTTTCCGATGGAAGCGTTGGACTTGGGCCTAACGTCCGTATTGACAGCCTAGACAATGCCGCAAAAACAGGAACTTCAAATAAAAAGATGCCCAACGGAAGTATTTTGCCCAACAACAATTGGATTGCTGCCTACACCCCAAACCTTGTCACAATCACCTGGACTGGGAACACCAACGGTAGCGCAATGAAGGGCAATGCCGATGGATATACAACGGCTGCCCCCATTTGGAAAGCCTTCATGATGGATCTGCTCGAACAAGATCGCCTTGAACTCACTCAATGGCCTCGCCCAGCAGGAATTCAAGAAGTGGCAATCAGTCGTGCAAGTGGAAAACTCCCTGGAGACAACACTCCTTCCGACATGATTGGTACCGAGCTGTTTGCAGACTTCGCAGTTCCAACGGAACGAGACAACTCTTTCGTTACCCTTAAAATCGAAACCATTAGCAACCGTTTGGCCACCGAATACAGCCCTGAAGAATTTGTCACAGAAAAAAGTTTCCGCATCCATCGCATCCCCATGGCAGACGTATGGCCTCATTGGCAAGAAGCTGTGAATGCTTGGGCTAAAGAACACGACCAAGGGCAGCCACCAACGGAGTACGCTTCTGACATTCACAACGCGCTGACCTCTCAAAATCTTCCCGAAGTGGTCATCACTAGCCCCTTGAGTTTATCTGCGGTTTCTTTGGATGAACGATTCTTAACCGTAGAAGTGGACATCAAAGCTCGTGGAAACGGGGTCAAAGAGGTGCGTTATTCCCTCAATGGGAATCCTCAGTCCATCGAAGGCGCAGCTCCATATTCAGGCATCGTACGAATCCCCATCACTGCCGGCGAAGGCGACATCTTTGAAATTACTGCCAAGATTGTAGATGTCTACGGATACTCCAGTTCTAGCAGCGTACAAATTCGTATTGGAGAAGGCTCTCCAAGCAAGGACGCCTTGAAGGATCAGGAAGAAAAACCTACCGAAGACGTGGAAGAAGCTAAACCAGAATTTCTTCTGGAAGACCTCTTTGATTTCACACCCACCATCTAAAGGACTCTAGCCACAAGCAGACCAGCCCCAACGGGAATTTCAGCTGTTTTTATTTTGGGGTTCTTGTGAGCCTTCTCGATGAATTTTTGCATTTGACCAAAACGATGGCTGTGGACATTGTCCACCACCAAGATGCCATCCTTGTTCATCCTCGGATATAAAGAATCAAAGAAATCCTGGGTTTGCTCTTTTGTAGCATCTAAAAAAACGAAGTCGAAACGCTCAGGCAGTACAAAATCTGGGTTGAAAAAAACTTCAGGGGCGTGGGTGTGCAAGAGTTCAATCCTGTGTCCAAGCTCGCTCTCCCCAATATTGTCTTGTGCACGCTTAAATCGTTCCGCATGCGACTCAATGGTCCACAGTTTTCCTTTCTGGTTTTCTTCAAGCGCAGAGGCCAGCCACAGTGCGCTATACCCCACTGACGTACCCACTTCCAAGGCGTGCTCGGGCTGAATGACTCGAAGCAACCAATACAAAAAATGTCCCGTTTTTGGGCCCACAATCCAAATTGGATTCGCCTCATTTTCGGCCTCAATTCTTCGTAAAATGTTTTCGAGCATAATCAATGATATCGGAAGATTCGTACATGTGGAGGCCACGCCCTACATCTACCAAAAAGGGTACTTGCTGCTTGCCTCCCAAGCGCAAAAGCTCATGTGAACCCGCTGTGCCCGGCTCAGCACTCACTTCCTCATAAGGGACTTTCATTTGAGCAAAAGCCACGCGAACTTTTTCGCAATAAGGACAGTATTTATAAGTGTAGAGTTTAAGCATCTTGAAGCCGATTCAAAAGTTTTTGGAAGGCCTTTCCTCGGTGGCTGATTTCATGTTTCTTCCCCTCTTTCAGCAAGGCCATGTAAACTTTATCATACCCCTCTGGAATGAACACACTAGAAAGTGGGATGCCTGGCTCCAAAGGCTCTTCTGGGGCCTCAGCAAGGAGGCCAGAAACTTCGCCAAGCTCCACCCACTCTTTTTCAGTAGCCACGTAGGCGGCGGCACACACAAAGCGAGCACTACGATCTGTTTCGGACTCCATACGACGGAGAAAAAATTCAAGCCACTCTTCGTCGCTGGCCTTGGCTCCAGCACCCCAGCGACGGGTCTTTACCCCCAACTCACCCTCCAAGGCTGTCACAACAATTCCACTGTCGTCAGCAAAGGTGGGTAAACCAGTCAGCTGAGAATAAAAACGGGCCTTGCCCATGGCATTGGCCTCAAAGCTGTCCTCGTTCTCTTCGAACTCTTCAGTGATTTCTAAGTCTGCAAGTGACTTTGCCTGCAGCCCCAAAGGGGCCAAAATTTCTGCAATTTCTTTAAACTTGCCAGGGTTGTGACTTGCAATCAGAATGGTCATACTTTAGAGGTCTATCATGCGTTCGCTACTAAGGAAAGTCTCGTTTGAAACGCTGGGCCTCGGGCTGCTCCTGTTTTTTACCCTATTGGCCGAAGTGTATCGCTTCAAAGGCTACCTGCTTTTGGATTTGTGGATGCCGATTTTTGTGGGCCTTTGGTCTTTAAAAGCGTTGTGGAACAAAGAATTTCCCTGGAAAAACCTCTTGTTCTTCCCTGCCCTGATTTTTTTGATCGTTGGAGTGGGGTCTTTGCTGCTTCACTCGTGGGAAATGACCCTGAACGAAACACTAAGTGCTTTCTTTTATGCCATTCGTTGGGGTGCCAGTTTTGGGCTTTTTTTAATGGTGAGTCGCCTAAAAGAGCCCCAGAAACAAACCATTCTCTACCTGCTCTTTGGTTTCGGATTGCTCTTGGCGGTGGCGGGCTTCCTTCAGCTCAGGCTGGTGCCTGATTTTGGCCTAGAATATGCCAACTTAGGCTGGGACCCGCACCGAGACCGCCTACTCTCTACATGGTTCGATCCCAACTTTACTGGAGGAGGGCTTGTTCTCGTCCTTTCTCTCCTCGTGGGAAGCATGCTCGATCACAAAAACCAGCGCTGGGTGCTCACCCCCGTTGCGCTTGTACTCTTGCTGGCCATAGGCCTTACGTATTCACGTAGCGCCTATCTTTTTTTGATTGCCTCTATTGGGGTAATCGGTCTGTTCCGTTCTTGGAAAAGTTTGCTCGTGGTGGGACTCGTGGGGCTGCTTCTTTTTGCTGCTTCCGACCGCATCCAAAGCCGCGTTTTGGACATGGTCAGTGGCGCGAAATCGCTTGTCGTCGAAACCTACACCATTCCTGACCCCTCCGCCCGCCTTCGGTTTGCCTCTTGGGATTTGGGCTGGAAGCTCTTTGCCGACCAACCTTTAATTGGTCAGGGCTACAACCGCTACAAGTATGAAGCGCTCGACCAAAAAGCCATTTTCGACCTGAATGCCCATGCCGTGACGGGTTCCGACTCCAGTGTGCTCACAGCACTCGCAACCACTGGCCTGCTTGGCACTCTGCCCTGGCTCAGCCTCTATTTTATGCTCGCTTGGCAGAGCTGGCGACATCGCAAAAATGGCCTCGCTGTGGGCTTTTTAGGCATACTTTGCGGTTTCGCAATCCATTCCATCTTTGTGAACAGCCTCTTCTTCCCGCCCCTCATGGTGCTGTTTTGGGTGAGTGCGGGTTTGGTTCCGGGGTGGCGAGATTAACGCTTGCCATCCTTTATGCCTCTGAAGGCTCCGCTTTTGGCGGCTTGAAAAACAGCTGCACGCACCTGGGCCGCTGGCCTCATGAGCGCGTCTGAAACTTGAGGTCTTGGCTCCCGAAGTTTGGAACGATCTAACGAGAAGGAGGGAAAGAGTCCATAAATAGGTTTAATTTTGGCGATTCAGATCGTGCATAGCACTCTCAAGATAAGCTCTCCATTGGGCAACAATAGGGCTGAGCTCTCTTCTGGCTGTCCGATCTCGCATAGCGCAATCAAGCTCTTGCACCTGTTCAGCTGTCAGTCCTTCTTCCGGACGAATCTGCGAAAGCAGCTCTAGTGTTATTGTCATTATCGATGTAAAAGTATTTCGACTTTACACATCTTAACGTGTTTTTGTCAAGCCCCTCAGCCGTTCCAGCGCTAGTTCTTGATCAATAAAAAACGGCGAAGTCGCCACCGTCACCAACTTAGTGGTTTTCAAGTGAGCCAGCAGAAAATTCTTCGCACGGGCAAAGTTGATGTAGTCGAGTTCAGGCGCAAAAAAGTCCAAGTCGATATTGAGGATTTTGTTTTTCTCATCCAAAAAGTCGCCCTTGTCCAAGTCCGCCTCCCCGGTCACCAACAGCACTTCGGACAAAAGCCCCTCTTCAAGAGCAGGAACAATGTAGTTGCCCACGTTCACGATTTCGTTGGCATAATCAGCGACTTCTTCCAAAGACCCGCCAGCAAAGCCTTCTTCGGGTCGACGCATGTCCTTGTGTTGATCGAAGTGAATCAGTTTAGCCCCACGCTTCAAGAGGCCGCGTTCAACCGCCTCGTACCAAAAATAAAACGCGTGGTTGTGGTTGTCAAAAACCACCATTGGCACACCGTTCCAATCCATCCACAAAAATTCGCGCAGGCCAAGGCACTCACGCAAGATGCCCGCCTCATCGAAGTCGGCAAAAGTCACTTGATCGCCCACGGTCAATTCCTCCAGCCGTCCGTCTCGAACCGCCGGCACAAAGAGTCTCGGGGTCGAACCACGCGCTTCATACGCAAACGCATTGTTTCCAACGGGGCCTTCTAAAAAACTTGGCTCTTTGTAAAAATTCATAGTGCGCTTTTACGGTTGGCTTTTGTTTCGCTGCGGTGGCGTTTGGCTGCAAGCATTTTTTCTTTGGACTTGCGGTTGCGACGCTGTTTTTGCTTACGGATTTTAAAAACTTTTTGAGCTATTTCGGAAGCTTTTCCCAGCTTCACCTCTTCAATTTTCAGGAGCAACAGTTTGTACGCAGACAGGCGATTCCTCTCTCGCTCGCGGTGTTTTTGCACCTTTACTTCGATGCCCGTGGGCAGGTGTTTGAGCCACACGCAGCTGGACGTTTTGTTGATTTTTTGTCCACCGGCACCAGAGCCACGCACAAATTTTTCGGCAAGGTCTTCAGGAAAAACACGGAGTTTTTGGGCCTTCTCTAAGAGTTCGGGGGAAAGTTCGACCTGAAACATCAGTAGCCTTTATTCGCGATCAATTGTTCCAGAAGCTGGGTTGGGAATAAAGCCTTTTCTTCAGCGAGAGCTTGGTGGTAGAGCACCGTAGATGGCGTAAGGGCCGGCGTGGTATTCACTTCAATGAGGAGAATTTCCCCCGTGGATACTTCCACAAAGAGGTCCATTCGGCAGTACCCTTCAATGCCCAAAACCTGTGCCACTCGCTCGGCGCGGTGCCGAATGCGTTCGAGCACCTTCTTGGAAACGTGGCTCGCAGGCGGAGGCGTCATGTTCACCCCAGTGCCTCCTTGGAACTTTTCTTCCACAGAAAGCACCTCCCCTTCGGCCACCGTGAGACTAGGATTCAGGGCATGGTATTGCCCTTGTTTTTCAAGCACTGCAATGGTCATTTCCACCCAGCCGGTCTTCTTGCTCCACACGAGCTTGTTCCCCTGAACGCGCACCTTGTCCGTTTCGATGAAGGCCTCAAAGAGCAATTCCTTCATGCGACTTGGGGGCATTTCGATATTGTCACGCTGGTTGGTAAAAGTACCCTTGGGAATAAAACTCACTCCTTGGTTTGCAAAATTCAAATAGTGTTTGAGGTCTTCTGGGCTGAAAAGTCGCACAATGCCTGCCGAGCAGCCTTCATCACGGGGCTTTACAATGAGCGTGGTGGATTCCAACTCTTTGCTGAGTTTTTGCCAAAGTTTTTCCGGGTCTTCTGTTATGAGTTGATCAAGCTTGAGGCTCTTTTTGGGAGCACTGTGAATGCCTTCCTCTCGGAGTCCAGCAACCGCCTCTCCTGTGGCAAACTTGTCCATACAAAGCGCAGAAGCCTTGGGTCCGGACCCGTTGTAAGGCACCTTGGCTTTGTCCAAATAGCCCTGAAGGGTGCCATTTTCACCAATGCCGCCGTGCAGCCCAATAAAGACAAACTCAGAAGACTTTATGAATTCCTCCAGGCTCTGCGATTGAGGCAAAAAGAAGGGCTCGCTAAAGCGTTCCTTGGGCAAGGCCAAGCGGAGTCGCACCTTTTCTTCCAAAAAAGCCAGCCGCTCTTCATCTTGCTTGGCGTGCAGACAGTTTTCCAAAACTTCCTCAACCGTGTGGTTGAGTGTGAGCGCATAGGGCACGCTCCAAACTTTTCCAAATTTGTCCAAAAGATAGGGGTGTGGATCATAGTGTTCCGAGCGACGCAATTTTAACCAGGCGTTGGTTCCACTCATTAGGGAAACTTGCCGCTCAGCCGTTTCCCCACCAAAGAGCACATTCACACGTTTGCGTTTTTTGGTATCAAGCGCTTTGGGGCTAGGCAGTTCCAGACCATAACGCGCAGCAGCCCGTTCCACAACAGAACGTAAAAAATCTCGATGGCTCATTCCAATTCGCGAACTCTGCTGAAAGAGAAAACTGTTTTGCTCCATTCCGCTAATAGGGTTGAAGTCCGAAAACCAGAGCTGCCCATCGGGCATCAACCAGCCGTCGAAGCGGGCAAAATCTCTCATGCCAAGCGCTAAAAAGAGTTGCTCTGCCTGAACCTGAATGCGCTCAATGGTCGCATTGTCGAAACGCGGTGGACAATGATAACGAACATGATTGGTAGGAAGGTATTTGCGTCGGTAATCAAAAATTTGGCCACCCGTGTATTCCATTTCCATCTCGGTAGGCAAGACCGCAACAGGTTGCCCAAAACGGTTTTGCAGAAGGATCACGGTGAACTCTGTCCCCTGACAAAAAGGTTCCACAACTAGACGCTTGTCCACTTTTTTATCAAAGAGGAAGTCCGCACGCTCAAGTGCTTCTTCTGGGGTGTTTACAGAAAAAACACCAATACTAGAACCCCCATTCGCAGGCTTCACAATAGCGCGGTTGAGTTGATGATTTTTAAAGAAAGTTCGTACAGCAGCCTCGTGTTTTTCGCCGGCCTTTAAAAGCAAAGAAGGCGGTGCAAAAAAACCAAGCCCGCGGATGAACTCATTGGCCACGTGCTTGTCGGAACAGCGCTTGCAAGCCTGCACTCCGGAGCCCACGTAGGGCACGCCAAACTTTTCCAAGAGCGCCTGGATTCCACCATCCTCTCCAAAACGCCCATGTATCGCAGGGAAGGCTAGGTCCACCCCTTTCAAAACTTTCTTGAGTTGCGGCAAACTGAGTTTGGTTGCTGTTTCTTTAAGCTTAAAATCGAAATCGGAAGGCGTGTTGGAATACAGTTGGGCGTTAGAAATGCTGTATGGCTGCTTTTTGTGGTCAAAGTAGATGGGCACAATTTCAATACCATCTCCTCCGAGGTGGTCCAAAATACTGCGCGCCGAATTGAGTGAAATGCCGCGCTCCAAAGACGGCCCACCGCAAATGAGAGCAAGTTTCATTTGTCGTGTTCTTCTAGTTGGTAAACGGCAGGCAGATTCCGGTAACGCTCCATGTAGTCAAAACCAAAGCCAATCACAAAAGGGTCCCCATCGTATTTGAAACAGGTGTATTTGGGCTCCACGCCACTTTGTGCTCGGCGCTGCTCCTTGTCTACAAAGGCTACAACTTCCACGGAAGCAGCACCTTTTTCCATAAGGTACTCTCGAACAAAGTGGACAGTTTTACCGGTGTCGATAATGTCTTCCACAATCAAGACGTGGCGATCTGCCACAGGACAGTCCAGGTCTTTTTTAAGCTGCAGGTCCCCACTTTCCGTGCCCTTTGAATAACTGCTCACGGTCATAAAATCAATCTCCGCATCGCAGGTCAATCGCACCAAAAGGTGCGCCATAAATACGGTACAGCCCTTCAACACTCCCACAAGTAGCGGCTTTTTTCCTTGGTAGTCTTCGGAAATTTGGGCTGCCACATTGGTGATCTCCTGATCGATTTGGGAAGCGGTGTAGAGAAGTTGCATGAGAGGAGTGTAGCATTTTATGAAAGAGGGCCAAAGCGCTCTTTCATGTGGTTGACTAATTCAAAAATTTTTGTTTAACATGCGTTCGATTGGCTTTTTTGGGGGCTTTAAAAGCGGCTTCGGACCATTGGAACGGTCGAAGGGTTAATTTTTGTGGTTCATCCGCTTCACCATCCTCGCCGAGTAATCCCTGTACCCAAGCCCCTCATAAAACCGATGGGCGGGTTCGTTGGCGATCAAGTAACTCAACGCAATCTGATCGCAGTGCTGCTCTTTAAAATACGCCTCAATCTTCTCCACGAGCGCTTCCCCAATTCCTTGCCCGCGAAACTCCTCCACAACATACAGGTCGGAGATGTATCCGATTTTGTTTGGGTAATACTCCACAAAGTCCAGCCTTTCGTCGACAATCCAGCCCACCAGCACGGCAATCAACGCGCCCTCCTCCTCAGCAAGGTAGATTTTTCCGTGCTTCTTTTCCACGGACTCCAGCTGCATTTTCAAGTAGTCGTCCTGCTTGAAATCCTTGTAGGGAATGAACTGCTCAAGAAAGTCTATCTTGGCCAAATGGTCTTGAAGGCGTGCCAGTAATTCTTTGAGGGCAGCAGCGTCGTTGGGATGGTACTCACGAATCAAGATTGGCTTCATGTTTGTGTTTTACAGATTTCTGATACACCTTCCACAGTGCCAAGAATTCGGGACAGCTTTTTAGAAGTTCATCAAAGTTCCCTTCTGCCAAAACCTCTCCTTCGTGGAAGAAGTAAATGCGGTCGAAGCGAGGCAAAAGGTGCAAACGGTGTACCGAAGAAACGACGCATTTGTCTTTAAAAAGGCCGAACAGGTTTTCGTAAATCTTCAATTCGTTTGCGGGGTCCACGCTGCTGGTGGGCTCGTCCAAAAGCACCAAGCTGCTGTTCTTGGCCGCAAAAACTCCTCGCGCCAAGGCCAACCGCTGCTTTTCACCGCCAGAAAGGTTCACGCCTTTTTCTTTGATGTTCATTTTTAAGCCTTTCGGGAGACGCTTTAAAACATTCCCAAAGCGCGTGGCTTTAATCGCATTTTCTACTTCGGGCTTGCGGTGATGAATGCCCGCCGTCACGTTGTATTCAATCGTGTTTTCAAAAATCTCTGGGTCCTGCGGGATCAAAGTCACGTGGTCCGAAAGTGCATGCAGCCCAGAAGTGCGTTGGCCGTCTGCAAGCAGTTGGCCCTTTTGGGGTTCCTGCAGGCCGCGAAGCAGGGTCATCATGGTGCTCTTTCCACTACCACTTTCTCCAACAAAAGCGATGCGCTCGCCACGCCTCAAGTCCAAATTCACATTTTTTAGGTTGTGCTTGCGCTTCGTTTCGTCCTCGTAGCGGAAGTGCAGGCCGCGAATCTGAAGTGTCTTCCAGTCCACGGGAATGGGCTGGGCCTTCACGCGAGCCCCAAAGCGCTTCCCTGCCGCCCAAATGGGCTTCAAAGATTGCAGGTCGGTATTGTAGCGCATCAAGCTTTCGTACTTCCACGCTAGGTCAAAAAAAGCTCCCGTAAAGCGCCCCACATATTCGTACAGCGCCACCAAAGTGCCCAACATGAGTGCTTCGCCCAAAGCCAGTTTTTGAAAAAGATACGAAGCCAGCACCGCAAAAACACAAAACGAAATCACCATCGTGAGTAAAAACCACTTCAACTCATTCACTTGTGCGTTCCTTTTCCAGGTTGGAAAAACCATGGTCAGCCGCTGTACGGTCTCGCTCTTTGCCAGCTTTTCCAGTCGCAAGGTGATCACGGTCCGAACGTTCGCAATGTAGTCATAAAAAGTCGAATCGTAAACGTGCCATAGCTCATTGATTCGAGTGATGTACGACATGAGCAGCTTGTCGAAACGGAAAATGATTAACGCCGCAAACAAACCAAACCCAAGCGAGATCAACCCTGCGTAAAACGAAAGGAAAAACAACGCCGCAGCCGAGCCGATAAATTTGACCACCACTTCGTAGTAGAGAAAGCTTTCTTCCGAATAGCTGCGCAGGGCGGCCGACCCTTTTTCGAGACGGCTCATGATTTCACCGGAATGGTGGTCTTTGTGCCAACTCAAAGGAAGGCCCGTGAGCACATCGAAGAGCTCAGCTCGAAAATTCTTAACAATGTGGTAGGCCGTCACTCGCTCCATGATGCGCGCCGTTCCATGAAAAACCCAAAACAAAAGCCGGAGCGCCGGGTGGATCGCCAAAATCATCAACGCTTGCTTTACGCCTTCTAAGCCGTACTCCTGCAAATGGTTGAAAAAAAGCCCCAACACCGCCGGCTCCAGCAGCGAAACCAAGTTCGCCAACACAAAACAGACGCACACAAACACATATTGAAAACGCCTCCCCGTGGCGTAGCGCCAGGAAATCCGAATCATTTCAACGTAGGGGTTGTTCATGGGGGTATTAAAGCACAGGTGGGTTGATCTGGGCCACCGCTAGACTAAAACGCTCCATCCTCATTGAACGACTCTTTCGGAACTGCCTGGCCCACATCCCACATCTCCACAATTAATCCTCCTTCAAACCTGTAAATGTGGACAGGCGCGAGTTCAGGACCCTCAGGCGCAAGATGCATGCGAGAATGGATAACAATCAAATCACCCTCTTCCACCACCCTCTGAACCTCAAAAACCTTATCGGGAAATTGCCCCGCATTTTCTTCCATTCCCTTCAAAAGCGCTTCCCTGCCGGCCTTGGTATGCACGTTGTGATGCCGAAAATCCTCACTCACAAAAGCCTCGTAGGCTTCACGCACCTTTCCAGAAACAATCATGTTCTGGAAGGAAAGGGCTTTTTCTTTTTGGGTTTTGGTGGAGGTGTTCATAAGTAAGTTTGGTGGAGATGGCGGGAATCGAACCCGCGTCCAAAAAGGAAGTGTTTACCGTCTACTTTCATAGTCATCCCTGTTTACGCACCTGCCATAGAGAGATGACCAAAACAGCACGTGCGAGTCTTCGAAAATTTCGGATCAG
>CAYLWB010000010.1:0-31149 GCA_964387375.1 uncultured Candidatus Peribacteria bacterium | reverse complement strand
AATGGCATATATTGTGCGTGGAAAGGGCTTGCAAAGTTCTTTTGTTCATTATACATTCTTTTTTGAGTTTTGTCTATTCCCCTCTATTACCCAAACAATTGACGTCTTTGCACGAATTGAAGCCCCCGGATGGTGAGCGTGTTGTGGTTGTGGTGGGGAATCCCACTGCTTCCCCCCATTTTGCTCCAGCTCAAGATGGAAGAAAACCACAGGTGAGCTCTTTTAGTGTTGAAGGTATTACAGATCACAATGCCCTTGCTTTACAGCGAGCTTTAGAACTGAAAAAAGAGGGACAGCTTGAACGGGTAGACTTGTGGCTTGACGACGGATCTCTCGTGCCTTTTAGGGTTGATCCAAAGACAGGAGAACATTTTACTAGGATGAGCCCTGAGGACGCCGAACAGAGAGGTTTAGTTACGGTGCAGATTGAACGGGCACAACTCATGGATCCCAAGACTCCTCAAGGGCGTCGCATTCCTGGTCGTAAATTAAAGGTAATAGCAGCGATGCCTGGAGTTGCTGATCTTCATCCCACCATTCGTCGACCGATTCAAGAACTTTGTGAGCAAGTTGGTTTTGATCCAGCGCTTATTGCAGTTGTTATGGAGCGGACGGTTACAAATTGGGTTGGCTCTGTTGCAAATACCCGAGGGACCAGTTGTGACTTCGAACTTGATCAAAATGGGCGGCCAAAAATCAGTTGTGGCCCTCCTTCTCAAGCAGAGGGGGTTGAGGAAAAGCAACTTGATGACGCTGATCAGGACAAGCCCGAAGAAGTTGAGCTTGGAATTTCATCAAAGAAACGCAAGAAAGGTTTGAGTTGTCCTCACGTTATGGCCGGTTATATGCTCACGTCTGCTTGTTTTGAACTGGATCCAGGCCGTCATATGAGGATTTTAAGAGAAACCGAATTGCTTGATCCCAAGGATGCTAGAGCAGCAGTGGGTCGTGTGAGGGTAT
Organism: uncultured Candidatus Peribacteria bacterium; assembly: GCA_964387375.1. GTDB lineage: Bacteria > Patescibacteriota > Gracilibacteria > UBA1369 > 2-02-FULL-48-14 > CAYLWB01. Next base: position 30,189 of record CAYLWB010000010.1, on the reverse strand, counting down.
TTTGGGGAGGAGAAAGGTTCCGCGAAAGGCAGCATCGTCCAATCCTTTCTGTTGTTAGTCCCTGGGATCTTGACCCACGTTCTACTCTAATCTTCATGAATGGTAATGATAGTGCGGACTTTGGAGATGTTATTGAAGCTATGGACGTGGTGATACCTAAGTTTTGGGCGGTGAATCCTTCTGGCTTGTTTACTGTTGTACATCGGACTTTGGGTGAACGTACACTTCATGCTAAACTTTCCACGTTTTAACCCGCACTTTTATGGAACTCTCTGTATCTCTCGCCAAGGTCTTTGGGCTTTGGATGGTGCTTTCTGGTTTGGGAATGCTCGGGAATGCCAAGTGGTACCGCGCAGTGCTCGAAGATTTTGTTAAAAGTCCAGCGCTCACGTTCGTGACGGGTGCCGGGACCATGTTTCTTGGGTTCTTTTTGGTGCTCAAGCACAATATTTGGCAGGGTGGGTGGCCCGTGCTCATCACCTTGTTTTCTTGGGCAACCTTGATCAAGGGAGTGGCTTACTTACTTTTCCCACAAACCATGCAAAACTTTGTTCGTAGCATGAATAGTCCAGTGCTGTTCATGTGGGGAGGTTTGGTTTCTTTGGCTTTGGGGGCATACCTTTGCTTCCTCGGTTTTGGAGCCTAAGCCATGCTGAACTTCATTTTTTTTGGTCGTTTTGAGCGGGAAAAAGGCTTTGATTTGGTGCGCGAAGCAGCAAGACATTGGAAGAACCAAGGGCTGCCTTTTTGCCTTTTTTTGTTTGGGCAGGGGAGTGTGGAGCCATTCTTTACCCAGGATTGCCGTACTCTCAGCAACGAAGAAGTTCTGAATGTAAAGTCTCAGGAAGGAGAGGTGTTTTATTTTGGTCATCGTGATTCGAGTTTGATCCGCGCCTTTATGGAAAAGCATGTGGACTATGCGCTCATGCCCTCACGTTTTTTAGAGACTTTTGGTCTTTCTGCTCTTGAAGCTTGGACAGCTGGTGTTCCGGTACTTGCGCCAAAGAAAGGGGGCTTGCGTGCGTTCGATCCCATAGAGGTGGATTTGTTGGAAGCGCCTTCACTTCCCAAACCAAGCGAAGAGTTGCGAGCCAGACTAAAAGAGCAGGCGCAGTCTTTTTCCGGAGAAAAATGGCTTCAGATTCTAAAAACAATCCTACCTAAGGGTGCTAAAAAAATCTTGCTTGTCACCGATTTCTTGGAAACGATTGGAGGCACTGAACAGCATGTTAAGGGCGTGGCTGAACTCTTGAAAAGTGAGGGCTATGCTGTGCGTATTTTTGGAAGAAAAAATGCTCTACGACCGCGCATTTTGGGACTTTTTTATGCACTTTGGAATCCTTTGTATGTTGTACGTCTTCGTCGAGAGCTCCGTATTTTTCAGCCAGAAGTGATTTGGTGCCACAGCATTTTGCGCTTTTTAGGGCCCAGCGTGCTGAGGCTTGTTGGGCGCTCATCTGCTTTTAAATTGATTACCATTCATGATTTGGGCCTCTTTGTGCAATACCCTTCTCGAGTGGAGGAGGAAGGGGAAATTCCTAAGGAGTCTTCGTGGAAGAACTTCTATGGGTTTGGACTTGTGAAGTACTTTGCTTTGATCCGGCCTATTTTAAAAGAACTGCGTGGTTTCGATCTGATCCTCGTGCCATCTGATTTCATGCAAAAACTATTAACGGGTGTAAAAACAAAAGTTTTCCCGCATTTCATCAAATAAAAAGCTTGCAATTTGACTTTTTAATTTAAGATGGTAGAATGGATTCTTTGGAAATGAGGTTTGCTCTTTCCTGAAATTCCTCTATCATCCCCGAGCCCTTCTTACTATGAACATTTATAATATTGCCATTGTGGCCCACGTGGACCACGGAAAAACCACGCTTGTGGATGCCCTTTTAAAGGCGAGTGAAACTTTTGATGCCCGCAAGGGTCTTGAAGAACGCGCCATGGACAGCAATGACCAGGAAAAAGAACGTGGAATTACGATCTATGCGAAGAATGCTGCAATTCGTTACAAGGGTGACAAGATCAATATTGTTGATACCCCTGGTCACGCCGACTTTGGGTCCGAGGTGGAACGTGTGCTTCGAACCGTGGATGCGGTGGTTTTAGTGGTAGATGCCTACGAAGGCCCCATGCCACAAACCAAATTTGTGCTCCGAAAATCTTTGGAATTGGGACATAAGGTGCTTGTGGTGATCAACAAGATTGATAAACCCATGGCGCGCCCTGATGAAGTTGTGGATTTGACCTTTGACCTCTTTGCGAGTTTGGGTGCTTCTGACGAACAGTTGGATTTTCCTTACATGTATGCCATTGCTAAACAAGGAGTGGCGCTTCGCAAACTTACGGACGAGAAAAAGGACATCACGCCGCTGATCGATTTCATCATGGAGCAGGTTAAGCCCGCTGAACAGCGCTTGGATGTGCCCTTGCGCATGCAACCTGCTAGTCTCGCTTACGACAACTTTTTGGGCCGCATGGCCATTGGCCGTGTGTACGAAGGTCAACTGAAAACCAACGATGCAGTTACCGTGATCGATGCCGAAGGGAAACAACGTACTGGACGCATTTCCAAGCTCTTCACTTACGAAGGCATGGACCGAGTGGAAACACCCGTTGTCCAGGCTGGGGACCTGGTGGCCGTGGCTGGACTTCCCGACATTTACGTGGGAGAAACCATTACGACGGACGCAACGGTAGAAGCCTTGCCCAGCATCAAAGTGGATCCACCTGCCTTAGCCATTGAGTTCATGGTGAACGATTCACCCTTTGCCGGCCGAGAAGGCAAGTTTGTGACCAGCCGCCACTTGAAGGAACGTTTGGAAAAGGAGCTCGAAACCAATGTGGGTCTGCAGATTGAATTCCAAAACAACAGCGATGCGGTGCGTGTGTATGGACGTGGCGAAATGCACATTGCTGTGCTCATTGAAACCATGCGACGTGAAGGTTATGAGCTTCAAATTTCCCAACCTCAAGTGATCTTGCGTGAGGTGGATGGGGTGAAACAAGAACCTATTGAATTGGCTGTGGTGAATGTGCCTGATGCTATGGCCGGAAGTGTGATTCAGGCTTTGTCCTCTCGTCGTGGAATCATGAAGAAGATGCAAAGCGAGCGTGGCAACACTCAACTTGAGTTTGAAGTGCCTACTCGAGGTTTGCTTGGTTTCCGTGGACACTTCCTTTTACTGACTCGCGGAGAAGGCACGCTCTACCATTCTTTCGATCATTTTGCTCCTTATATGGGTGAAATTGAAAAGCGCAGTGTGGGTTCCATGATCTCTGGAGAAACTGGTGCAACCATGGCGTACTCTTTGTGGAAACTTCAGGAGCGTGGACCTTTGTTTGTTGGCCCTGCAACAGAAATTTATGAAGGTATGGTTATTGGAGAGCACAACCAAGGCAGCGATCTTACAGTGAATCCTACAAAGAACAAACAGCTCACCAACGTGCGTGCTTCTGGAACAGATGAAGCCTTAAACCTCACTCCGATTGTACCCATGACCCTGGAAAAGGCCATTGAGTACATTGGTCCAGATGAGTACGTTGAAATCACTCCAGTTTCTGTTCGTCTTCGCAAAAGGTTCTTGAAAGAGAACGAGCGTAAACGTGGGGCTAAATAGGCGCTATTGACTCAATAGAATTTTATTATTTAGAATGACTTACTTGAACGAGTAAGTATGCTTTACGTTGATTGCAATCCATGGGGAGTGGTGGATGACCTATTGTAAATGCCCAGTCAAGCTAGATGACTTTTCAAAAAAACATTGTGTAACTGCAGTTTATCTGTTAAAATGCTGGCCTCTTCGGGTTTTTTTGGATGAGATAAAAGAGCGTGGAGAAGAAATTTATTTAAAGAACTGAAAATGACCACCTTCGTTGATACTGGCCTCAAGCCCGCTTTGCTTACAGCTCTCGAAGAGCTGGGTTTTGAAAAGCCCACACCTATTCAAGAACAAACCATTCCGCACCTTTTGGCTTCCAAAAAAGATTTGATCGCCCTTGCTCAGACAGGTACAGGCAAGACCGCGGCCTTTGGGTTGCCTCTTTTGCATCAAATCAATGTTTCTGAGCGTCGTGTGCAGGCCCTGATCCTTTGTCCCACTCGTGAACTTTGTTTGCAAATTGCAAAGGACTTGGAACGATTTGGGAAATACCTTAGCGGACTCTCTATTGCCGCCATTTATGGTGGAGATTCCATTGGTCGCCAATTGGGACTTTTGGAGAGGGGAGTTCATATTGTGGTTGGAACTCCAGGGCGTGTGAATGATTTTTTGGAGCGTCGAAAATTGAAACTTGAAACCATTCAAACTTTGGTTTTAGACGAAGCGGATGAGATGTTGAACATGGGGTTTAAAGAAGAGCTCGATACGATTTTGGCCCAAACCCCTGAGGGAAAGCAGACTTTGCTTTTTTCTGCGACTATGCCAGATAGCATCCGTCGCATTGCTCAAAAGTACATGAAGAAACCTGATCAGATTCAAGCTGCAGGAGCTCTTTCTGGCTCTAAAAATGTTTCACACCGTTATTACACGGTACAGGCGCGAGATCGTTATCAAGCTTTGCGACGTATTGTGGATGCCAATCCACAGATTTATGGAATTGTCTTTTGTCGTACTCGTCGTGAAACCCAAGATGTGGCGAATCATTTGTCTCAAGAGCATTATTCGGCAGAGGCTTTGCATGGAGACATGTCTCAAGGTCAGCGTGAACAGGTGATGAATCGTTTTAAACGTCAACAAACTCAACTTCTTATTGCTACGGACGTGGCGGCACGAGGAATTGATGTGAATGAACTGACGCATGTCATCCATTATCAATTGCCAGACACATCTGAAGCGTATTTACACCGTAGTGGACGTACCGGACGTGCTAACAATACAGGGCTTTCCATCGCCATCATTCACTTGAAGGAACGTCACATCATTCGACGTTTGGAACAGAAAGTCGGACAGCGCTTTGAGGAGTGTTTATTGCCGACTGCACGTGAGATTTCTGAAAAACGTCTCTTTGCTATCATCGATAAAGTCAAAAAAACTGTGGTTAATGAAGAGCAAATTGGGCCATTCATCCCTGCAATTTTACACAAGCTTGAAGAATTGGATCGTGAAACTTTGATCAAACATTTTGTGTCTGTGGAATTCAATCAGTTCTTAGAAAGCAATAAAGATGCGCGTGATCTCAGTGTGCCCAGTAAAGAACTTGGCCGAGAGCCACGCGAGCGCCACGACCGACAAGACCGTTCTGATCGAGCTCGACGCCAAGAAAACTATTCCTTCAAACAGTTCTTTTTGCCTTTTGGTCGAAGAGATGGCTTCACAAAAAAACATTTGTTTGAACTCATCAATTCAGAAAAGAGCCTCAAGGGTGTTCAATTGGGCCACATCGAAGTGGAAGGACATCGTACAGTCTTTGAACTGGATGTTGCTTACGCAGACCTTATTCAAACCGCTTTCCGAGGCATTCAATCTCGTGATGGGCGGGCTGTTCAGGCCAGACCTCTTTAAATGGCTTTGATTGTGGCCACCCACTCATCTCGTTCACGAGCAGTTCTTGCGTGTACGTCCAAATGAACGCGACCGTCGGGTGCAATCATGGTCACCATTACGCCAGTACGTGTAATGGGGTCAAATAAAGGACGACCTATGTTTCTTTCTAGAATTGAAAGAACTTCATTGATGCCGATGCCTGGTTTCATTTGTACGTATCCAATCCACCAGGGGTGAGGTGCCTTGTTTTCACGAGCCACTCTAAAGTCGTGCGCACGTACAGGTCCACGGGTTGCACCCAAGTGCCGCATGTTGATTTCAATCAGCTTACACGTGGGTTTGCCTGCTTTGTCTTTGCCCAGTACAAAGTCAAAACCCACAGCTCCACGAGCGCCATCTTTGTAGAGCTCATTGAGCAGGCATTTGACCTGTTCGTAAAGCCCTGGGAAAACATTAAAGAGGTTTGTGCAGTTTTTATTTCCAACATGGATCATGCCCCCCTTCAGGTCTTGAAGGGTGAATCCAAAGATTTTGATTTCACCATCGTCACCGATCCAAGCATTGAGGCTAGGAGATTCGCTCACATCGTCCACCAATTCTTGAAATACGAATCCATTCTCAGGATCTGACAAAACATCTTGTGTGTCTGGTTCTCTCAAAAAAGATTCTAGATCTTCCATGTTATCCAACTTCTTCAAATTCATTCCGCTCGCACCAAACCGACACTTGATCATCGCTTTTCTTCCTTGTTTAAGAAAATCACGGTCAAACTTCTTCATGATGCTTTCTGCATCGTTGCCTGCAGGGACCGAATCTGGAATCAGAGTGGCCAGGCGTTCATCTCTTTTACGTAAGCTTTCTAAGTAGGCTTTATCATTGCATCGTTTAGCCACCTTTGCGGCAATCATCACACGCAGATCGTATTGGTCTGCAGCAGCAGTTGCAGCTTCTGAGCCACAATAAGGGTAGAAGGGTGCTCCAGCAATGGTTTGTACCGCCTCATGAGTTGCACGGCGCAAATCGGCAAATTCTTGCATTCCGCGTTCAATTCCATGGCCTGGAACACCTGGAACGGGAATCACTTGCTTGTCTCGAAGGGCAGGCAGTTTAATATCTCGATGGTAGCCTAAAAGAGCCAAAACCATTCTATAGATCTCTTCTGTTACGGCATAAACAACCCCTGGAGCTACTACGATGTCGATAGTGCGCCCTTGGTAAGCAGATGGGACAACTTGACCTTGTTCCACCAACATTTCTACTCCTGGAACTGCAGCCACACAGTCGGCATGCACACTGGGGTCGTTAGGGCCTAAACCCTTTCTCCAGGCCTGATCTGCGACGGGTCGGTCGAGTTTTAAGAAGTGGATACTCATGGGAATTTAAAAAAACTTCGCTGCTGCAGGCGAGGCTTGCTTTCTTTTCAAAAGAAAACGCCTCTTTAGCGAAGGGGAAGTAGAAGGAGACCAAGGCCCTTGGATGAAATCGACGGTGTGAAGGCCTGGGTCATTTGCTTGTTTGAATGCTGAACCTTTTTAACACGGCAATTAAACGTATGTCAATGTTTTGACACGACATGTACTATTGAGAGCATGAAGAGGGTTAAAAAAATCACATGGGGGTTAGGGGTCCTTTTTATAGGCTTTCTTTTGAGTCCACTTTGGCTCATGCCTGGTGATGAAGCCCTGGATGATCTCGAGAATCCTCAACATTACGCTGTGGCTCTTGTATTTGGAGCGGGTTTGAATGGCTCGGGTCGTCCTTCTGATGTGCTTTCGGACCGTTTGATAACGGCTGCTGATCTTTATTTTGCTGGCAGGGTAGATAAAATCTTAGTTTCTGGTGACAATTCCAGAGAAGAATACGACGAACCCACGGCCATGCGCGATTTTTTAGTGACTTGGGGTGTGCCTGAAGAGGATATCGCTCTGGATTTTGCAGGCCGCCGAACCTACGACACTTGCTACCGAGCTAAGAATATTTGGAATGTGGAGAGTGCTTTGTTGGTGACGCAGGACTTCCATTTGCCACGAGCGCTCTTTCTCTGCAATCAGTTTGGAATCGAGAGCGCAGGAGTTTCTGCCAGTCGGCAGCCCTATGTTCGTGAGAGCTACTTTGCAAAACGCGAAAAACTGGCCGTTTATAAAGCCATCTTGGACGTTTATGTGCTGCATCCAAAGCCGCTGGGTGGTCCAAAAGAAGAGCTTTAGTTGGCCATTTCTTTGGTGATGTCTGCCGCCAATTTTTTAAGGTTGGTATTCTTTTCCATTGCTTTGAGCACGCGTGAGTTTTTGGTTTTCAGGCCCATGGCCTTGTGGATTTCGTCGAGCATGATGAGCAAGCGCGTCACTTCGCGTTCGGCACGGATGTTGATTTGCAGGTCCACTTCCTCTCGGATGTCGGCGATTTTTTCAGCGCGGTTTTGGCTGATCAAAACAAAAATGGAAAGAAAAATCGCTTCCAAAGAAACCGCCATGGTCAAAAACCCAAAAGGGTAGGGGTCAAAAACAGGAACTCCTGGAATGATCTTCAGGTTCCAAAGAATCCAAGTCAAGAATAGAAAAAAGTTGGACCATAAAAAAAGTGGGCTTCCAAAGAAATTGCTCATGTAATCTGCAAACCGGTCTGAAAGAGATCGGTTTGAATCCATGCGAGCTTTCATGCTGGTTGGGCGTGCATGCTTTTTCATGAACTCACTATACCACTTTATTCCATGAAGTAGAGAGGAACTCCCAAGTTCTTGATCTCCTTATCTCTGAAATCAATGATGCTTTGTCCTACAAAGACTACGGCCAGAGAGGGGTCTTTTTGAGCTAATTTCTGGATGTTGTCTTGCAAGAAACCTGGATTGCTTAAAAATTCAAAATGAATATTTTCGGCTTTCAGTTCGTTGAACGTCTTTAACGCCATTTCTTGGAACTGCATGGACTTTTCTTCTGTGTGTTTGTCTTCCATGCAGTGCAAAAGCACAACCCGCTTGATTCCATGTTTTTCTGCCCATTCAATAACCAAGGGCAGGCGGTTTTTAAAGCTTCCGCCGCGTGATCCAAGAATCACGTAAGAATTTCCACTCGAAACGATAGGATCTTTATTTGTTTCGATGCTGGTTGCTACTCCTAATTTCTTTGCTACAAAGGCCGTGAGGGGAGGCTGAATGATGAGCGTTGAAAGGATCACCCACATTCCAACTGGAACCAAACCTTCCACATCGGAGAGTCCTGCACTCACTGCTGCCACCAAGAGTACGGCGGGAATTGCTCCAGTTTCACGAACAAAGGAAATAAACAACAGCTCTTTTATGCTCATGCGGTCTTTCTGCCAGAGAAAGGGAATGAAGGAAGCAAAGACAGCAAGAGGTCGTATTACGAACATAAAGATGAAGGAAACGAGCAATCCCAAAGGTAAATAGCTTAAGAGACTTTCCAGATTCACCATGGCTCCTAAAAGAAGGAAGATGAGTGGTTTTAAAAATCCATCGATAGTGTGGTTGAAGAAGCGTTCTGTGTGGTGCAGGTCTTCTGTGAGTTTGAAGAGTAGACCTGCAATGAAGGCTGCTAAGTATCCGCTTCCTCCAAAAACCAAGGCTACACTGAACATGATGATGGGCACGAAAATAAAGAAAGCAGCGTCTGCCTCAAATTCTTGATCGTGGTCTTTTTTAAAGTGGAGCAGGGCTTCCAGGAAGAAGTACCCCAAAACTCCAAATATTGCTCCATAGGTCAAGCTTTTTGCTAAAAAGACAAAGGTTTCTTTACTCAATAGATCTCCATATCCATCCATGATTCCAGTCCACTCTGCACCTCCCAAAAGAAGACTCAAAAATGCTACCGTGAGTAAGGTTCCTGTTACATCTGTGAGCGCGCTCTCGGAAACAACAATATCCTTGGTGTCGCGATGGCGGAATTTGAGTGTTTTAAGGACGGGTACAATCGAGGCGGGGTCAGTAGAACAAAGAATGGCTCCCAAAAGGATGGCCACGCTAACAGACAGAGGCGTCCCAATGAGTTTGCTTCCGTAAAATGCAGTCAGAGAGAACAAAATTGATGTGAGCCCCAAACCCACAAAAGAAAGTGAAGTGATGCGCCAGAATAGTTTTTTGAAATTACTGAAAGGAGTTTCGATGCCTCCTCCAAACAAGATCAAAGCTGCTCCCATTCCTACCAAAGCCCCTAGTAGGGCATGGTCTTCTACAATGGAGTCGAGCAGGGGTTGCCCGGCCATCCCAAAGAAAATTGCGACTACAAAAGAGGGTAGCCCGATTCCCTGACTCAGGTAGAAAATAACGAAGCTCAAGAGACAAATGATGCCAACTTCAGAAAGGATAAAAATCAGTTCGCCTTCGGGGTTGTGTTCAAACGCAGCAAAAATATCAGGAGCTAATTTTCCTAAAAAGAACGTGATTCCCAAGGCAGCAATAAGGCGTAGAATCGATGCGAAGAATTGCATATAGTGGGGATGTAAATTTTTGATTGCGAAAAGATACCTATATCTTCAAAAAAAGCAATGGTCTTTTAGCTTGGTTCAGTTTGCTAGCGCAGGGCAAAGGCCTTCGTGTTTGAGTCTTGCAAGAGAAGGAGTAAAAACTCTTCTTCAAAAGGGCGTACGCCATTCCCTGTGTACAAGGGCTCGGTTGCTAGTATAGAAATACGTTGTGCTAAAGCCTCAAACCCTTTTTCTAGGCAAAGTGCATGTAGGAGTTCTGCGTTTGATCCATCGGCAAAAAATGCTTCCCACTTTTGATCTAAATCGAGTCGAGCACTGTCCTGGAGTTCTTCTTGAAGCAAGGCATTTTCTTTGGAGTAAATGTCTTGCCAATAAGGTTCTTTGATCAGTGTAGAGCCCCAGTGTATGATTCTTAAACTGTAGCTCCGCGCACCCACTTCGGTGTATGCGGCTGTTGCAGGCAGTATGCAGCGTGCAAGGCCTTCTTGAAGCATGGGATTGGTCGACTGCAGTTGGTTGTGATCCTTCAAAGTGCGTAAATAAATACGAGCCTCATTGCTTGCTGAATCAAAATGACCCTCTCCACTCAAAATATTTGCTACGAAAGCTCTTAAAGGATGCAGGGAATGAGGGAAGCGTTCTAGAAAATTCAATAAAAATGAAAAAACACCTGGGACTTGCTCTTCGAAAGCACGTCCGCACAGGTTGGCTAAATGGTCTTCATCACCAGGAGTTTCTGCAAAGGCAGTTTGTAGTTCTGAGATTGAATTCATACCTTGGGGTTTAAAGTATATAAGATGCTTTCCCACATGTCTTCATCGTGAGGGTGGGCAAAAGAACGAATCGATTTGATTGCAGCCAGGGCCTCTTCCTCATCCCTCAAAATTTCAGTGCGTTCACCCACACCCCACTCGTCGATCCAGTGTAAAAAACAGTTCCGTTGAGAGTCAAAATGAATTCGCTGTTGGCGCTCTTTATCATAGGCGCCCACATCTTTGCCTTTGCGGAGTTCCTGGAGAATTTGAGTCTGAGTGCTGGTGAAAGTCATTTTAGTAGAGCTTCAAGGTCGACTTGTTTGCGAACGAGTTTGTACCAATGCTTGTAGCCTTCAGGTCCAGGATGGAAGAAGTCTGTGGCGTAGTATTTTTTAGGTTCCAGGAAGTAGGGGTCCTCTGCATGGCGGCGAAACATATCAATGTAGTGGATCTGGGTTCCTTCTGTTGCCTTGATGTAAATTTCTCGTAAGGCCCAGGTTCTTTGTTTGAAAAACCAACGGATTGGCCAAGGAAGCAGCTTGGCGGTGCCCACGTTTCCACCATGAAAAAGGATGATGGTGTCTGCTTTCCCTTGGGCGAGTTTCAGTACCGTTTTGAGCGTGCTTTCTACTTCAGGGAGGGGAGTCCTATTCACAATGTCGTTCCCTCCAATTTGAATCCAAAGCAGGTCGTAGTGGGCGTCGATGGGGAGGGCTTGGAGCGTTTCCTCAAGACCTTTCAACCGGAGCCCGTTCACAGCGAGGTTTTCAATCTTTACATTTGGAAAGTCAGCACCCAGGTAGCCCGCCACGGAATGTTCAGGAATGTCCACGCCGGTTCCCACGGCTGAACTGTCTCCCACGACCAAAACAGTGGCCTGGGGATTTTCTGGACTCTGTTCATAGATCTGGGCTTTTTCGGCGAGTTCTACTCCGATTCGGATCAGGCGCTGGGTAAGAAAATATTGCACCGCCACGTAGAGGGCGAGCAGAAAAAGTATGAAAAGGAGGAGTTTGATTCCCATGCGAAGAGCCTAACAGAAAAACCTGTTTGGAGGTAGGGCCTTATTGGTCTTCTCCGCCTTCTGCTGGCGTAAACATTTCTGCCAATTTTGCTTCCAAATCTTGAACAGCATTTCCAATGCGTCTTCTTGCTTCTGCAATCGCGAGACTCACTGCAGCCCTTTCACCTTCGCGAGTTATGCGTGTCTCCGTTCCTGGAACAACGACCCTTACTCCTGCATCGATCATTCTTAGGCATAACTGTGCATTGTGTATTTTTTGAATAGCTGGCAAACGCCAAAAATCTGCTTCCATGCGTGTGAGCAAATCGAGCAAATCCTGAATGCTGGCTCCCTTTGCCTCAGCTTCGTTCAAGATCATGAGGGTGCGTCCCAAGGCCTCTGTTGGACTGCTCCCTAGGGGGATTGGCAAGAAAGCCTCTCTCTCTCTTGAGTGATCTGCACTTTTGGCCAGTTGCCTTTTACATAATCCAGGGCCAGTTTTAAAGCGAGCACAGCCATTGTTCTTGGATCGGGGTTTTCGGCTCCAAGCACGGCATTGATATTGAACTCTCTCTGGAAAAGGTCTTCAATTTCTTGAACAAGAGCAGTATTGAGATCTATGTTGAGCTCGTTATTGAGCAGGGCTCTCTGCCGCCCCCTTATGCTTGTTAAAAGCTCAAGTACATTGGGCACGAAAGTCTTTATAAAAAGCCAGAGTGTTTTTATATCGCCTGTTGTTCCCCGTTCTCGAGCGGGAATAAGGTCATGGTGAACCAAAAGGGATCCATATTGTCCCTCTGCAGTAGCTGGGGCTGGGCTTTGGATGCCAAACTGTCTAAATAAATTTCCTTTTTCCAACTCACTCATGAGGTTAAATTAACATCTTTAACTTGTCTCGTCAATTCGGCGTAAGTATTTGCCCTCTCTAAAGTTTCCAGCGCCGGCTTTTTACTGGAGATCCATGTTGGAGGGTGTTGTTTATGTTCACGTTTTGTCTGTATGCTACCAAGCGTTCTATGCATGTGTTTAAAAAAGAACATTTCTTTTGGGCAGCGGTGTGTCTATTTTCCGTGTTCAAACTTTGGTTAGTGAGTGGGCAAGGTTTTTTTGTGGGAGGAGACTTGATTTACGATGACTACCTTTTCATCAATCAGGCTGCACATATTGTGGACGCACAGTGGCTTGGTGCTTTCAATCACCTTACTCTGGCAAAGGATCCTGGTTACCCTTTGTGGTTGGGCTTCAGCCATTTTCTCCATGTGCCAGGCTTTTTTTTGCAGCACTTCCTTTATGTTTTTGCCTGCGTGGTGATGGCTCTTAGCCTCAAACCACTCATCAGGCAGCCGTTGGTTCTGACTCTTTTGTTTTTAGTTTTGCTCTTCAACCCTGTTAGTTTTTCTGATGTGAGCACACGGGCGGTTCAAGAAAATATTTATCCTGCTTTGAGCTTGCTCACGCTTGCTGGTTTCATGGGTATGCTGCTGCGGATTCGAGAGGGTAAGCCATTGCTGTGGGCGCTTGGGGCAGGTCTGTTTTTTGCATGGTTTTGGATCACGCGTGGGGAGGGGGTTTGGTTGCTTCCTTCCATTCTTTTGCTCTTAGCTGCTTCACTGTGGGAGTTGGGGTTTCAGCGCAAACTGCTTCTGCTCTTTTTACCCTTTCTCTTTGTGCTCGCGTCCACGTTGACGATCTCTACAATCAACAAACAGCACTATGGGATTTTTGCCGTGACTGAGTTTAAAAGGAGTGAGTTTTTGGAGGCCTATGGGTCCTTGGCGCGCATTCAAGATGAGGATTGGCAGCAATTTGTGCCTGTCACTCAGAAGCAGCTGGCTCTTGCTTACAAAGTGAGCCCTGCCATGGCCGAACTTCAACCCTTTTTGGAGGGAGGATTGGGAGAGAAATGGAAAAATGTTTCTGCAAATTTCTCGGGTCGCAGCCTTCCTGGAGAAATTGAAGGGGGCTGGTTCATGTGGGCTTTGAGAGAGGGGGTGGCGGAAGCGGGACACTACAGTGAGGGGCCCGAAGCCATGGCTTTTTATGAGAAAATCGCTTCCGAAATCGATGCGGCCTGTGAGGCACAGACAATTCCTTGCCGGGCGAAAAAAGCCAGCATGCGGCCCCCTCTCACATCTCAAAATCTTAAGCCTTTTCTGAAGTCCTTTTCCCAAGGAGCGAAATTTTTAATCCGTTTTGAAGGACTCACCGCTCATTCTAAAGAAAGTCGAGGGGACGAAATGGCCATGAAGCTTTACTCCCAGTTCATGCGCCCCAATTTGCCCGTGGACGCTGATGCTTTTAAACTAAAGGTTTTGGAGAGTGTGGGTCGCTTGCATCAACTGTTCGTGCCAATGTTTTTTTTGCTTTCTTTGCCACTGGGTGTGTTCTGGATTTTTAAAAAGAGAAAAAGCGCTCTCTTCTTTATTGTCTGCGCCCTTTTTCTCGCGCTCCTTGCTCGCCTGGCCATTTTAGCGCTCATTGACTCTACCTCATTTGCAGCCATCAATATCCGTTATTTTAGTCCGCTCTATCCTCTCATTACGCTCGGGCTGTTTTTGACATTATTTGCCTTTTTTGAGGCTGAGAATGCTGAGAAAAAAGGAAGAAAAAATGGTTTGAACTCCTAAGATCATCAAGGTAGAAGACAGGGCGACGGTGCTTGCCTTGTCGAGATTTTTGTACCCAGCTTTCACCCACTCTAGGAGCACATAAAGATCTGTGGCAAAACCTATCCCAAAAAGAAGGAGGCCCAAGAAGATACCCTTTTCCAGAGAGAAATGTTTGTAAAAGCGCGCAATGAACGGGTCATTGAATTTGAACTCCTGGTTTTGCGCGTAAGCTTTGGCTTGGAAGCCTGTATTTAGGGTTTGATATCCCAAAATGCAGAGCAGGCTTCCCAGCAGAGCGGAGTGATAGTCAAAGACCGTGCCGGAAATTTGAATAGGTCCGTCCACCAAAATCAGCATGATCACCAAGCCGAGTACGGTGGCTATTCCTCCAGGCAATAAAAACAGATAAGTGGGGCTGTAGAGGAACATAAACTTCAAATGCCTCCAGCCGTCACGCCAGGTGTTTAAATGAGGGGCTCGGTCACGTTTGTCTCGGTAGAGAGTGATTGGGATTTCCTTGATTTTGAGCTTTAAAAGGCCAGCCTTCATCAGCATTTCGGAGGCAAATTCCATGCCAGCGGAACAGAGCTTCATCTCATTGAAGGCCTTCTTGGTGAGGCAACGCATGCCAGAATTACAGTCTGAAATTTTGAGGTTAAAGAGCAGGTTCAAAATGAGAGTGAGCACTGGAGTGCCCAGATAGCGGTGGAGAAAGGGCATCGCGCCCTTTTCGATTTTCCCTTTGAGTCGAGTGCTCATGACTAGGTCGTAGTCCTTATTGATGTACTCCAGAAATGCGTCGATCTCTTCAAAGTTGTAGGAATCATCCGCATCGCCCATCAATAAATAGCGTCCTTCTGCTGCTTGCATGCCTCCGATCAGTGCATTGCCGTAGCCCTTTTCCGTGATGTGAACCACTCGTGCACCCAATTTTTTCGCGACTTCTACACTCTTGTCGGTGGAGCCGTTGTCTGCAACGATTACTTCACCTTGTAAGCCCAACCGAGCGAGGGACCGTTTGCTCTTTTCAATAACGATGGGAAGCGTTTTTTCCTCGTTGAGGCAGGGGATGATTATAGAGAGTTCCATTCAATGGGGCTAAAGGGCTTGTTCAAAACGCCACGCACTTTCGATGATATCACGGATTGTTTTTTGTGGGCGCCAATTTAGTAGGTTGGCAGCCTTTTTGTTGCTGGCCACCAGAGTGGGTGGGTCGCCTTTTCGTCTTCCTTCTACCTTTACTTTCAAGGGTCGGGCGACTGTCTCTTCACACAGGGCCAGGATTTCTTTCACGGAGAAGCCTCTTTCTGTGCCCAAATTGATGGCTTGGGAAGGCCCTTTTTTCTCGAGGTAATCGATTCCCAGCACGTGGGCTTGGGCAATGTCGGTGACGTGCACGTAGTCACGAATGCAGGTGCCATCTTTCGTTGCGTAATCATTCCCGAAAAGGTGGATCTCCTTGCCCGCTCTTGCTGCTTTTAAGACGGAAGGGATCAAATGAGTCTCAGGTTCATGGATTTCTCCATAAAGCTTTTCCTCTGAACTGCCGCCCGCATTGAAGTAGCGAAGAGAGAGAAATTCTAAGCCTTCCTGTTTGTTTAGAACATGTAACCTTTCTTCAATGATGGCCTTTGTCTCGCCATAAACTGAAATCGGATCCAGTGGGTGCTCTTCGTCGATGGGAGAGTACTTGGGTTTTCCGTAAACCGCTGCTGAAGAAGAAAAAATTATTTTTTTGCAGTTCGCATTCAGCATCACTTCTAGCAAATTCACGCTGCCCTCCACATTGTTTTTAAAGTATTTCTCTGGGTTTTGCTCTGATTCGCCCACGGAGCTGAAGGCCGCAAGGTGCAGCACAGTGTTGATGGAGTGTTTTTTGAACACGTCCTGCAGTTTTTCCTTGTCCAAAATGTCGAGTTCGTAAAATAGAGCTTCTGGATGCAGCAAGCGCTTGTGTCCGGTCGACAGGTTGTCCACCACAATCACTTTGTGGGTTTTTATGAGCAGATCAACCACATTGGACCCAATGTAGCCCGCGCCTCCAGTCACCAAAATCGTTTTGGTCATTTTCTGAAGATTAGGGTTTTGTATACGGTGAAGTTGAGCACCGTGGTCACAAAAATGCTCAAAATCTGGCTGAGGAATTTGTGCTCCGTGAGTGCAAAAAATCCAAGGTTGAGGGTCCCGAACAGCACCATCACAGCCAGGTTAAAAACAACGAAGATAAAGAGAAGAAAGGCCGCCTGTTTGCGACTTTTTTCGTCCTCCACTTGAAAGGTCCATTTTTTATTGAGTATAAAGCTATTCAGGATTCCTGCCGCGTAGCCCACCATTGATGACAGGAACAAGGGCACATGAAAAAACAAAGCCAGGTTCATCACCACGAGCGTGATTCCTGCGCTGATTCCTCCTGTTATGAGAAACTTAGTGAGCTGTTTGATGAGCTTTTTCAATAGATATCTTTCTCTGAAGTCATGTTTGGATTCTAGAGCCCACAGCCAAAAAAGGCCATTTTAAAACCAGTATTTTTGACAACAGAAAAAGTCGTTCACCGTTTGCCCTCTCCAAAACTTTGATCTAAAATCCCTTTGCATCCTAACCACCTCCCTCCATGCCTAAAGGAATAGGTCGCGGAACCGAAAAAAAGAAAAAAGCACCTTTGCGCACTAAAGATGAAAAACGTGCTGCAAAGCGCGCCAAGCAAGGCCGCTAGTTAACAGCCTTATTTTTCTAAATCGAGATCCATATCGATGCGAATCTGGCTCACAAATTCCCAAGCGTGAGAAACCAGCACCATTGCGCCCTCGTATTTGTCGAGTGCTTCGGCAATCACTGGGATGTGGCGGAAGTTGATGTGGTTGGTGGGTTCATCCAGAATGAGTAAGCCGGGCTCTTCCAGAACCAAACGTGCAAAGGCAACGAGTCCTTTTTGTCCCTCTGAAAGGCTTCCAATCTTTCGATGGATGACGTCTCCAGTGATCAAAAAGCCAGCAGCAATAGCACGCATTTCTTGTTCGGTATGCTTGTTTGTAGCAGCACTTAGGACGTTGAAGGGAGTGTCTTCAAAATCTAGATTCGAAAAATCTTGTCGGTAGTAGCCAACTTTAACCCCAGCTTGGATTTTGGCACCAGGAGCTGTTCCTTTCGCAAGGCTTTCAAGCAGAGTGGTCTTTCCAATTCCATTGGGGCCAGATAAGAGCAAATGTTGATCCTTGCGTAGTGAAATACGTGCTTCTTTGATGATGGGATGGTGGTCTTTGAAAATACTGTAGGAAGAAATATTTAAGATTTCTCCGATCAAACTTTCTTGCACGGGAATGGTGAAGGAACGAATGGTCTTGTCTTCACGACGGACATCCACCATGGCTTCCTCGAGTTCTTCGGCTTTTTCTCGCATGCGCTTGGCCACAAAGCGGAGTTTCCCTCCCTTGTGGGCAAAAACATTGGCCTGTTCCTTGTTCACTTGAGCCTCCTTTTCAAGGCGAGCGTTCTTCATGTTTTCTTTTTCGATGCGCGCTTTGATCTGTTCCACCACATCGTAGTAGTCTCCTACGTATTGCTCCACCTTTTTACTGTTTCCATCTAGGTATAAAACTCCCTCTGTAAAGGCATTCAAAAAGTCTGCGTCGTGCGAAATAACGATGCAGGTTTTTGGAGAACACTGTAGGAAGTAGGTCAGGTGAGCGATCCCTTCTGGATCTAGGTTGTTGGTCGGTTCATCGAGCAGCAAGAGATCTGGGTCTTGAATCAATGCTGCGGCGAGCAAGAGTCGCGCCTGTTGCCCTCCAGAAAATGTCTTCATGAGCCGATCGTGGGGCACTTTTAGGTTTACGATTTCCAAAACTTCGTCGATGCGGCGACCAATGTCGAATTTCTTTTCGTCGAAACAGTTTTGAAAAAATTCCTGCACGCTTAGCTCTCGATCACTATTGGGTAGGACCTGGTGTGCGATACCAATGGTGGTTCCAGGAAAAACGTTCACTTGGCCATGACGAGTCTTGTGTACGCCGGCGATCAGCTTCAGAATGGTGCTTTTCCCTGCGCCATTCTGTCCCATTAAGGTGATTTTTGCACCTTCACGGACATTAAAATTCACCTCGTCGAGGAGCGGCTTTTTGTCGTCGAAGCCGAAACGGACGCTGTCGAAACTGATGATGGTTTTATTGGTCATAAACTTATGGTTTTGTTGATGTTCATTTTATCTACAAAATGGTTGTCGTGCGAGACCATACACATGGCCACACCTTGTTCGAGTAGAAAACGCTCGAGGTCTTCGCGCAAAAAGAGGTCCAGGTGGTTGGTGGGTTCGTCCAAAATGAGCAGATCGGGCTTGTTTGTGAGCATGATCGCAAACTCCAGGCGGCGTTGTTGACCATAGCTCAGGGTCTTGATCTTGCTGTCCATGAACTCGGCAGGGAAGAGGTACTTAGCCAGCACGCTGCGGCCTGCGGTGTACTCGATTTGGGTTTTCGAGCCAAATTCGTCGATCACGGTTTTGTCGGGTTCGAGGCGAGAAAACTGGCCCAAATAACCAATCTTGGTGTCTGTACGTGGGGTCACCTTGCCTACAAAATTCTTATCGCTTCCACTGAGGATACCGAGCAAAGTGCTTTTTCCGGAGCCGTTCGGGCCCTCAATGAGCACGCGATCTCCTTGTTCCACTTTGAAGCGTAGGTTTTTGAGGATTTCTCGTCCGTCGAAACTCTTGCTTTCGATCTGTACATTGAGCACAGTGCCTTTTTGGCCTTCTTCAAGGGCTTGAATTTTCACTCGTGGGTCGCTGACTGGGGCTGGGGGGGCCTTTTTTTCCATGCGTTCCAGCGCCTTCTTTTTTTGCGCCACGGTTGCGGTGAATTTGTACTTGGGGTGGTTGGCGTTTTCGCGCAGCCAGTCTTCGAGTTCGGTCACTTCGCGTTGGCTGAATTCGTGCAGTTGCAGGCGTTTTTGGTAGCGTTCATAGCGTTCCACCAGAAAGCGGTCGTAGCTGCAGCCGTAGACTTCAATCTGATGTTCTAGCGAAATTTCCCAAATCTGATCGGCTACAGCATTAATGAAGCTGCGGTCGTGTGACACAAAGGCCACGGTTCCGTTGAAGTCTCGCACAAAACCTTTTAGCCATTCGATGCTGGCTTTATCCAGGTGGTTCGTGGGCTCATCTAGGAGCAAAATAGTGGGATCCGAAAGCAAAAGTTCTGCTAGAGCGATGCGCACGCGCTGCCCTCCACTGAGGAGCTTGAGAGGCTGAGCCAGGATGTCTTGAGTCAAGCCCACTTGTTCTAGAGCAATGTCGATTTGATAACTCATCCACTCTTCTTCTAACTTGCTCTCCAGGTGTTTGCCCACGGCCAGCTCTTCGTCGGGGAATTGAATGTCCTGTAGCAGATGGGCAATGGTTTCTTGAGAGCAACTCACGCTTCCCGCAGTCGGTTCCAGTTCGCCCTTGAGCAATTTCAATAAGGTCGACTTTCCACAACCGTTGCGCCCCACAATGGCCACACGTTTTCGTGCAGAACTGTCCAAAGACACATTCACTCCTTCAAAGAGGATGCCCGCAGAGGAGTCATAGGAAAGGTTTTGAGCCAGGAGCATGCAAAAAGTTAGAGGGCATTTCAAAAAGGATTCTGTCATGAAAGCGCAGAAAATTCTAGGCGAAAGGGCTGAAGACGAAGGAGGCTTAGCGATCTTTTCTGAAATGGCCTCGAAGCGGGAGGTACTATAGGGGAAGAAGAGGGAAGGCTCAAGTTCTATCTGTAGCTAACTCTTCAAGAATGATGCCTGCAAGCTGCTCACTTTTTTTGTAGGATTTATCTAAGTCGCTTGCGACCCTTTTGCTTCGGTATTTGTTGTGCAGGGCAGTTGTTCTATAAAGCTGGAACAGCACAGGGAAAATTCTTGTTTTCAACTTTCCTTCTACTAGGATAAGCATCCTTGGCCCTAATGCGCCATAACTTCTTAATTCTACTATAGCTGCTAGTATCAATCTTTACTCAAACCTCATTTATGCAGCATTTTCGTCTGCCTCATGAATGCCAAAGGTGTTGCCTTCGGTATCGAGAAAATAGCCCTGCCAGGCCATCTTGGGGAGGGCGAATTTTGGCATGGCAATCTTTCCACCGGCGGCCTGGATCTTTCTGGCGGTTTCGTCGTAGTTTTCCACCTGAACGGTGCACACAAAGGCGTTGGCTCCACATTGTTCGGCAAGGGCTACTGGACGCTTCAGGAGTCCTCCGTGAATGCCGGGCTCCTTGCTGTCTTGTTCGGCGGTCATCACAACCCAATAGTCCCAGTCGAGGCCAGGCCATTTGTCGATTTTCCAGCCAAAAACCTCTCGGTAGAACTGGGCTGCACGCTCAGGTTGGTCCGCTTGGATCTCGAAATGTACAACTCGATTTGTCATGGTGTTGAGGGTTCAATTGGCTCAAGTATACGCCAACTGGGGCTGGTCGCAAAGCCGGGATTCTGCTAGATTGAACCCATGAGTCTGCTCATTCGACAACTCGAGTCCAAAGATGCGGCGGCCTTCCGTGAGCTTCGCCACGAGGCTCTGCAGAAAAACCCAGAATCCTTTGGGGCTTCCTTTGAAGACGAAAAAGATTTTACTGTGCAGCGCTACGTGGAACGGCTGGAAAACAGCACTTTTGTTGGCGCATTTGAGGGCGAGCAGTTGGTGGGAGGTGTGGGTCTTCTAGTCAATTCTCACCAAAAAGTTGCTCACAAGGGCATTGTGATTGCGGTCTATGTGAAAGAGGCATTTCGAAAACAGGGAATTGCTAAGGCGCTGATGGAATATCTTGAAGGCATTGCGCGAGAGCGAGGCCTGGAACAGTTGCAGCTGAGTCCCGTCACCAGCAATGCGGCGGCAATCCATTTGTATGAGTCTTTGGGCTATGAAAAATTTGGCGTTGAAAAAGAGGCTCTCAAAATGGGTGAGACCTATTTCGATGAACTGTGGATGGTGAAGTTTTTGAGATAACAATTCGGCAGTTCACAATTAATTTACAATTAAAAAACTTTAGTTTATAAAAAGATGTTCCTGGCGTGGGCCAGGCCTTTGCAGATGAAATTTTCAGGGTTTTTCAGGGAAAATATCCTGAGATCATTCTGCTTTCAGAAAACATGAACGAAGCGGTACGCTTTATGGTTCAGAGGGTGGAGAAACCCTGAAAAATCCTTTTTCTATAAACCACGAGCATCAAGAGTCCGTTAGCAACGACCAAATAGATTTGAAAGGCTGAATTTTCGATGCTCCATTCAGGAATGGAGGGGAGCACCATGAGCACACTTGCAAAACTGGCGATGTAAGTGAATCCTGTTTCTGTTTCTGGATTAGTCCAGGCTTTCTTTAAAGTGGGTAGAGAAGCAAAGCCATCTGCAATGGCAGAAAAAAGGATTGCTAAGTCTGTGGAATTCGTTGAAAGCCAAAGGAAGAGAGCGAGAAGTGAAAATGCTCCACAAGCGAGATCGAATGGAGTGAGCTTCCAGTAGCCCTTTGGGTTTGCGAACGAAAAAATAAAAACAATGAGTGGAAGAAGACCAGCAAGTAAAATACGTGCTGTTGTCCATGGGTCTGCACCTCCAGAAATGGCCGCACCTGCTCCAATCAAGGGGGCCAAAGCCCACAGAGACCAAGTGACTCGATTTGGCTTTGTTTTGCCTGCAAGAGTATCGCGAATGTAAGCCACGGAGCCAGACATTACGATCAGACAGCTGAAAATGATGAGCCAATGCGTGTAATCCATAGCCCACGAAGCATATAGGAAAAATCGGGAGCTTGCAGTACAATTTCCTTGTTTAACCCCCGCCAAATGAAACCCTATGTTGATGGCTACCTTCTTTCCATTCCCAAAAAGAATGTGGCTGCTTACCAAAAAATGGCTGAAAAAGCCTCAAAAATCTGGATGCGCCATGGCGCCCTTTCTTATTTTGAATGTGTGGGTGAGGATCTAAAGCCCAATATGGGGGGCATGAAACTTCCCACGTTCCCTCAGGTGATGGAGAACAAACCTAGCGAGACAAACATTTTTGCCTTCATCGTTTATAAATCTCGCGCACACCGCGACAAGGTGAACAAGAAGGTGATGATGGATCCTGAGATGACTCCCGAGAACTTCAACGAAAAAGATATGCCCTTCGACACGAAGCGTATGGCATATGGCGGCTTTCAAGCCATTGTGAGTCATCAGGCGAAATAGCATCTGACTCACGTGGAAATTTCTCTCCACATGAGCCAGAGTTTGAGGACTGTTACGCCTTCTTTTCTTCGCTAGCTTTCTTGGCGGCAGCCTCTGCTGCAGCTTTCTTTGCAGCTTCTTCGTCTGGAGTCGTGTCCATAGGGTATGGGGTTAAAGGATAATCGAATAGATTAAACCTTTTTTACCCTTTTAGATAGAGCTGGGTTGGAAACTGGATTGACATTTATTTTCCCTCGGCTGCTTCCTCCAACTTCGCAATGTCGAACTTCTTCATTTTGAGGAAGGCTTGGGTCACGCGGTCGCTTTTGGCTGGGTCGCCGCTGCTCATGAGTTCGTCCATTTTTCTGGGAACGATTTGCCAAGAAACACCGTATTTGTCCTTGAGCCAGCCGCATTGTTCGGCTTCGGGCACTGCGGAGAGTTTTTCCCAATAGTGGTCGATTTCTTCCTGCGTGTCGCACTTCACAACCAAAGAAATACCTTCGTTGAAGGCGAAGTCGTGGTTGTGTGCACTGTCCATGGCTACGAACCATTCATTTTCGAGCTGGAAATCTGTGAACATGAGGGTGCCTTCTTTGTCGGGTTCGCGGCCTGCCCCGTAACGAGCTATGGTTCCACGTTTGGAGTTTTTGAAGATCGACATGTAAAAGTCCGTTGCTTCTTCCGCTTTCCCTGCCACATCTCCCACAAAGAGCATAGAAGGAAGAATGGGGGGGCGTTCTTCACCATCGGGATTTGTGAAAATCAATTGCCAGGACACACCGTATTTATCTTGAATCCAGCCGTAGCGTTCGCTGAAAGGATATTTGTCCAAAGGCATCAAGGCCATGCCACCTTCGGAAAGTTTTTCCCACAAGGCATCGATCTTCTGTCGTGCGTTTGGGTCTTTTGACGGATCGAAGTTGATCATGAAAGAGATCGACGGATTGATCTTGAAGTAGGGGCCTGCGCTGATCGCCATGAAGGAGTATCCCATGAGATCAAAAGAAACAATGTCGCAGTTGCCAGAGGGTGTGTCGTGGATCGTTTTGATGCTGTTGATTTTGGAGTTTTCGAAGGCCGAGGTGTAAAACTCAGCAGCTTCTTTTGCCTCTTTGTCGAACCAGAGATGAGGTGTGATTTTTTGCATGATGGGGTTATTAAAGGGTTTCAACGTACTTTTTGAAGTTGTCGAGGATGGATTGCCAGCCAGCTTTTTGCATTTCTTCTGGATTCAAGGTTTCGGGATCGAAACTTTCGGTCACTTTCACGCCTTCGGGAGTTTCCTCAAAGGTGATTTTAACCTTTCGGCCGTCGTCCATGGAGTATTCGATGAGCTCGTGGCCGTTCACGTTGGTGTAGGTGCCTTCAAAATCGAAACCGGCGCTTTGGTCCTTGGCTTGCATTCGGGTTTTGAAGCGGCCTCCCACACGCAAATCGTTTGCGGCGTGAGGGGCTTCCCAGTCGTCGGAAGCAAAGACCCATTTGGTGAGGTGCTCAGGGTTGGTCCAGGCGTCCCAAACTTTTTCGAGGGGAGCGTTGACGAGGGTTTCTACGGTGATCATGAGAATTGATTAAGGAGTGGAATTTCTGAGTATAGATGCTCAGGTCTTGGTTTGGGAAGAACTCTTTTGTGGTATACTTTTTGGGTGAAAAAACTTTTCCTCAGCTTTCTTGTCGCAGCGCTCATTTTTGCGCCTCTTGGGGGACTGCCTGTACGAGCAGATTTTACAGATATTGAAGGCAACCCCTATATAGAAAGCATCGAGCTGCTTCAGGAACAGGGCATTTTGCAGGGTTATGAAGACGGGAGCTTTCGGCCTACGGCTTCCATTACACGGGCAGAGTTTTTGAAGATTGTTTTTGCTGCACTAGAGGAAGAAGCTACGACTGCAGAATTGAATTGTTTCCCGGATGTGCAAGAGGAGTGGTTTGCACCTTATATTTGCGAAGCCAAGGAGCATGGTGTTGTCCAAGGGTATCCAGATGGGCTTTTTCATCCAGAGCGTTCAGTGAGTTTGGTGGAAGCTTTTAAAATTTCTATTGAAGCTTTTGGCTTGCCTTACGAGGAAGGCGAAGAGGGAGCTGCTTGGTACCAACCCTATGCAGATTTTGTTCATGTGAACGGAGTGTTCTCTAAATTCGCCTACTTTCCAGAACAGCAAGCTCAGCGTGATGAGATGGCTTTTTTGGTCCATCAGCTCATGCGGCTTTATAGTGGGGTTCAGCCTTTTGTGAGTCAGAGAAGAGTGCTTTCCGATGGGTGTGGGGAGGAGGCGCCTTCTATTCCGCCCAGCATATTTAATGTCGGCGGTATGGAGCGTTCGGCGATTGTTTCCGTGCCACCCAACTACGACAAAAATACGCCTCTGCCTATTTTATTTGCTTTTCACGGGCGTACCAATCCCAATACCCTGGTGAAAACTTATTATGGTTTCCAAAAGGCTGCGGAAAATGAGGCAATTTTAGTTTATCCAGCTGGAATCAAAGTTGGGTCTAGCTTCACTTGGTCTTCTTCGGGCAATTCGGCTGATGCTTTACGAGATTACGAATTCTTTGATGTGATGCTTGAAGAGCTCAGTGCTGATTATTGTATCAATATGGATGAAGTGTATGCAGCAGGGCATTCTTTAGGGGCCTGGTTTGTGAACAGCTTGGCTTGTGCCAGAGGAGATGTTTTACGTGGGGTGACTACCTTGGGCGGAGCGCGTTCTACAGGCCATTGCAGCGGTCCGGTTGCGGTCATGCAGTGGCACAACCCTGACGACAATTTGGCCAGCTTTTCTTCTGCTGTTGTAGCTCGGGATGACTTTTTGGATCAAAACTATTGTTCGCAAGAGGTGCTGCCTGTGGAGCCCACTTGGGGCAATTGCGTGGAGTATCAGGGTTGTTTAGAAGATGCACCGGTGCTTTGGTGCCCTCACGACATTGATATTGATGAATACTCCGGCGAATACTACCCGCATACCTGGCCCAAAAAGACAGGACAAGAGATGTGGGATTTTTTGAGGGCTTTGTAGGCAAACTTTACAAATCTCCTCCCACAAACTAAAATCCGGCCGCATTTTGATCTATGTTTCAACTCAAGAACAAACTTAACAAAGAAGACTGTTTAAAACTCCTCGCCAAGGAGACTTTTAAACGCATCACACTCTCGTTTTATCGATACGTAAAGATTGAAGAAGTGCGAGCCTTTCGTGACCAACTTTTCGTGGAACTTTCGGAGCTTGGTGTCTTGGGGCGCATTTATGTTGCGCGTGAAGGAATCAATGCGCAGATCAGTGTGCCAGAACCGCAATTTGAGGCATTTAAGGCACTGTTGAACACGCATGCAGAACTCAAGGACATGTATTTGAATATCGCAGTGGAGAATGAAGAGTCTTTTTACAAACTTAAGATCAAGATCCGTGAGCAAATCGTGACGGATGGTTTGCCTGAAGATAGCTACGATCTCTCCAATGTGGGTAAGCATTTGAACGCAGAAGAATTCAATGCCGCTTTGGATGAAGGGGCTCTTGTTGTGGATATGCGTAATTTTTATGAAAGCCGTATTGGTCGTTTTGAAGGCGCTGTTTGTCCTGATAGCGATACGTTTAAAGAAGAATTGCCCATGGCGGTGGAAGCTCTCAAAGGCCAAGAAGATAAGAAAGTTCTGCTCTACTGTACGGGTGGCATCCGCTGTGAAAAGGCGAGTGCGTTCTTCAAGCACAAGGGCTTTAAAGATGTGAATCAGCTCCGTGGGGGCATTATTTCCTATGCCCATGAGGTAGAGCAAAAAGGTCTGAAAAGTAAGTTTAAGGGGAGTAACTTTGTGTTTGATGAACGTTTGAATGAACGCATCACCGACGACGTTTTGAGCGAATGTGACCAGTGCGACGCGGCTTGCGACACCTACACCAACTGCCAGAATGCGGCGTGCAACTTGCTTTTCATTCAATGCCCCACGTGTTCTGAACGCATGAACAACACCTGCAGTGAGTTCTGCAAGGGCATCGCCGCCCTTCCACTCGAGGAAAAAAAGGCCTACTACGCCCAGCAAAAGAGCGCGGACTTCACCGGCTACAAGAGTCGGATTCGGCCGAGTTTGAAAAACACTTAATCTCTAGATTTCGTAATAAGCGCGGAACTCTCTCAATTCTGAGGCAAAAGGTTCTTCCTTGTGAATGTTCGTATCTGTGCTGCAGAGTTTCTCCATATGCTTCTCGAAAAACAGAGCACATTCTGCCAGTATATTGGGCGGGGCCAGCATGAAGACCCATTTGCTTTCCATTAGTGTCTCCTTCTTGAATACAGCGAACCCTTGTTTCTCTTCTTGTCGTTCGGCGAATCTTTCTATTTTTCTAAAGTTGAACAGAATGTCACTTTCTAACTTCAAGAGAGCACTACTGGGCGATATCTTCCTTTCCTTTATCTCTCTTTTTAGTTTGTCCAGTTTGTTTTTGAATGCTTCGCTTGAGCGGCAACTGTACTTGTTTTCAGAGTCTTGATATTTGGATAACTGTGAAAGCCAGTATTTTTCTTGTACGTCTAGGTCGTCTACTAACTCCTCCCAATCTCTAGGAAGAGCCGCTGATTCAGAACTTGCCATAGTGGCCTTTATTGAAGAAATACCTTCTGCGACCAGTCGTTTTTGAAAACTTCCCTCTACTTTCTCCATTTCTTTACAGTCTTCTTTTGTAAGGCTGTCTTTTTGCTCTTTTTCAGTGTTGCTGTAGTCGTCAACTATTTGTAAAAACTCTTCCCAGCTTGCACTGGCTTGTGCCTTCAACCACAGGGCCTCTGCTTTTACGCCTTTTTTTTCTAGTTTTTGATAAAATTCACCCAACAAGAAAAGCGTATCATCCCACCTTCTCCTGAGTACTTGAGGTAAATAAAATTCGTCCTTTTTCCGTTCTGAGCTGAGTAGGGCAAACCAGTCTGTTTGGTATTTGCCTCCCTTTAGGTAGGCGAGAGATTCATCCAAGAGATCTCGTTCAAACCTACTGCAGATTTCTTCTACTTTTGTATTCCGACCGTTAGTTTCATATTTTTCTGGAGTATAAAAATTCTGAAAGAGAGCGTGTTGTAGCTCATGAATCACTACGTCACTTTGTCCTTCGGCCCTTTTTTCTTTGTTTACGTAGTAAAGCATGCTGCTGAGGTGAGGTGCATTCACCAAGAGTCCTCGCGTGAACCATCCCACCAAGTTAAATTCCTCTTCCTTTTCCATTGACACTCTCCCATAAAACCTCCTTGCATCAGCTGCATTATGAAAATAGATGCCAATGAATAAAGGGTGATCGAGCACAATATCTACTGCCTGAATGTCTAGCCAATCTAATCCGATCTTCTTAAGAAAAGCAGTTTTGTTATTTTCTTCTGGATCATTTAGTAATGCCTCTCTTTCTGCCTTTACGTCTTTGCAACATTTTAGATATTTAGGTGCGATTTCTTCGATGATCTTTCGTTGTACAGCGGTCAAGGGAATCTTTCTTTTTTCCAATTCATTCATGAAGAGCTCCAAAAGAGCTTCTTCTGTAAGTTCAGCGTGATCGGCACTCATCCACTCTTCAAAAATTTGCACCACCTGGCTCATTCTGGCCCTTGCAACGAGGTCCAAGCGGCGTTTGAAGACGGCTCTCCAACCCTCTACATCCCCCTCTTTCAGTTCCCTCAGCTCTCTTCTGGGATTGTGGTTTGAATAATCGGGCAAATTTTCACCCTCGAACTCTGCATCAAAGTCTTCCCATCGCTCTCTTATGTGGACTGTCATTTTTTAAAAATCAATCCCTCTATTCTACTCCTGTTGGGGCTTTTTTTCAATGAAGTACTTCCGCCCCTTCAATTCCTCCGGCATGAAATCGTCTGTGGTGTATTTTTCGTAGCCCTTGCCGTAGTTCAGGTCCTTCATCAGCTGGGTGGGGGCGTTGCGCACCTTGAGGGGGATGGGCAGATTGCCGTGGTTTTTGGCATCGCTCATAGCTGCGCCGAGGGCCTCCGTCACGCTACGGTCCTTTTTGCAGTTGGAGAGGTAGGCCACGCCATGGGCCAGGTTCAGGCTGCATTCGGGCAGGCCGATGGTTTCGACGGCGCGAAAAACTTCGTTGGCGACCACTAGGGCGGTGGGAACGGCCAGGCCGATGTCTTCGCTGGCAAAAATCACCATGCGGCGGGCGATGAACTTGGGGTCTTCGCCGGATTCCAGCATCCGCGCCAGGTAGTAGAGGGCGGCGTCCGGCTGACTGGCCCGCATGCTCTTGATGAAGGCGCTGATCGTGTTGTAGTGCTCCTCGCCCTGCTTGTCGTAGCGCAAAAACTTGTTTTGTAGGGCATTTTTTAGGTTGTCGAGGGTCACTTTTCCGTAGAGCTGCAGGGTGTTGTCGAGCAGAGTCAGCATTTGGCGAGCATCACCGTTGGCGAGTTGAATCAGCCAGTCGTGGGCATCTTTGGGAAGTTTGATCTTTGTGCGTTTTAAAATAATCTTCAGGTCATCCCCTTTGAGCGGGTTCAAGACAAAAACTCGCGTGCGCGAGAGCAGGGGGGCGATCACTTCAAAACTGGGATTTTCTGTTGTTGCACCAATCAAGGTGAGTTCACCACTTTCTACAAAAGGGAGCAGGTAATCCTGTTGAGCCTTGTTGAAGCGATGGATTTCATCAAGAAAGAGGACTCGTGGCATTCCAAAAAATTGTTCGTCTAGGATTTTTTTAATGTCTGCTTTCCCGGCAGAAACCGCAGAGAGTTCATAGAGTTTGGCGTCCAAGTTTTTCGCATAGATTCGGGCGAGCGTGGTCTTTCCTACTCCTGGAGGCCCCCACAAAACAAAAGAAAAGAGACGTTTTTGCTCCATGGCTAAACGCAAGGGTTTTCCAGGCCCAATCAAATGTTCTTGTCCCACAAATTCTGTGAGATTTTGGGGTCGAAGGGAGGAGGCAAGGGGTTGCATGAAGCCATTCTACTCTTTTGAGAGCTTTTGGGAAAAGTGCCCCTTAGAGGCTTGACTTTTTTGCGTTTTTAGTGAACATACTATCTTTTATATTTAATTTTATCACTTATGCGTTCACTCCACCGTATGGCGGCTCTCGGAATGTTGATGGGTGAGGCCTGTCGCGAGCCAAGGACTTTAGATCCAGATACCTGTGTGAGTGTTTTGGACCATTCCGAAAGACTGTCTGATCCAGGTGCTGGTACTGTTTATCCTGATCATGTTCGTCATCCTGAGACAGATGCTGTGATGGCAGAGATTCGGCAACTTATTGGAATGACAACGATTGAATTCGGTTTGCGTGACTGCGACACTGCGGATTTCCCAGCTCCCACTACAGTTGGGCGTTTCGGCAGGATCAATGAAGGAAAGGCGATTGTTGTAAGTTTGAGACCGCATGCATCTTATTTAACCGATGGAATTGCCGCCGATTCTGGGATTAGTGTCGGAGTTTTGCAGCACCACAGGGCCTGTTCAGTTGACAATGAATTTAATTTTAGTGACTACACTCCTGCTGCTCGCTACGCTACTGAGGTGGAAGGTCTGTTTAGAAAGGCTGTACATTGTGCCACACATTGATTCTAGGAACTTTTAAAAAGGGGCGGGTCAAAGCCCGCCCCTTTTTTCTTGCAGCTTACTTGAGCCATTCTTCCATCATTTCCACTTCTTTGCTCTGTGCTTCAATAATCGCTGCAGCCATTTCTTCAAGCTCCTCACGATCGGTGATCATTTGCAGATGCATAGCCATCATGATTGCCATTTGG
>CAYLWB010000009.1:36021-37375 GCA_964387375.1 uncultured Candidatus Peribacteria bacterium | reverse complement strand
GTAGCTCAGTTGGTTAGAGCGCCTGCCTGTCACGCAGGAGGTCGCGGGTTCGAGTCCCGTCTATTCCGCCATTTTTACGTGGTTTTGAACAACTCCCCTTTAAACCCCTCACTCTTCCAAAGCTGCCCCTGCGCTCCCACGAGCATGGCCTCCACAGGAAAATCCCCCACCATGCGTTTGGCTTTTTCGAAGCCGAGCACAAAGAGCGAAGTTGAAAAAATATCGGCGAGCAATGCGGTTTCAGCCTGGGTGTACACCGCCCACATGTCTTTTGCGGGCTCCGCATTTCGAGGATCCACCAAGTGGTGACGATCTCGCCAGCGCCGTCGTGAAGGACTGCTGCAGCCCAAGGCACCTGTGTTCATGTCCACCTGGCCAATCGCATGCTCGGTGCTGATGGGGTGCTCAAACGCGATGCGCCACTTGCCTTCTGTTGGTCCCACTCCGCTTACTCGCAAATCGCCACCTGCCTCCACACACACGTTTTCGAGTGGTGCCAGAATTTCAAACATGCGATCGATGGCGTAACCCTTTCCGAGTCCG
Source organism: uncultured Candidatus Peribacteria bacterium (assembly GCA_964387375.1). Taxonomy (GTDB): domain Bacteria; phylum Patescibacteriota; class Gracilibacteria; order UBA1369; family 2-02-FULL-48-14; genus CAYLWB01. The sequence continues at coordinate 36,832 of CAYLWB010000009.1, read as the reverse complement.
CCCAAGTCCAGTTCCGCGCTGAGGCGCACGCGGCCTGCTTCCAATTCATAGGGGCCGGTTTTCCCCGCAGATCTTTCCTGCAAAGAGTATCCAGCATCATAACCCCACCCATCCAAAATGCTCTTCACGCTTAGGTCAAAAGCACCCGTGCTTTGTGCCTGAATTTTTTGCCCGAGTGCAAGCAGGTCAAACAGTTCCGCAGGAATTTCCTGCCACTCATTCAAATGGCGGTTCAGCTCGCTGAGCAAGCTGTCTGGCAAAAAACGCGAGTAAGTTTTTTCGATGCGCTCGCATTCAGCAAAAGCGCATTTAAACACAGCACTTGGGGTGTCGTTGCTGAGCACCTTCAAAGTGACCTCACAACCCAAGTAATGCCGACGATCCTCAAAAAGCTTCATTTAACGCAGAGCTTCAGCCTTGATGTTGGCCAGAGCTTGGTTGAAGCCAATTGGAGTCAAAGAAGCACCGTTTACTACGGAAACCCCAGTCAGATCTTCCAAGGATTTTCCAACCACAAAGTCCGCGATGCTATCAGCAAAGAGGTTTTGGAAGTAAATGCTGCCTTCATTTGTAGCTAAAACAGAAACGTTTACAGCCGTCACCACGTCATTTTTAATGGTGAGAGAAACACCCAGACTGTCTACACCTGCAGGGCTGTTGTAAGTTCCGTTGCTTTGGTAGGTCCCATCTACATAAAGAGAAAGAGGTGCGGAAGTCACGGGCGCGTCAGCAGAAGTGTTGTCTTCTGTAGGAGTTTTAGCTTCTTCGACAGGTTTTGCTGTTTCCTCAGCGGGCTTTGCTGGTTCTTCAG
>CAYLWB010000009.1:29264-35921 GCA_964387375.1 uncultured Candidatus Peribacteria bacterium | reverse complement strand
TCAGCGGGCTTTGCTGGTTCTTCAGGAGTGGTGCTGTCGGTATTTTCAGTAGGAACTGAGGTTGAAACAACAGGTTCTTCTTTTGGCGCACAAGCGCTTAAAACACCCCCACTCAATACGAGAAGGGACAAAAGGATGCGTGAAGTTTTTTCCATCGGACTTTAAGGTGAATGATGTATAGTGCGAATGTCTCACACTCCACTATGAAATTCAAGCTACACCCTATCAAGACCTTCACCCTTTTTTTGACCGCGCTTGCTGTGGCCGCTTCCGTGCGCAATTTTAGCGAATGGGTTCTTCTTCATTTGGCCTCCACTCTCGGGTTCGCACTCATTCTTTATTGGTTTTATAGTTTTATTTCGAATAAACACAAAAATATTTGGAACACCATCGCAACTGCGCTCATTCTCTTTCTTCTCATTCACTATCCACAAAGTTACGCGGACATTCTTGCGCCCTTGCTGGCAACTTTTTTTGCAATCACTCATAAATTTTTCATCGAATACAAAGGCTCGCCTGTGCTCAATCCAAGTGTGGCCGCACTCTTGCTAACAGCGGCAATAATGGCCATTTTGCCTGGAGTAGATCTGCCTTTTATTTCTTGGTGGGGGGCCTCTTTTGGGCCTAGCGTTCAACTTGGGATGTGGAGCCTCAGCTTGTCTCTAGGCATTTCTTTGCTGTGGTTGATTTTCGGCCTCCGTTTGTGGGTGAAGTACCCCACGGTTTTTGCCTTCATTGCTGTTCATCTCTTGGTGCTCATGTTCCGTGAACAAGGCTCCGACTTCTTGCGCTATACCCTCACCGATGCCACGGTTTACTTTTTAGCTGGAGCAATGTTGATTGAGCCTAAAAGCTCTCCAATACGTCCGAACCAACAATTGTTGTTCGGAGGGTTTGCTGCTTTGACGTACAACCTATTTCTTCAGTATCAAGTCCCCTACGCCGGCCTATTTTGCATCGGTGCAGCGAATTTGCTTTCTCTAGCTTTTTCTACCGTTGCTTCCAAGCGGCAGGTCAACAGCAAAGCGACTCAGCAAGCATAATCAAAAAAGAAACAGCTTTATTCAGGAATAAGAGCCGCCCCTCTTCGAAAAGGGGTCAGCCAGCTTATTTTAGAACTTTTCCATTCACAAAAACAGCCAGTTCTCGTTGAGTTTGTAAACGATGTGGAGCGCCTTGAACCATTACGGTTCGATCAATGTCTCCTTGTTCTTGACTCAGCTTTCCGGCTTCGGTCACAAAGGCCAGTTTGGCTTGAGCAATTTCTTCCTTGAGGGTTTGAACCTGTTCACGGTACTCGCCATACTCCGCATTGTTTTCCAAGATGAGCTTGAGGTGCTCTTCCTTGCGCTCTTTGACCTGTTTTTTGAGATCCTTAAGACTGAGAAGTAGTTCCTCCAGTTCCATGGGCACATCGTCTTCAAGATCTTTGATGAGTTTTTTCACCTCCTTCAACTCTTCTTGTTTCCCCAAAATGGTTTGGAGAAGGTCATGAAAAGCGGGGGAGTTTTGGGAATCGGCCATTTTATAAAAGTTAAGGCAAGCGCTAGCTTAATGGAAAACTGGTTCTTTTTCCAAGGCCTTCTATAATGGCATTCATGAGCATTGTTACTAAAACCGGAGACAAGGGAGAAACCAGTCTCTTTGATGGCAGCAGGGTATCCAAAAGCGACGAACGGATTGTAGCTCTGGGAGAAATTGATGAGCTCAATGCCCAGCTGGGACTGCTCGCCAGCCACGCCAATGCTGTTCATAGGGGGCTCCTTTTGAAATTGCAAAACCAGCTGTTTGAATTGGGGGCCCTGCTTGCAAATCCAAAAGCGACCGGCAACATGTCCAGCGCCCTACAAGACCTTGAGGCAGAAACCGAACGTCTCGAAAAAAGTCTGCCCCCGCTGCAAAACTTCATCCTGCCCGGAGGTCATCCACGCGCGGCTCAAGCTCATCTGGCCCGAGCCGTTTGCCGTAGGGCTGAACGCAGCCTTTCCTGCATCCAAGTTCTTCCTGAGGCCGCACTCCCCTTCCTCAACCGCCTTTCAGACACACTTTTTATTTTGGCCCGCCATTTTAATCTGGAAGAAAAAACGGACGAGATTTTATGGGCCACTTCGTGATACAATAATCCTCCAGTCTTCTTAACCCCTACCGCCATGATTCTCCAGACACGCGTCCAAAACCTCACGGCTCCAGAGAAGGATCAGTTTGAGAAATACCTTGAAAAAAAATCGAAGAAAATTGCAGATCTCTTGGAGGCTCATTACCCAGATCCTGACACGATCAAGTTGGATGTGCACATGCAGAAGCACGACAAGCACACTGCTTTTGAGTGCGAATACGTGCTGCATTTGCCTCGGGTTCATCAACCTATTGTGGCCCGCGAAGTGAAACACAGCGTGACCGAACCCATGGACTTTGCTCTAGCCAAACTGGAGGGGCAACTGGTAAAACACCTGAAAAAGCTAACGAAAAGTGCATGATCTACCTGGATTACGCGGCCGGAACGCCGATGGATCCACGCGTGCTTGAGGCAATGCAGCCCTATTTTGCAGAGCACTTTGGCAATGCCTCCTCGATCCATCAGTATGGTCAAAAGGCTCGCAAAGCCATTGATGATGCTCGCCAACGCTGTCTGGAATTGCTCGGGGCTTTTTCAATCAAAGAAATCATCTTTACCGGAAGCGGGACCGAATCCTGCACCCTGGCCATTTTAGGTGCTGCCTTTGCTCGCAAAGACCGCGGCAAGCATTTGGTTATTTCGGCTCTCGAGCACCCTGCTGTAAAAGAAGCCGCTGAATTTTTGAAAAACGAATTTGACTTTGAGGTCACCGAACTTGCTCCCAACTCTGAAGGAATCCTTTCTGTAGAGGACGTGGAAGCAGCTCTGCGCCCCGAGACTGTTTTGATCTCCATAATTTACGCCAACAACGAAATTGGCACCCTGCAGCCCATCAAAAAAATAAGCAAACTGGCTCGTGAAAAAGGCATACTTTTTCATACCGATGCCTGCCAGGCGCCAGGCTATACGGACGTCAACGTGGAGCATTTGGGGGTGGATCTCCTCAGTCTGAATGGGAGTAAAATCCACGGGCCCAAAGGTGTTGGACTGCTCTACATTCGGGAAGGAGTGAAGCTTGTGCCTCTGATCCGTGGTGGTGGCCAAGAGTTTCGCATGCGCGGTGGCACCGAAAACACAGCAAGCATTGTGGGCTTTGCCAAGGCACTGGAACTCACGCTCGAAGATGGCCCAAAAAAAGCGGCTCATATCGCAAAGTTGCGCGATCAACTTCTAGATGAGCTGCTGAAAATCCCTGGCGTCACTTTGAACGGCTCTCGAGACAGTCGTTTGACCAACAACATCAATTTGCACGTGGAGGGTGTGTCTGGGGAAACAATGGTCATGCGTCTGGACATGGAGGGGCTGGCGGTTTCTAGCGGGTCAGCCTGTTCCTCGGGGAAAACCAAACCCTCTCCTGTGCTTTTGGCTTTGGGGCAGAATCCAAAAAAAGCGAACGAATCGCTGCGCATCACTTTGGGCAGTCCCACTACAAAAAAAGAAATTGAAGAAGCGGGCAAAATTTTGAAACGAGTTTTACAAGAACTTCAGGGGTAGTAAAGCGGAAGTTTTTCTGTTAAGCTAGGGCCATATTTATACACAAATGTCTTCGGTACTGATTCTTATTGCGGGGCTAATCGTGGGTGGGGCAGCATCACTCTTTTGGCCGAACAGCTCTTCCACAAGAGGTACTGTTCAAGACAAGCTTGATTTGGAAAACGCTAAAGAGGAGGCTAAAAAAACACTCGAAGCGGCTCAAGATCAGGTTGCTGCTTTGCAGAGGGCTTTTGCAGAAGAAGAAAAGTCGATTGAAAAACACCTCGAACATGTTGAAGAGACTTTAAAGGAAAAGGAAGAACTGGTGAAACGCCGTGAAGAGCGTCATGAAGAACGCAAAAAAGCGGTGGAAGAACTTCAAAAGGAGATCCAGCACCTACAGGCAAAGGCAGAAGAAGTTCGTAAAGCGGGCATCGAACGCCTTGCCAAGGCAAGCAATATCTCCGAAGAAAAGGGGCGAAAACTGGTGGAAGAAGAGCTGGACAAGATTCTTAGTGAAGGCAAAGAAATTCGCCAAAAAGCCACCCTCGACGAGCTTGAAGAAGAGGTGGCTCGTCACGCAAAGTCCATCCTTCAGATCGTCATCCAACGTTTGGGCGTGCCCAGTTCGGTAGATAAAAACAGCACCAGCATCACAGTCAAAGAGGACAGTTTCAAGGGTCTTCTCATTGGGAAAGAGGGTGAAAACATTCGTTACTTGGAAAGCAAAATTCCTGTTGCCGTGCTCTTCAATCTTGGGGATACGGAAACGATTTATGTTGGAGGATTGAACCTCCTGCGCCGCAATATTGCAAAACGTGCGATTCAAAAAATGCAAAAGCGTACTCAAAAAGAAAAGCGCATCACACACGCAATGATTGACGAAACTTTGGCTGAATCTGAAAAAGAGATCATGGAAGAGTGTGACCGCAAGGGGGAATGGGCTCTAAAACAGATGGGTCTTGACCCCAAAAACACACCAGCGGAATTGGTGAACTACATTGGACGACTCTATTTCCGAACCAGTTATGGGCAAAACATCATTCACCACTCTCTAGAGATGGCCTATGCAGCACGTCTCATTGCCGAATTCATTGGTTCAGACGTGAACACTGCGATGCAGGCAGCCTTTTACCACGATATTGGAAAGGCGATCGACCATGACATTGGTGGCTCTCATGATGATCTTTCCAAAGAAATTCTTGAAAAGCACAACTACGATCCAGCCATCGTTCATGCGGCCTTCGTTCATCATGACAAAGCTCCTTGTGAAAGCCCTGCCGACTTTATTGTGAAGGCGGTGGATGCGATCTCTGGTGGGCGCCCAGGGGCCCGCATGGAATCTGTTACAAACTACTTTGAGCGCATGAAGCAGCTTGAGGATACAGCCTTCGCCTTCCCTGGAGTGAGCAAGGTGCACACCATGTCTGCTGGCCGAGAAGTGCGTGTGTTTGTGGATAAAGACAAGGTTGGAGATGAAGCGATGACCCCATTAGGAGAGGGTATTGCAGGAAAAATCTCCGAAGAGCTTGCATTCCCCGGCATTATCAAGGTAAACCTGATCCGTCAGGTAAAGTCCGTGGATTACGCCTCGGAGAAAATCCGTTCTGGAAAATCCTAAAAACTTACTATGTCTGAAGACGACTTCAAAGAAGAACCAAAACACTCTTCCACTCTGGATAAAGTGATCATGGGTGCCATCATTGGCACAGCCATTGGATCTGCACTTGGTGCTTCTGTTGCGCCAAAGCCTGGAAAGGAGACTCGAGCACAAATCAAAGCGCATACAGCAGGGGTATCTGAGGAAATAAAAGAAGTGAGTACTTTGGCGAGAGAAACCACTTGGGGTTTTTTCCGTTTAATAAAAAGGCTGCTGTTTGGAAAAGCGAAATCACAGCACACCATGAGAGAAATTCCTCATGAGCCCGAACATTTACCCACTCATACTCCTGACTTCGAATGAAATTGCTTTCTAAACAAGTTATCCTCGCCGTAGGTCTTGTCGTTTTTGCGCTTGGACTTTTAGCGGGCGCTTATCAAATCACCAAGCTCCCCGAGCAACGTTTTCTTGCAAAGATCCGTCTACCTCAGGGCACACTGGCTTCGTACAACTCTTTTGAAGAAGCCAACGCTGCTCTTTTGGAAACGGAATCTCAAGCACTCAATACGAAGGTGACGTTGACCGTGGGTGCAAATCAAGCATCCCTTTCGCTCTCTGCTTTGGGAGTGGGTATGGATTCCGAGGCTTTGCACCAGTACCTTTCCGAAGGACCTAAACCTTTTGAAAAAATTCGACTCTTTTTCCTTGGAAAGGATTTCGAAACACCCCTCACCCTTGATACTGAAAAAGCTCACCTAGCGCTAACTCCTTATGCCTTCGAAAAACAGCCCAAGAATGCCGGCTTCCTAATGGAAAACGGTGCGCTCAAACTCCAAGCTTCCGAACTGGGCTATTCACTCGACGAAGTTGCCTTCCTTGCCGAATTCCAAAACGCCTGGGATTTTGGGTTTGGTCTGCCCACCGAACTTGCCCTCCCCTTGCTTGAAAAAGAGCCTGAACTCACCACTCTAGAGCTCGAAGCCGTACGCGGAGAACTTGAACCTCTGATTGGCAAAACACTGGTCCTCAAAAAAGAAGAGAGCGCCTCCGCATGGCAACTCCCTTTGGCGGAGCACTTGAACTGGTTTACTCCTACTGAGGGCACACTCACTTTGGACACAACAGCTGTTGAAGCCACGCTCCAAGAACTTGTCCTGCCAGAAGTGGAACAGGAGCCTCAAGGGGTGACCATCACTATGGATGAAAATGGAAAATACGTGTTTGAAGGCAGTGCGCGCTTTGGAGTTAAGGTTAAAAGAGAAGACCTGCTTGCTACCCTGCAAAGCCAATTCCTGCTTCCCGAGTTCACCTGGGAGCTCAATCTGCCTATCGAAAAAATCCAGCCTGAGATCACAGCTCCAGCAGAACTCGAGGCTCAGGGGGTCACGGATCTGCTCAGTGTGGGCTACACAACTTTTTATGGTTCACCCACCAACCGTGTGCACAACATCAATGTGGGCATGAACAA
>CAYLWB010000009.1:7178-29164 GCA_964387375.1 uncultured Candidatus Peribacteria bacterium | reverse complement strand
CTTTTTATGGTTCACCCACCAACCGTGTGCACAACATCAATGTGGGCATGAACAAGTTCAACGGAATCGTGATCCAACCAGGAGAGAATTTTGTGTTCAATGACCTCATGGGCGAGATTTCTGCTGCCGAGGGCTGGCGTGCTGAACTTGTGATCAAAGGGAACGACACTATTCCTGAATTTGGTGGAGGGCTTTGCCAGGTTTCCACCACTGCTTATAGAGCAGCACTCTTTTACGGGCTGCCCATCGTGGAACGTCAAAACCACTCCTATGCCGTTTCCTACTACTCGCAGGTTGCGGGTCATGGTCTCGATGCCACCATCTACGACCCCGCACCCCGCTTTGTCTTTAACAACGACACTGGAGCTCCAATCCTCATTCAAAGTTACGCAGATGGTTATGAGGCGTTCTTTGTTTTCTATGGGAAGAATGATGGGCGCACTGTGAAAATGGAGGGGCCGTATGCTTACGGCTATTCTTCTATTGGCACCCCACAAATCACCTATACAGACGAATTGCCCCCAGGTGAACGGCAGCTTGAGTCGTATGCACACACAGGTTTTAAAGTGGATTGGTACCGCACCATTACCTATGGCGATGGAACTGTTGGAGAACGCGAAAACATTCACTCCGATTATCGAGCCATGCCAGCCAAATACCTAGAAGGAAAAGCAGCCGATGCGGCAGCTCCAGTGGAGGGCTAAGCCTTGCCCTTCTTCTTCATTTCTTCTAAACGAGTGTGAGCATCTTCGTTGTAGGGCTGAATTTCCAGTACCCGTTGCAGTTGACTTGCACATTCTTCATAGCGCTCGAGGCGTTCATAGTAGTCGGCCAGAATGAATTTCAGATTCAAATCGCGAGGTTTTTTAAGACTCGCACGTTCAAAGTGTTCCAGAGCTTTATCAAGCTCTCCCAGCTCGTGGTAAACCTGAGCCAGACTCTCAAAACGCTCTGCACGTTTGTCATCCAGACTTAGGGCATTTTCGTAAGCTTCGGCAGCTTCGACGAGGCGTTGTTGATGGTAGAGGGCAGCCCCTAAGTTGCTGTAAAAAATGGGGTCTTTTTTGAGGTTAATAAGTCGGGAGAAATAGAGTTCTGCCTGGGGATAGTCGCCTTTTTTTAAGTAGAGCAACCCCAGTTTGTGGTGGCCTTCTAAATGGTTGGCTTCAACCTGTAGAAGCAATAAAAGTGTTGCCTCTGCTTCATCCAATTCATTGCGGCTGAAGTGAGTATCGGCCTTTAAAAAAAGCTGTCGAGGGCTTTCCTCGACTTCTACTACCGGCTTTTCCTCCGCTTCTTCAAAAGCCTCATCAAGAGCTTGTTCAAGAGCTGCTTCCTCCGCCAAGCTTTGCTGGAAGTGTGAGTCTAAATAGGTTACGCGCAAACGGCGTGCAACAATCAAGGCGATAAAAACGAGACTGAGAATGAAAAAGATCCAGTAAATCATTATGGCACGAGAGGTAAAAGAAGGTTTTCTATGAGCAGTTTCTTATTTACGTTGTTTTTTAGTTGGCCGTGCGCCTCTTCCGTAGCCTCCAAAAGTCGCGTGAGGTCTACCCCTTTGAGCAATTCTGGGCGCTTTTCGGACAAGGCAAATGTTCTCGCACGGTGGAGAAGCATGTCAAGCCATTCCTTGAAATAATCTGACTGTTCGTAGGTCCGAGCCATTTGGAGCGCACCCACAATGCTTGGATGTTCAAAAAACAACCCCAAAGCCTCCTGCATCTCTTGGTGAGCTTTGAAGTAGGCGGGGTCGTCAATCAAGCGGCGCAACTTACCTGGGCGTCCCATAGCAAAGTTCACTAGAAGATCTGTGGCCACATGGCCATCGCAAGCGCGCTTTAGAAGTTCGTTGTCTACCGTTCTGAAGAAAGTGCAACGTGCTCGTGAGCGCAAAGTAGGCAAAACAGCGTCCTCGTTGGGTGCTGTTAAAAAGAACACGGTGCCTGCTGGAGGTTCTTCTAAGGTTTTTAATAAAGTGTTGGCAGCTTCTAAACGCAGTCGGTGTAAGTTTTCTAAAACAACAATTAGGTAGGGAGCCTGGTGGCTTTGTTGAACTCGAGTCACCAAATCCCGTACAACTTCGACACTCAAAAACTCTCCATTGTCCAAATACAGTAGAGTGTCGGGGTGTATTCCATTCAAAATGTGTTGGCGAAGAACTGGGTTCTCGTTACCGCCCTGCATGGCTATGGCCAGCTCTAGAGCGGTACGCGTCTTTCCTACATGTTCAGGGCCAATGAAAATTTGGGCGTGATGAAGCCGACCCTCTTGAGCCTCCTTAAGTAGACCTTGAAAAAGCTCCTGATGACCAATGAGCATTTTAAAGTTTGGTTAACCAGTAGGGCTCTTGGCGTACGAGCAAATGCCGGGCATCTTCTGGATGTTCCATACAGATTTTAATGAGACGCTCCATGCGCACATTGTTTTGAGACCCTTTGACCAAAATTGTGTCGCGTGGGCTTAAAATTTGACTCAAGAACTCACCCGCTTCTTTTGAGGTTTTAAAGGTATGAATCATGGAAGCAGACATGCCCCCACGAGAAGCACCTTCTGCCAGCAAAGGGGCTTGCAGGCCAACAGCCAAAAGCATATCAGCATAGTGGGGCACCATTTTTCCGACCTTAAGATGCTCACTTTCTGTGAGTTCTCCGAGCTCATTCATTGTTCCGAGTGCAGCAATTTTTCGCCCCGGGAATAGTTTTAGAACTTCCAATGCCTCTTCCATGGTGTCTGGAGAAGCATTGTAGGAGCTGTCGATGATAATGGAGCCACTTTTCCCTTCAATCAAACCCATACGCCCTGGAGGAAGACGAAATGCTTCCAAACCCTTGAGGATTTCTTTCCATGGCATCTGGTTGATGAATCCAACGGCTGTTGCAGCCAGTGCAGGATACACGTGGCAAGCTCCCAAAACATGAGGCAATCGCACGGGGTGCTCTTCTTTGTCAAAGACCAGTGTGAAAGAAAGTCCATCGCGAGTGCTTTGAATGTCTTTGGCTTGAAGGTCACAGCCCTCAATCGTTCCAATGGTTACCGTTTCTGCAGGCAATTTGTCTTCCAGCTGATGCACGAACATGTCGTCTTTATTCAAAACCACCCACCCACCTTTTGGAACAGCAACACAGGCCTTGGATTTCTCATCAAAGATAGCCTGACGATTCGGAAATTGATCCTTTTCACGATGCACATTTTTCACGTTCAAAAAAACCATGATATCTGGTCGAAGCACCTCCAAAATCCGGCTCATGTCCCCAGGAGCATCCACGCCCATTTCCATGACCAAAAGTTCACAAGGAGGGACGGTCTTGAAGTGACCCAATGTGGCGTGCCACAAAGTTTTGGCCCACTGCCAGGGAGAGGAATACCCTGATTTTTCGTCCAAGAGGCTCAATGCGGCCCCAAATTCCGTGTTCAGGTTTCCCTCACTCTTTTTAATCTTGAAGCTCTGGCTTAAAACAGATGCAATTGCCTCCTTCGTGGTTGTTTTTCCAGCACTGCCCGTGACGCCCACAACCTTAGCACCCATTTTACTGAGTCGGGCTTTGGCTAAGAAACGCAGATAGCGGAAGACCCATTGTCGGAAAATGGCTTTCATAAGGGGTTTGTTTAAAACATCCTAGCAGGAAATGGCGGTTGGGGCAAAGGTTGACAAAAATTAAAAAATGTTTATATTGAGTGATAAATTTCTTGAGGCAAGCCATGTCAGAAATAGACAACCCGTTTTCATCTCCAGAAGATCTGCCCATCCCCCGCGCATCATACAGGGAAGCGCTTTCTGTTATAGACGCCCGCACCAATGGGTTGAGAGCCGCGCTTCGTGGTCCTTCTAGGGGGATGAGCAATGTGGTTCGAGAACCGAACCGCAGCTTTCCCTGGGGGGAGTCCGTAACCATGGCTGTCCCCGAAGAGGGGCTTCGTGTTTGTTTTGCACCATCGGGTTCAGCCATTTTTTCCTTCACGCAGGGCACGGCAGAGACCCGTGTGTTTCGAGGCAGATGGATCTCCGGAACCTGTCTTGACTATCCTGCCTGGACTACTGGAGGGGTCACTATTTTTAAAGGGGAGTTTGCAGAGAGACTGCTTGGCGCTGGACTGCTCGTCTCTGACCAAACAAATAGACGGAAAATCATACCACATCAAGAAGTCCTCGGAGTCTTAGACGCACTGGGGAGGTCTTTGGGAAGAGTAGTGATTGGACTTTGATTTTTAGAATTGACACAAAAAAGAGCCCCGTGGGAAATGGGGCTCTTTTCAAAATTACTTTTGCAATCCTTTCACAATCGCTTCAAACACCTTGGGTTCATGAATGGCAATGTCGCTCAAAACCTTGCGGTCGAGACCGATCTGCTGTTCTTGCATCGCATGGATGAAACGGCTGTAGCTTATTCCGTGCATGCGGCACGCTGCGTTCAAACGCACGATCCACAAAGAGCGGAAATCACGTTTCTTAGTGCGGCGGTGTGCGTAAGCATGAACTCCAGCTTTAGCGACCGCATTCTTAGCGGCACGATAAAGACGGTTTCGGATACCACGGTATCCTTTTGCGGCCTTGAGAACCTTGTTGTGACGACGACGTTGATTCGTCCCACGCTTGACTCTAGACATAATTGCTAGGGTTAAAAAAATTTAGATTGCGGCCCACAAGGCGGTGGTTGAGCCCGGGGCCTGCTTCATTAATATATTTATCCGAGAAGGTGCTTCACTTTGCGAGCGAGCTTGCCCTTCAAGGTCTTTCGACGTCCTCCCAAATTGAGCTGACGTGAGTTTTTTGGATCCAAACGGTGGTTGTGTGCGGCCTTTTGAACCTGCACTTTTCCAGAAGCGGTCGTTCGAGCGCGCTTCTTGGCTCCACTGTGGGCCTTCTGTTTTCCTACTTTAGCTTTGCCTGGCATTATTTGAGGGGTGAAAGAATCATGAATAGGTTATACCCTTGTTTTTTTGGTTCCTGATCGCACTTGGCGATATCTTTAAGCTCTTCCTTGATTTGCTGCATCTTCTCCACAGCCAGGTCATATTGTGTAACCTCTCTTCCCCGGAAAATCAAGGCGACTTTGATGGAATTGCCTTCGTCCAAGAACTTTTTAGCCTGTTTCACCTTCACTTGCACATCGTGATCTCCCGTTCTCAAACTGATTCGTATTCCCTTCACTTCGTTCTTCTTCTGCTTGGATCGATGTTTTTGGTCCAGCTTATTCTGTCGGTAGATGAACTTTCCGTAGTCCATGATCCGGCAGACGGGCGGATGAGTGTTCGGAGACACCTCTACCAGGTCTAAACCACTTTCTTGTGCTAGAGAAAGCGCCTTCTCTAGCCCCATGATCCCCTTTTGCTCCTCACCAGAGTCGATGAGACGAATGGTTGGAGACTTGATCTGGCGATTGATTCGAAAAGACTTAGCTATAGGTTTTGTTTAAAGCGAGCAGGATTCTAGGTCTTTTTAGGGTTAAAGTCAAGGTTCTCCCTGAAGACACGGGCCTTTTGTGCTTCATGGTTTCTATGAGACAAGTAAAAGGAAAAGAGCACCAGGGAAGAAAAGATCAAATTGACCACCCAAGAAAGATTCAAATCGAAGAAGGCATTGTTCACAAAAAGGGAGACCACGGCCAGCGTGGTTAGGCCGAAAGAAATAGACCAAAACTGGGTTGTTTCCCCAAAGTGTGGGAAGGTCTTTCGCCCCAAAGAACGAAGCCATCCAAGGAGGAAAAGGACTAAAAGAACCCCGGAGTAAACCAAAACATGAGACCAAATAGAGTTGGTAACGCCAGTGTTTTTTTGAATGGCTGTGAGCAGAAATGGATAGCTCAAAAAGTAGGCTAGAGTGAGCAAAGAAACGACGCCAAAGGCCACTTGTTTGCGTCGAAACACGCGTTGCACACGATAAATCCCAGGAATTTTTTCCAGATGGTCAAAAAGCGTGATGAGTGTGCTGTGGTCTCGTATTTCTAGATCAAAAATTCCATAGCCGCGACACTTTGGATCGTGAGGAATCATTCGGCCCTTCACAATGCGCATTTCTAGTCCACCAGAATCAGTACAGCCCTGAGTTTTAACAGATAAAATGGGGATTTTGAGCTTGTAGAAGGGCTCTAAAATTTCGCGTAAAATTCCAGTGCGATCGTAGGCTTCAACTTTAATGCGAATTTGATAAGAAAGATCTTCATCTTCTGTTTTAAACAAAAAGTGTTTGATGCGTTGGTACCAACGTTTTTCAAATTCTGGGAACATGAACTGATAGATTTGCTCGGCACTGAGGTCTCCCTGTCCGATCTTGGAGAGCAATTGATCCATGTGCTCAACGTCAAAGTGCTCCAGAGTGCGATCCAGTAGGTTTTGAGGCAAAAGATAGAAAGGTCCACAGCTTTCGTGATCGAGTGCTTGTTGCAAAAGCTTGGCACCCGTCTCCACGTTTTTACGCGGGTTTTGGTTTTGCAGATACTGTCGGATCGCTTTTTTTGCCAGTGTGGTTTTTACGTGATCTAACCACCAGCGCTGCGGCCCCTCGCCCAGTTTTTTAAGATAAACAATCTCCACGTTGTCGCCTGTTTCCAATTCGCCCACAACGGAATAGTTTTTGTGGTTCACTACTGCACGAAAAGCATTTTCCTCCATAGGCAAGCCCACTGCATACATGTAATCCAAGCAGGTCGCCCCCTCGGGCAAATTGATAGTGTCTCCTCTTGGAGTAAACACGTAAATGCGTTTGTTGAGGATGTCTTCCTGCAAGCTCTGGATGAAATGCTCTGAATTGCTGGCCTTTTTTAATTGCATCAAACTTTCGGCAAAAGGATTGCTCTTGTCTTCCTTGTAGAGCAGATGCGAGGCGTTCCCATACTCTGCCTGCTCGTGCATGGCTTCCGTGCGGATTTGTACCTCGTTGAGCTTGCCCCGATGCCCAATCACCGTGGTGTGCAAAGATTGGTAGCCATTCAATTTTGGAACGGCAATATAGTCTTTAAAGTGCTGCGGCTTAGGTTTGAAGGCGCTGTGCACCAGCCCCAAAACGCGGTAACAATCTTCTTTCTTTTTAACAATGATACGGATGGCAAAGTAGTCATAAATGTCTTGCAGGAGCTTTTCTTCGTGCAGCATTTTTTGATAGATCGAATAGAGGTGTTTGGGGCGGCCTTCTACATGAGCTGGAATGCCCGCTTTTTTGACCATCTTTTCAAAAAATTTCACGGTTCCTTCAATGTAATGCTTTCGGCTGGATTCGTGTTCGTGTAAAAAGGCATCAATTCGAGCGTACTCATCTGGTTGTAGGTAAAAAAAGCACAAATCTTCCAGCGGTTTTTGCAGCTGAAAGATTCCATACAAGTTGGCAAGTGGGGCGAAAATTTCCAACGTTTCCTTGGCGATGCGTATCTGCTTTTCAGGCCGCAAATACTGCAGGGTTCGCATGTTGTGCAGGCGGTCTGCCAACTTGATGATGACCACTCTTGGGTCGTTGGCGATTTCAATGAACAAGCGTCTTAGAGACTGCACCTGGCGTTCCCCCATCGAGTGTTTGTAGTGCACTTTGGAGAGCTTGGTGAGTGCAAAAACCAATTTTGCTACTTGTTTCCCAAAGCGAATTTCAATGTCTTTAACAGTGTACTGTGTATCTTCGGGCACATCATGCAGTATCCCTGCGATGATGCTTTCTTCATCCATCTTCAATTCGGCTAAAATCCGTGCGGTTTCTACCGGATGGCAAATGTACGGCACTCCAGACATGCGAAATTGGCCTTCATGGGCCCTTTTTGCAAACTCAAACGCACGCTGTATACGGCTTTCTTTAACATTCACTTGCTCCTTTTTAAGACAAGCAAGCAAGTCTTTGAATCCTTGTTCTTCCAGAGTCAAACGTGGCATGTGTGTATCGTAACACAGGCTTTTTAAGAAAGCACTTGACGCCCCTGCAAAGCTCGTATGAGCGTGGCGTCATCCGTGTATTCCAAGTGCCCACCCGTCGGAATTCCCCGTGCAATTCTTGAAACCGAAAGCACAGAAAAGCTTGCCAGTTTTTTTTGTAAAAAGAGCGCGGTGGTGTCGCCTTCGAGGTCGGGGTTCAGCGCCAAAATAATTTCACGAATCGGCTGATTTTCTTTTGTCAGACGTGCAAAAAGTTCGGCGATTTTGAGTTGTTCGGGCCCGATTCCTTCCAAGGGTGAAAGTCGGCCCTGCAGCACGTGGTAGAGGCCCTTGTACTCCCCGGTTTTTTCTAGTGCGATGAGGTCCAGCGTGCTCTCCACAATGCACAATTTGTCGCGTTCACGAGTGGGGTTGGAGCAGATGCGGCAGACCTCCTGGTCGGTGAGGCTTTGGCATTGCGAACACGTGAGCACGCCTTCCCGCGCCTTGGAGATGGCCTGGGCGAGACTGTCGTTGCGTACGTTGGGCTGCTTGAGCAGGTGAAAGGCCAGGCGCTGCGCGCTTTTTGGACCAATGCCAGGCAAACGTCCGAGCTCGTTGATGAGCCGCAAAATCGAATCGGGGAGGAAATCCATGCGGCTATATTACGGGCTTCAATTGCCCCGAATCAAGAGGTGAATGGTGCGCAGGGTCTCGGCCACTTCCTTGTTCTCGATCAGAATCGCAAAGGCATCCCGGTAGAGGTTCAAAAGCAAAACCTTGTCTTCAAAAATCGCGATGGAAGAGTAGATGCGGCCGATCTTTGCAGGATAAATCAGGCAGTCACGGAACTGGACTTTGTCGAGTTTGGCGTAGCGGCGGTGCGTGGGATTGTCCACACAGATCGCCTTTAAGAAAAGTTTGCGCTTTTTACGCTCCGCAATGAAGTCTGCCATGAACTGCTCACCCATTTTTTCGAGGTCGTCGTGGGAGCCAAATTCACGAATTTCGGCGGAGCTTTCCAGTAGCTGCCAATAGGCCTTGCGGCAGGCATCCAGCCCTTCAAAAAAACTGAGTTTGGGCGGCGCGGTGAAGGGGTTCCTAAATTCCTCCAAAAGCGGCAAAACCTCCTTGAGCTGTTGGCCTTCGGCGTGGAGCGCTGCTTCTTTCGCGCGCTTCAAATCCTTAGGGTCGGCGTAAAAATATTGCGTGCGGCCCTTTTGCGATTTGCGCACGTAGCCCAACCCCACCAGCCCTTCCAACAAAAAAAGCACACTCGCCTTGGGCAAGCCAGTTTTCTTGGCAAGCACGGAGGCAGGTTGGTTGCCAAACTCCAAAAGGGCTAAATAAATTCGCGCCTCTTTGGGATTCAGCCCCAGCGGAAGCAATTTTTTAACCGCAAGATCGTCAGATTTTGTTGACATCAGTTTTATAGTAAGGATTGACCCAATTATGACTTTAAAAGAAAATGAGTGTCAAGAAATTTAAACGATATTCATGACCCAACTCCTCTATTACGAAGACAGCTACTGCTTCACCGCCACGGCCAAAGCAACTGTAGTTTCCACTTGGGAAGACGGTCGCCCCGCACTCGCACTAGACCAAACGATTTTCTACCCTCAAGGTGGTGGCCAACCCTACGACACGGGGCTGATCGAATCCAGCACAACGCGCTTTCGCGTGGAAGAAGTACGTTACCAAAACGATGAAGTCTGGCACATTGGGCAGTTTGAGGAAGGAGAGATGGGAGTCGGCGACGAAGTGACCCTGCACATCGACGAAGCCAAACGCCGACTCCACGCTCGCCTACACTCCGCCGCGCACGTGCTCGACGCGATCCTCTTTCAAAAATACCCTCACCTAAAACCCCTGCGCGGCTACCACTTCCCCGACTCACCCTTTGTGGAATACGAAGGGGGGGTGGACACGACCGAATCATTCAGAAGCGAGCTCGAAGCTGCACTCAACGCCCGTCTCCAAGCAGGTGGCCCTGTCGAAAAGCAGCTCGAGACGGGAGCCCACGCCACTGGCAAACCCTTGCGTACCGTGAGCATGGCTGGCCACAGCTGTCCCTGCGGCGGCACCCACGTTGAAGACATTCGTGAGGTTGGTCACATCACTTTGCCCAAAATTTCCTCAAAAAAGGGACTCACCCGCATCCGCTACGATTTAACGTAAGTGCTCCAAGGCTCAATCTTAAGATCGTCGGACTTGTAGAGTTCGAGAGTGTCCACCAAAAGTTTGGCGAGCTGCAAATTCGTGGTCAGCGGAATGTTGGCGTCGATGGTCAGACGACGGATGGTGTAGCCCAGAGTCATTTCCTCGTGCGAAAAATTGCGTGGCAAATTGATCACCCAATCCACTTTATCCTTTTGAATGATCTCCGCAAAATCAGGATGTTTGCCAGAGCCCGCCTTGTGCACCACTGTCACAGGGATGCCTTCCTTTGTGAAAACTTCTGCAGTGCCCGGAGTAGCGAAGAGGGTGAAGCCCAAATCCAACATTTTTTTTGCGGTGGGCAGGAAGGCCGCCTTGTCTTCAGTCTTTCCAATGGAGATCAAAATATTCTTTTTAGGGATCACAAAGCCAGTCGAAAGCATGGCCTTTAAAAAGGCTTCGTGAAGAGTTTCCCCAAAGCAAGCAACTTCTCCAGTGGACGCCATTTCTACGCTCAAAACTGGGTCAGCCCCCTTCAAACGGGAGAAAGAAAATTGAGGGGCTTTCACGCCCACGTAGTCGAGGTCTAGGGTTCGATACTCCTTTGCTTTCGCTTCCCCGAGCATGGCTTCCACAGCGATTTCAATGAAGTTGTACCCCGTAACTTTGGAGCTGAAGGGAAAGCTGCGGCTGGAACGCACATTGCATTCGATCACTTTGATGCCATTTTTCACGGCTAAAAATTGAATGTTGAAGGGCCCGCTGATCTTGAGCTCCTTGGCTATTTTTTTGCTGGCCAAACGGATGCGTTTCACGGTTTCGAGGTAGAGTTTTTGTGGAGGCAGCACAATGGTCGCATCTCCACTGTGCACGCCGGCATTTTCAACATGTTCAGCAATGGCATAGATGAGCAATTCCCCATCCTGCGCCACGGCATCGATCTCAATTTCTTTTGCTCCAGTCTCAAACTTGGTGATGATGACGGGAGCCTCTTTGGAAATACGAGCGGCTTTGCTTAGGTAAAGCTGCAGACTCTCTTCGTTGTGGGCCACAGCCATAGCGGCTCCAGAAAGCACGTAGGAGGGCCGAACCAAAACGGGATAGCCCACTTCGTTGGCAAAGGCAAAGGCCTTTTTGATATCGGCAAAATCCTTCCATTTCGGCTGATCCACTCCGATTTGGTCGAGCATTTGGGAGAATTTGTGGCGATTTTCAGCTCGGTCGATCGCACTTGGATGGGTCCCAAAAATTGGCACACCTTCGGCATGCAATTTGTTCACCAAATTGTTTGCAATCTGTCCACCCGTTGAAACCACCACGCCCTCTGGATTTTCCAGTTCGTGAATGTCGAGAACGCGCTCGAGCGACAGCTCGTCGAAGTAGAGCTTGTCGCACATGTCGTAATCGGTGGACACGGTTTCCGGATTGTAGTTGATCATGATGGTCTCGTAACCGCGCTCTGCAAATGCTTGAGTTGCCATCACACAGGACCAGTCGAACTCCACTGAGGAGCCGATGCAGTATGCACCGCTGCCCAAGATCATGGCGCGCTTCTTTTTAGATTTGAATGCAATGTCATGCTCTGTGCCATGGTAAGTCACATAGAGGTAATTGGTTTGTGCTGGATATTCGGCAGCCATAGTGTCGATCTGTTTGACTACAGGGAGCACGCCAAAAGATTTCCGAATCTTGCGAATGTCGCCTTCTTCTTGTTTGCGAGCCAAAGCAATTTGTTTGTCAGAAAAGCCGGCGCGTTTGGTTTCCAACATGAGCTCTTCATCCAACAGGTCGTTGTGCAGGCGTTGATTCAGTTCAACGATATTCTTGAGTTTTCCAAGGAACCAAGGATCAATGCCAGACAATTCGTGGATTTTTTCAATGGTCCATCCTTGCGCTAAAGCATCAGCAACGGCCAAAATACGCTTAGGAGTGGGTTCGGAAATCTCCTTTTTCAAGTTCTCACTCGCGACCCCCAAACGGTCATTTTCTGTTAGGCCTACCAAGCCGATTTGCAGCATGCGGAGACCCTTTTGGATCACTTCTTCAAAGCTGCGTCCGAGGGCCATGATTTCACCTACTGACTTCATTTCGCTCGTGATTTGGTGAGAGACTTTGCGGAATTTATCCAAGTCCCAACGAGGTACTTTTAGAGCTAGGTAATCAAGGGCAGGTTCAAAACAGGCGGTGGTCACCCCAGTGATTGCGTTCCGCAATTCTACCAATGAATACCCCAATGCCAGTTTCGCGGCTACGTAGGCCAGCGGATACCCTGTTGCCTTGGAAGCCAAAGCCGAAGAGCGTGAAAGTCGTGCATTCACCTCAATCACCCGGTAGCGTTCAGATTTTGGGTCCAGCGCATATTGAATGTTGCACTCCCCCACAATGCCCAAATGTCGAATCACCTTGATCGCAATTTCACGGAGCATGTGGTATTCGCTGTTGCTTAAGGTTTGGGATGGAGCCACCACAATGCTTTCTCCAGTGTGAATTCCGAGCGGGTCGAAATTTTCCATATTACAAACCGTCACACAGTTGTCTTTAGAGTCACGTACCACTTCATATTCAACTTCTTTCCAACCTTTTAAACTCTCTTCTACAAGCACTTGTGGAGAAAATGCAAAAGCCGTTTCCAGGAGTGGTTTCAATTCATTTTCGTCTTTTGCGAATCCACTGCCCTGACCGCCCAGCGTGTAAGCAGCTCGGCAAAGAATGGGGTAGCCCACCTCCTCTGCAGCCTTGAGTGCCTGAGGGATGCTCGTACAGGCCACGCTTCGTGGTACATCCACATCGATTTTCTGCAGAGCCTTGTTGAACAAATCTCTATCCTCGGTAATCTCAATCGATTCCACTGGTGTTCCCAAGACTTCCACAGAATGTTTTTTCAGGACGCCGCTATTTTTTAGAGTAACTCCACAGTTTAGGGCGGTCTGCCCACCAAAACTTAATAAGAGACCATCTGGCTTTTCTCTTTCAATCACTTTTTCCACAAAAAATGGAGTGACAGGCAAAAAGTACACAACGTCTGCAAGTCCTTTGTTTGTCTGGTAAGTGGCGATGTTTGGATTGATCAAAACAACCACGATGCCTTCTTCTTTCAGAGCCTTTATGGCTTGAGAACCAGAGTAATCAAACTCTCCCGCTTGGCCAATTTTAAGAGCGCCTGAGCCCAAAAGCAGAACTTTTTTAGGCAGACGAAGTGTCTTGGCAGCGTGACGCAAGGAGGATGGGAAAAGGTTCGCAAAGAATCTACTCCGTGGCCTATGTGGAAGCAAGACTTTCTTCTCAATCCAGCAAGCCTCCTTGTGTGGGAATTCTGAACTGGATTGCTTCGAGAAAATGAGCCTCTTGAATCTCATCTTTTTGATCCAAGTCCGCAAGGGTTTGTGCCAAACGCAGGGTCCGATGGATTCCTCTTCCAGAAAGTGCAAACCGATTGGAAAAATCGCGCAAAATTTTTGAACCTGCTGAACTCACTTTTAAGCGGCGCAGTGCTCCCGGCCCAAGGTGCTGATTCAGGCAGCCTTGGCGTGTCGTTTGTCGATCTCTTGCAATCCTGATTTTTTCTAAAAGTTTTGGCAAAGCTTCGGGATTCAGTTCCGCCATTTCTTCGTAGGAAAGACGAGGCACGTCTACGTGAATATCGATGCGGTCCAAGATCGGTCCAGAAAGTTTGGACTGGTATTTTTTGATGCGGTGAGGTGCACATAGGCATGTTTTTTGTGGGTCGCCGTAATAGCCGCAGGGGCAGGGGTTCATTGCAGCAATAAGCTGAAATTCACAGGGGTAATGTTCCACACAGCCTCCATGACGCAAGCTGATTTCCTTGCTTTCGAGAGGAAGGCGCAATGCTTCGATGCAGTGTCGGGACAGTTCTGGCAATTCATCAATGAACAAGACTCCTTTGTGTGCCAAGCTCACCTCACCAGGAACCATTTGTGGGCCGCCTCCTAAAAGTTGATGGGCTGTGGCCTGCCCATGTAGAGAACGAAATGGTCTGCGGTACAAGGTGGGCAAAGTTTCATTCGAAGCTGAATGGATTCGCCAAACCTCAAGAGCCTCTTCTTTTGTTAGGGCTGGAAAAAGAGAGGAAAACCCCAAGGCTAAGAGGCTCTTGCCACTTCCAGGAGGTCCGGACATTAGCACGTGATGTCCCCCTGCAGCGGCCAAAACCAAAGCGCGTTTTGGCATGCAATGGCCTGAAACCTCCGTTAAATCAAAACTGGGCTTGGGTGGCAATGGGGCATTTTTAAACGTTTCTTTCGGAATAAGGGCACTCCCTTTAAGGTGCAGCAGCAATTCCTTTAAACTTCTTACAGGGAGCAATTGGATGCCTTCGACCACAGATGCCTCTTGGAGGTTTGCCTCTGGGAGAACAACTTCTTTAAAGCCATGTTCTTTTGCAAAAAGAACGCCCAGCATTGCCCCTGTTACAGGTCTTAAACCGCCTTCCAATCCCAGTTCACCAAAGAATAAAGTTTTTTCAGGCAAAGAAGAGATCTGGCCGCTGGCGACCAACAAGCCAAGAGCCATAGGCAGATCATAGTGAGAGCCGCGTTTGGGCAAATCTGCCGGTGCTAAATTGACCGTCTTACGAATAAGGGGGAAACGGAATCCACTATTTTGAATGGCTCCACGTACGCGCTCTTTGGCTTCTTGGACACTAGTACTGGCCATGCCGATGATGGTGAAATACGGCATGCCTTTACACACGTCCACTTCAATCTGAACGGGATGGGCTTGCAAACCTCTGAGTGCGTAGCTTGAAATTTGAACCGCCATAAATTTAAAAAGGACTCCCACTCTCTCCTAAAAACAAAAACAGTGCATTTTTCATCGCGCGGCAACAGATCAAAAATCTGTTGTCACTCCATAGACAGCTCTTCAAAAAAAACCTGGCCATGTTCCAGAGTGACCCCTAAAAAAAGCAATTCCCCTGGCAAAAAACAGTCCGTGCACATCCTCCACCGCATGATCGCGCGCTTCATTCGGCGGACTTTTTCTGCTGTTACATGTTCGACAACAGCCCCAAAAGTTCGGCTTCGTAAACCTTTCACTTCGACAAAAACCAAAGCCTCCGAATGGCGAGCTATCAGATCGATTTCCCCCTCTCGAAAACGCACCCGTCTTTCGAGAATAGACCACCCTTTTACCGTTTTCAGGTATTCGGCAGCCTGATCCTCACACCATAGGCCGAAGTCCAAGATTTCCATAAGAAAAGCCTAGAGTCTCTTGTACGCGTCATGCAAATGTGCAAAACTGAGAATCCAAAAAAGGCCCTTTCATGAACAACAAAAATCACGTTCCCCCACAGAACCTGGAAGCCGAACGCTCTGTTTTGGGCTCCATCATGATTGAAAAAAATGCCGTTGTGAAAGTGGCAGACCTTCTTGAGCCTGAAGATTTTTACTTTGATGTGCACGGACTCATTTACAAGGGGATGCAAGATCTTTTTGCAAAGCGTTCCCCCATCGACGTACTTACTGTTTCAGCTTGGCTCAAAGATCAGGGCAAGCTAGAAGAAATTGGAGGAGAAACGTACCTTAAAGAACTGTGCAACGAGGTTCTTACTGCTTCCCACGTTTTTCAATACGCCCTGCTTGTTAAACAGAAATCAACACTACGAAAGCTCATTACAGCGGGTTCAAACATAGCAGCTATTGGACAAAAAGAAGACGAAGAAGTGGACGAGCTGGTGGACCAGGCAGAACAAGAACTTTTTGCTGTATCGCAGACCTTCATGCGAAATCGCTTCGTGCCAATCAAGGACATTCTCAGCTCTACCTACGAGAAGATTTCTGAACTTCACGACCCAGAAACTGCTGAAAAGTACAAAGGCTTGCAGACTGGGTTTGCGTCTCTTGACCGCATTCTCACTGGAATGCAGCCTTCTGACCTGGTGATCCTTGCCGCGCGTCCTTCTATGGGAAAGACGGCTTTTGCCTTGAACATTGCCGTCAACACATCTACTAGAGGTTTGAGCATCGGAATCATCTCTTTGGAAATGTCTAAAGAACAGTTGGTGGAACGCCTTTTCGTTTCTCTCCTGGGAGTGGACAGTTGGAAGCTCAAGAATGGACAGCTCAGTCAGGAAGATTTCATGCGTATGGGTCAAGTGATGGATCAACTCAATCAATGCAAACTTTTCATCGATGATTCTGCTGGGTCCTCTGTAGCTGAACTCCGAGCAAAGGCGCGCCGTCTTCAGATGGAAAATGGGCTCGACCTCCTCATCGTGGATTACCTTCAGTTGATGTCTTATGGAAAAGGACCTGGCTCTATAGCCAACCGTGTGAACGAAATTTCCGAAATCTCACGCTCTCTCAAAAAACTAGCTCGTGAACTGCACATTCCCATCCTTGCTCTCTCTCAACTCTCTCGCGCTGTGGAACAACGTCCAGTCAAGATTCCACAACTCTCCGATCTCCGTGAATCTGGAGCGATCGAACAAGATGCAGACGTGGTGCTCATGATGTACCGTGAGGATTACTATGAAGAAGACACAGATCGTGTTGGAATAACGGATATTTATGTACGCAAACACCGTCATGGCAGCACAGGACGTGTGGAATTGATGTTCAAGAAAGAACAGATGAAATTCTACGATATTGATCGTGTACATTCTTCAATAGAAAGGCACGACCAAGAACCTGCCCCAGCTTTTTATAGCCAAGCTTAACCGAGCCCTTTATAATGGCCACACTTTAGCGTTTTTATGAGTTCCAACGAATACCAAGATCGGGTGCGCAAACGAGATGAATTGCGCGAATTGGGGATCAACCCATACCCCTCTCGTTTTGAAGCAACACATGCAGTTGCAGAAGCGATTGGCCTTTCTGAAAAACAAGCGCCTCGTGAGCTGGAAAAAATTCTGGCTGATAAAGTGCAAAAACAGGTCATCATTCGAGGACGTGTCATCACCCTGCGTGAACATGGCAAGCTCACTTTTGTGGACTTGAAAGACGTGACTGGGCGTATTCAACTCTGTTTCATGCAGGATTTACTTGGAAAAGACAGTTACAAGCTGTTGCGTAAACTCGACATGGGGGATTTTTTGGGCGTGACTGGTGAGCTCTTTGTTACCCGTCACGGTCAACTAACGGTGTTGGTTTCAGAATTCACTTTTCTTGGAAAAACCTTACGCCCTCTTCCTGAAAAATGGCATGGAGTTCAAGATCAAGAAACCATTTATCGCCAACGCTATCTCGACCTCATCATGAATGAAGAAAGCATGCGCCGCTTCCAAGTGCGCACGCGTTTCATTGACCTTTTGCGTGGCTACCTCAATGAGCATTGTTTTATGGAAGTGGAGACACCCGTATTGGCTGCCAAAGCTTCTGGAGCAACGGCCCGACCTTTTAGCACTCACCACAATGCGCTTGATCTGGAGGTCTATTTGAGGATTGCCCCTGAGCTTTATTTGAAGCGCTGTATTGCCGGTGGCTTTG
Source organism: uncultured Candidatus Peribacteria bacterium (assembly GCA_964387375.1). Lineage (GTDB taxonomy): Bacteria > Patescibacteriota > Gracilibacteria > UBA1369 > 2-02-FULL-48-14 > CAYLWB01. The sequence continues at coordinate 11,729 of CAYLWB010000009.1, read as the reverse complement.
AACGTGTTTACGAATTTGCACGCTGCTTTCGCAACGAAGGAATGGACCCCTCTCACCTCCAAGAGTTCACCATGCTTGAGTATTACGGAGCTTATTGGAACTACGAAGACAACATGGATTTCACCGAAGCCATGCTCACGCACGTGATTAAAGAGCTATTTGGAACCTTAAAGATCACAATCAAGTCACGTGATGGAGAAGATGTGGAAGTAGATTTCAAAGCACCCTGGCCCCGCCTCGACTTTGCACAGCTCATTGAAAAAGATTCTGGAATCCGTATTTACGATCACCATGAAGATCCTAAATCTTTGCGAGCCGCTATTAAAAAAGCCAAGCTCCAGTTTGAAGACATGGATCAATTGGGTTACGGCAATCTTTGCGATATGCTCTACAAAAAGGTTAGCCGATCCAAACTGATTCAGCCTTGTTTTGTGATCAATCACCCTGCAAGCATGAAGCCTCTTGCTCGTCGTAGCGACGCAAATCCACACGTTTGTGAGACCTTCCAACTCCTTGTAAATACTTGGGAACTCATCAATGCCTATTCAGAAATTGTGGATCCTGCCGATCAATTGGATCGCTTCATTGGTCAAGCTGCAGCTCAAGCTGGAGGGGATGAAGAAGCAATGGAAATGGATGTGGACTACATTCGTTGTATGGAGCACGGCATGCCACCCATCTCCGGATGGGGGATGGGAATTGATCGGATCGTGACACTATTGACCCATCAAGATAACCTAAAAGATGTGGTGCTTTTTCCTCTACTGCGGCCCTTGGAATCGGATCTCAAAGAGGAGAAAAAATTGCGAGAAAAGGCAAAAAAACTTTCCAAAAAACTCAATAAAAATGAATAAAATCGCAATCCTCGACTTTGGAAGCCAGTTCGCCCACCTGTTGGCGAACCGTGTGCGACGCCTCGGGGTTTATTCGGAAATTCATGATGCTGAAACACCTGCGAGCCAACTGAAAGAGTACAAGGCGATCATTATTTCCGGAGGCCCCGCTTCTGTAAACGATGCCAATTCTCCAAAACTTGATCCAGAAGTGTTGAACCTTGGCGTACCCATTTTGGGTGTTTGTTATGGTCACCAAGCTGTCATCCACACGCTGGGTGGGGAAGTTCAAAAGGGCACCGTTGGAGAATACGGTCTGACGTCTTTCACCGTACAAAAAACTGAAGGTATTTTCAAAAAACTTCAAACGAAGACCTATCAAATCTACGCCAGCCACTTCGATACCGTGGCGCGTTTGCCCGAAGGCTTCGTTGCCATTGGTTCAACGCCAGACGATCCCCTCTCTGCGACCATGAACGAAGCGCGTCGCATCTACACCGTGCAGTTCCACCCCGAAGTGACTCACAGCGAATGTGGCATGGACATTTTGGACGCCTTCATCGAAATTTCTGGAGCTGCTCGTGATTGGAGTCTGGACCAATTCATCAAGAGTGAAATCGATGCAATTCATGAGAAGGTGGGTGAAAAAAATGTCTTCATGCTCGTTTCTGGAGGAGTGGATTCCACGGTCGCTTATGCACTTTTGGAACGTGCGTTGGGGGCTGAACGTGTTTATGCGCTTTTTGTGGACACCGGTTTTATGCGCCTCAACGAAGCAGATACCATGCAGGAATTTTTGAAAGAAGCTGGGATTCCAGCTCTTCATGTGGAAAATGCGAGTGCAGAATTTTTCGACAATCTTAAAGGCATCACTGACCCAGAAACCAAACGCAAGATCATTGGAGACACCTTCTTGCAGGTGCAACGCCGAGTGGTTCAAGATTTGAACATGGATCCTGAGAAATGGCTGCTTGGGCAGGGAACGATTTATCCCGATACCATTGAAAGTGGAGGCACCAAAAACGCCGACAAAATCAAAACCCACCACAACCGTGTGCCCGAAATTGAAGAGATGATTCGCCAAGGAAAAGTCATCGAACCCATCAAGGAACTCTACAAAGACGAAGTGCGTGAATTGGGAAGAAAACTGGGTCTTTCCTCTAAACTGGTAGATCGACACCCCTTCCCAGGTCCAGGTTTGGCCGTGAGATGTTTGTGTGCAGAGGGGCCTGTGGGAGAAAACTCTTCCTTAGAAAAGGACGGCCACCTTGTTCCTCTCCGCAGTGTTGGAGTGCAAGGAGATGAAAGGACTTACCGCCAACCCCTGCTTTTGGACCTTGAAGACCGAAGCCCAGAGTGGAGTGCCCTTGCCGCTCAATCTGTTGTGATTACGAACAGCGACAAGAGAGTGAACCGGGTGCTTGTTACGATTGCCCTGAAATCGGGAGAAAAAGTCGAAAGGATTGAGGTGCTGCCATCGACCCTCACCCCTGAGCGCATTGGCAAACTTCAAAAGGCTGATGACTTGGTGAATGCGCGCATGCAAGAGCTAGACCCACAGAACACCGTTTGGCAATTTCCAGTGGTGCTCCTCCCCCTTGCAATCAACTCTCAAGATGAAGAAACCATTGTTTTACGACCCATCTCTTCCGAAAATGGAATGACCGCCAACTTCACCGAGCTTCCATGGAATAAGGTAAAAGCCCTGGCTCAAGAAATCCTACAAATTCCTGGCATTTCTGCTGTTGTCTACGACATCACCAACAAACCGCCAGCCACTATTGAGTGGGAGTGATGCTCCAAGCTGGTTTTTTTCTTTTCTAAACCTCTCCTTGCGCTCGCACCGCCTCTTGAAACAGTCGCCCTTTTTCTTCGTACCCGGACCATAAACTGAAACTTGGACAGGCTGTGGACAATAGCACCACTTTTTTTGCAGGTGTTTTTGCATAAGCCACCTCCACTCCTTCTGCCATGCTGTTCACTTCAAAAAAATGGGGCAGAATTCCTCCCAAAGCCTCAAACTCCTCCTTTATTTTTGCGCCCATCACTGGGAAAAGAACCACGTTCGGGATTTCCAGTTCCTGCACTTTGCGAACCAATTCGCCATAGCTACTTTTCTTTTCAGATCCACCCAGAAGCAAAGTTCCCACCTCTTTGCCAAACACTTCCAGTGCCTTCAAAGTCGCCTCGGGATTCGTGGCAATTGCATCGTCATAGAAACGCAGGCCTTTAAATTCACCTACAAATTCCAAACGGTGAGACAAAGGTTTAAAAGTTTTCACTACCTCGGCAACGATGCTTTCCTCAATATGCAATTCCTTTGCTACTGCTTCCACCAAGGCCACATTTTCTTGATTGTGGAGACCCATCAGTGCACTGGGGAGTGAAGAAGCACCTCTTACCTTGATCCGCCGCGCCTTCGTGGGCAAGGTCTCGAGCTCCGGGTATTTTTCATGATAAATAAAAATTTGATTGGCGCGTTGGCCCAGCACTAAATGGGCTTTAGCAGCCTTGTACGCTTCAAAAGAGCCATGAACGTCCAAATGTTCGGGGAAAAGGCTAGTCCACACCGCAATGTCCGGAGCAAAGGCCAAGCGTTCCAACTGAAAACTTGAGAGCTCAATCACAAAAATTTCATTCTTTCTGTCTACAAAATCCAAGGCTGGGTTTCCAATATTCCCTACCAAGTGAACAGCTTTGCCAGCACTGTTTAAAACATGAGCCAACAAACTTGCTGTCGTACTCTTCCCCTTTGAACCTGTTACGGCGATAACCTTGTTGCTTGCATCTAAACCTCTAAAAAACAACTGGGTCGCTGAAGTCACTCTTTCGGCGAAGGGCTCCAAAGCTGCACTCCAGGGCACCCCAGGTGCCTTCACGATCCAATCGTAGTCGGCAAGGGCCTTCAAGTAATCCTTCCCCAGATGCAAAGTCACCCCTTCCAAATCCAAAACAGCTCGCTGATCCGCCACGCCCAGCTCCACTTCTGGAAAATGCTTTTTAAAAAACTCCAGCGTGCTTTTTCCTTCCTTCCCAAAGCCTAAAATCAAAACACGTTTTGGTCTGGAATTGAAATAGAATTGACTGGATTGCATTGTATTGTGATTTAACAGGAAAAATGCTACAATGTAAAGATTTCTAAACCTGTTTATGGACTTCCAAGATGCCATTCGGAAAATCGAGGAGCGCGGAGATTTCAACCGCTTCGCTGAAGTCGAGCCCATTTTTAGGGAAAGACTCTCTCAATTGCACCCTGGAGATCACACCGAGCGCGGAATCTGTTACTACTATCTGCTCACCAGTTATTTAAAAGCAGATCTCGTGCATGAAACAGAAGAGGCATCAGATTATTTTGTAAAAATGGACGAAGCCTTCATAAAGCAAGAAGCCATCTACAGAAAGGATCGTGCCCGATTTTCTCGCAGTGAAATTCTGGACTTTTTCCGTCTACTGGAACGCACCTACGACTCTTTAGAGTTCCTTTATGCCAAACATGATTTTAGAGAAAGAAGGCTCACGGCCTACACGCGAAAAATGGAATGCCGCCAAGAAGCCTTTCTCTACCAAAGAAAATATGCCAATTTTTTGGAATACAAGTTCATGGAAATCACATCCCATTACGGAACGAATCTTTCTAGCTGGGCCATGACGACCTTGATTTTCGCACTGACCATGGCTTTAGCCTATGCTGGGGCGGATCTTTTGGTGGAACCTGCCA
>CAYLWB010000009.1:5155-7078 GCA_964387375.1 uncultured Candidatus Peribacteria bacterium | reverse complement strand
GCACTGACCATGGCTTTAGCCTATGCTGGGGCGGATCTTTTGGTGGAACCTGCCATGAGAACGGTACCTACTGGTTCACATTGGTTTGATTACTTCTACCTTTCTGTTGTTACTCTGACCACCGTTGGGTTCGGAGACATTGTTGCCGTGAGTGTTCTTGGGAAAATCCTCGTGATTTTTGAAGCCTTCTTTGGCTTCCTCATGCTGGGTATTTTCATCAACATGCTCCAAAAGCGTCTCTAACGAAAAGAGCCCCTTTCGGAGCCCTTTTCGCTTTCCAGCCCGTTTGTCGGGTTCGTAATTTACATGTAGAGCATGTAGCGGTTTTTGAGCAGTTTGTAGACTGTCCATGCCCCTTCTTTTCGAGTCAGCTCATCGTTTTCACGGCCTTCTGTATTGAGGCCAGTGATTTCGGTCACTTCTTCAGCAGTCATTTCGAACTTTTCTGCGATCATGTCTGCAAATTGGCCAACAGAGAGAGGCGTATTGTCGCCATCTAAGTCTTCCGATTCAGGTGCAGGTCCATTCTTGATTTCATCTAGAACCTGAGCCGCCTTAAGGGCTCCAACGATTTCCTTGCTGTTGAATTTGCCATTCATTTCTCCAATCAAGCCCAAGCGGTACATTTCTGTTGCTGGTTTCTCAAGAGCTGTTCCTCGTAGATCTTTGTAAGGGCTGGCTTGGAGCATGGATCGATAAAGTGCAGTAACGCTGCGAGTCACGCAGTTGTTTGCTTCATTCGACTCACGTACGTTGTTGGTCTCATCCACACACACGGTCACCATTTGTGCTTTTGTAAGAGTGCCAAAGCCAACGATTCCTGTTCCGTAGGGCAAATGCAAGCCTTGCACCTTGTCGGTGTAGATAGTGGATCCGGAAGGTATAAATCCTTTATTAGCGTCTCCTGTCGCAGTGAAGGAAAGTTTTACTTCGGTTCCTTCTTCAATGGCCACGGAGGAGAAATTTTCAAACTCCACATTGAGCAAGCCGCCCCGTCCAAAACTCATGTCGCGGAGCCGTAGATCGGGGAGATCTTCGTTTGTAAACTCAATGACTTGAGTCATACAGTTGTTCTTTTCATCTGATTCGTAGACAATCTTTCCTGCATCCACACAGGCTTTGATGCGGTGTTTTCCCGCCAGCGTTTGAGGTTGAATTCCACTTGTTCCATTGGCATTCAAAAACCCTTTATCGGCTAAGGTTGACCAATTGTAGGTCCATTCTGGGTTCAACATATCGTCGATATAAATGTAGACGTAGCCATTTGGATAATACTCGGCAGCACTGGTGGTGCTGGCATTTTGCAGGTTGATTTCCAAATAGCCGTTTTCATTTTCAATGCTGCTGACCAATAAGTCTGGGGGGACGCTGCCGCCAGCAAAACTTAAAGGGCTGAAGCTCAATGTGAACAGAGCAGTCCAGAAAAATTTAGAGAAAGGAAGTTTCATTGGATATTTAAATTATTGATTAAGAAGCTTCGCATCCAATAACGCGTCCACTTTGTAGGGGTTTCACTTTTAACAAAAGAGCGGCCATGAAGCCGCTCTTTTTAATCGTTCTGATAAAGGCTGACTAACCCTGTAAAAGCAGCCAAAGCAAAGGTTGTAGAGCCAGAAGACCAAACAATAGTCCAATGTAAATGTTCTTGTTTAAACGTTCACTCTTCACCTCTTGTTCCAAAAGATCCAAAGCTTCTGTTTGGCGTGTCATGCGATCCACAGCTTCTTCTTCTTTTTCACGAAGGACTTCGGTTTCTTCTTGGTAGTCCAACAAAGGCACAGAGTGTTTGAGTTGAGTTTCAATTTGTCCCAATCGGTAGTTCGCTGCCTCAAGTTTGTTGTGGTATTCGCGAATCTCACGACGAGAGAGGTCATAGAGCTCTTCAAAAACTTGTTCACGAGCATTCACTTGAGTGCTTAGAGC
>CAYLWB010000009.1:0-5055 GCA_964387375.1 uncultured Candidatus Peribacteria bacterium | reverse complement strand
AAAGTGCGTGTGGATACATCCAAAAGAGCGGCTGCATCCTTGCGTGATACGGTGAAACGGGGGGCTTTAGTATTCATGTGGCGTGAGGTCAAGAGGTGTCGACAAGCACTCTAACATGCGTTGTCTACTCTGACTATATCTTTACCTTGATCAATCTGTAAATTGATGACCAAACAATACTGATGTAAAGTGAATGCATGCTGTGGAATCTTCTTCATAAATTTGTACGCGCCCTAGTGGTGCTTTCTTTTGCTTTGCTCACCGTCTTTATTTTTATTTTGACCTGGTTTGGTTCGGGCCTCTATACGGAAAAAGTTCCTGCCAACACTAAACTGGCTTTTTGGATGGAACACGCTTGGTCCACCGTTCGGCCGCCTTCTTTTGAAGAGTTAAAACAGCGCATTGAAACTTATGGTATAGACACACTTTATTTTCATGTGGGGCCCTTTGATCCTAGCGGAAGATTGCCTGAAGATCTTTTGATCCACACTCGTGAGTTGAACGAGCTGTCCACGGAAAATTTCGCCTGGATGGGACAAGTGCGGAGCGCAATAGAGCTTGAAAACCCAGAAGTTCGAGCCAAAATTATTGAAGAAGCTCAGCGCATGTTGGATGCAGGTTTCGATGGCATACACATCAATATTGAACCAATCCGTTCCCACGATGAAGCCTTTTTACTCTTGGTTGCAGAACTCCGAAAAACGCTGCCGAATGCAAAGCTTTCGGTTGCCATGGATGAATGGGAACCCTATTGGCTGGGGCGTGCGATAGAGTGGATTTCTCAAGTTCCACACAATAGCGACTGGAATACAAAACACGTACAAATTGTTGCCGCCTTTGTGGACCAGATGGTGGTCATGACCTACGACACACGTTTTAGCGATCCGCTTTTATACCAATGGTGGGTGGAGGAACAAAGCATTCGCCTTTCAAACATCCTGCCTAAAGAGGTAGAACTGTTTGTGGGGATTCCAAGTTATGATGAAGGTGCATCCATCGATCCTACTGTGGAAAATATAGAAACAGGTTTGATTGGGGTCGAAAAAGCCCGTAGGAACCTAAGAAGTAGACAACCCAGCATCACTGGAGTGGCCGTCTACTCTTACTGGGAAATGCAGGATTACGAATGGGATATTTTAAAAAGCTATCAAGAACCATGATTCAACTCCATTTCTTAAATGAAAGTGAATACCAGGCAGATGAAGCTCTCTTCACACCCTATCTTTTGCGTTTGGAGTCGGTCATCCCGAATCTTCTCTACACTGAAGTTGAACTTCTTTTAACCGACAACGCTCAGATCCGTGAACTCAACAAGACCTATCGCGGCAAGGATGCCCCCACTGACGTGCTCTCATTTTCTTTGGCAGATGAGAAGCGCCTGGGCCAGATCGTCATTTCTGTGGAACGTGCCGAAGAACAGGCCGAAGAATTGGGGCAAGCCTTGCAAGACGAGCTCCAATTTCTCTTTGTGCATGGCCTTCTCCATTTACTTGGTTACGACCATGAGACCCCCGAAGAGGAGGCTCAAATGTTGAACAAGGCCTACACCTTGCTCGGTCGAAAGAAGGACTAATCCTTCATCTTTTTGATGCCCACAGCCACCATGATGAGTAGCGCCAGCACCGTCACGATGAGTTGAGCGTACTCGCCCGTCGTGGACAAAGCCTGAATTCCGCCAATCAAAACGGCTACGATACCCCCTCCAAAAAGACCATTGATCACAGCGCTAGGCATCTTGATGAAAAAAGCAAAGACAATGGCTAGAAGGCCCATTGCCGTGAAACTGATGAAATTGATCAAACTCTTGCTTGAGACCGCATCTTGATAGTCCTGATTGCATTCGTAAGACAAAGTGGCCGTGTCACAATACCCACCTTCTTCGTACCAAGAGCCGCCCATTTCCGTACAAGAAGCTTCTTCTGCCATCGGCTTGGAGTAGAAATCACAAAACTCCTCGTAGTTTGGTTTGGGTTGAACAAGTTGAGTTCCTGCATCGATCGCCAAATTGAACATCATGGCAATGGATAGAGTCAGGGCTACTTTCTTCCAGTCAGGTAAATGCATGGCAAATGGGTTGAAAATGAATGTGACTGGAGTATAGTCTTTTCTTAAATAAGCTGCAATTTATGGAAATAAGTTACGATGCAGTCGACTCGGAGAGATACCATGGCCATGCCGCAGAATGGGGAGCTTTTGAGCAAGGCGCTCAGCAGGCAGGAGTCGAATTGACTGAAGAGCTCAAAAGCAGGGCACTGCTCATGAAGGAGCGAGCTAAAACTCTCAAAGAAGTGGAAAATGCCACAGGCCTCAAGTTTGATGTTGCCAGGAATCTTTCGAACACCCGTGTGGCGGCTTTTGTAAAAACAAACACATGGGATGCCTTTATGGCGGAAAAGACTTTAGACAACCGTGCAATGGCTCTACATGCAGCCCATCATGAAAAAGAACACACCCTCAATAAAATCAGCCACGTGCCATTAGAAGGGCTTGATCCCAAAGAAAGGGAAACCCTAACAACGGCCCTGGGAGAAGAGTTCAAAAGCGTCGACCTTGTGGAAGGCTTCAACGACTGGAGTACTCAAGACAAGCACGGAGAGCACTCTGGCAGTGGTTACAATGCGAAAGAAGTTCCCATGGCAAAAAGATTAGAAGATTTGGGGAGAAAACACCGCACGGGGTCTTTCTTAGAGGTGTTTCGTTCAGGCGATGCAAACAAACTTGTCGAGAAGATGCGATTTCTGGCGATCAAGATCCGCTTTGAAGAGGCGCTTCGTGAGACGGTGTAGCCCATGTCCCCTCAAGCGGCTGGGTTGGCAGGCATGAAAGGTCTAGCGGAGGAGGGGTTTGTAAAGCACGCATCAAAGCCAGGTGTCTTTCGAGCAGGTGAGCTTTGAGAATGGCGTCCAGTATCTCAATGCAATCGTTTAAATCTGGACGTCTTGACCAAAAAAAGCCGAGCAAAACAGCTCTGACCGTTTCACGGTCGGCAGTTCTTAAATCAGCAACTAAAAGAGGAGCTGCAATTGCTCGCAACTCCTCTAGTTTTGGATCTTGAATCGTTTCCTTCATGAGCCTTTTAAAGGGCTCAGCTTAGCGTACTTTAAAGGTCATGGAAACAGTCAAATTCATTTCTGTTTGTCCAACCTCAAGGTTAGCAGTAGTGGCGCTCATGTCTTCCATCATTGCGCCTTCTGCATAGCCACCTTTTCCATAGTAGTAGCCATTGTTGTACTCGTAGTATCCAACGGCACGGCCCACGTTAAGATCAGTGCTTTCTTCAATTTGAGCCAGTTTCTCGTAGATCCCTTCCACTGCATCCTTGCGAGCTTCGGCCATGAGAGCAGTTTCGTCTTTGAGTTCAAACATCACGCTGCCCACGTTTGTGGCACCAGCATCTGAAGAAGCAGCAACGGCTTGGTTCACAAGAGCGAGGTCGTTTACGGTCACTGTGTAGTACTGGCTCAGAGTGAAGCCGTCTTGCACGCTTCCACCGGTTTCAGTCCAAGTCCAGCGAGGGCTGAGGTCGTAGCTGGTGCTCTTGATGTCTTCTTTTGCAATTCCCAATGCAGTGAGTGCACTGATGATGTTGGTTGTAATTGTTGTCGCTTGGCTTGTGAGCTCTTCGCTGTTTGCGCCTTCTAGATAAATGCCCACGCTAAAGCTGGCTTTGTCAGGGGTAGCGGTCGCAGTTCCTTGAGCCTCAATGCTGATTTCGTGATAGTTTTGTCCAATGATCAGGTTTTGAACAGATTGAACTGTCTTTACGGTTAAGAAAATAGAAAGTGCGAAAAGAAGCACTCCCATAAGAGTCTTCGTGGCCTTGGGCCATTCGGCGGTAGACATAGGCGTTGAGTTAAAAAGTGTTGAGATTTTCCTCCTTTCATTATTGCCTGTCAATCAAGCGAGCTTTAAACCATTTGGAATGGGCTTATCAGGAGTGGCTAAAATGACCCCATCTTCTCGAGTAAAGCCCGTGATCAAAAATTCCGAAAGAAAGGGGCCAATTTGTTTAGGTGGAAAATTGACCACGCCCAGCACCTGTTTCCCAATCAGTTCTTCTTTGGTGTAGTGCGCGGTGATTTGTGCACTGGTCTTTTTGATGCCCAGCTCCGGTCCAAAATCCACCCAAACTTGATACGCTGGCTTGTGCGCTTCTGGAAAATCCTTCACGTCCACAATGGTTCCGCTGCGAAGATCTACATGTTCAAAGTCGTTCCAAGAGATGAGGTTCATGGGTTCAGTTTAGCGAAAACCCACCTTTTTCAAAAGCGCCTCAAAATCCACTTTTGCAAAATCCGTTGTGTCCACCTCAATCAGCTTCCCCTCCAATGCTAGGGGCTCACAGCGACCTTGTATCAAGGTTCTTTTAAACTCTTCCAAATTTTCTAAATCTAAATGCCCTGGGTGGCGTTCTTCCGATTCAGCACGTTTTCTAAATCGCTCTACCAGGACCGATCCCTCAGCATGGCAGAGGATTTGTACAAACTTCACCGGGTAGGCTTTTTGGAATTTCACAAAGGTGGGGCTGTCCATCTGAGCGTTGAAATTGCTTTCGATCACAAAAGAGAGACCGGCTTTCAGTAGCTCTTCTGCAAGTTTGTAGAGTAGCTTGTATGCAACGTGACCAACTTTTTTTGAAAATGCCCTGTCTGCTTGGCCAAGCCCATCGAAAATGCTTTCCTTGAAAAAGTCTTTGTTGAGGAGTGGAACTTTTAAACTTTCAGCCAAGCGGCGCGCTAAGGCAGTTTTTCCAGTTGCAGGCAGGCCAGTGATGATGATGACTTTTGGTCGCATGGTTTTGAGTTTTGGCCGAGACTGCCTTTCGGTTATGGGGAGGTCAGTATCAAAATGTATAGCACTCCACTATACATTTAAATACTGGAAAAATCTGCCTTCCCCCACGATCCTCGCTCTTAGGCTGCTTCGAACCTACGGTTCTCATCCTACGTATCCGTCAAAATCTAAAAACGCCACCTTAGTGGGTGGCCTCTTTCCAAATGGTACTCACTACTTCTGCTAACGCAGTCGCCTTTCAGGCTCGTTTTGCTCCGCACC
>CAYLWB010000008.1:25809-38236 GCA_964387375.1 uncultured Candidatus Peribacteria bacterium | reverse complement strand
TGGTCGGGGTTACAGGGCTCGAACCTGTGACCTCCTGGTCCCAAACCAGGCGCGCTAGCCAACTGCGCTAAACCCCGATGCAAACTCAAAAGCAAGCGGGAGTATAGGTGAAAAGCCACGCCCAGGTCAATTGCATCGAAAGAGTATTCCGTCCTATACTCTGTTCATGAAACGTCATTGGTCTGTACTTGCTGGACTTCCCGTCTTTACAGCTGAGAAGGAACTGCTTGGACATTTGGGCACACCTTTCATTGATCCAGAAACTGGGAAAGTACTTATTTACCTGGTGACATGGACGCAAGGTGTTTCGCCTCTGGACATTGAAAAATGGGGTCACAATTTTGTACAGGTGAATAATGAGGAGTTGCTCATCTCTCCCTTAGAGCTCATTCGGATCGAAAATTTTGGTTTGCAACGTTGCTGTTTTGCAATCAAGACTGTTTACGATAAAGCAGGTCATCGTCTTGGCAAGGTGCGCGACTTCCTAATAGACACAACCACAGACACGCTTGTTAACTTCACGGTCTCTAAACAGTTCTTTGGAAAAGAATGGGGGCGACGCCAGTTTGCTTGGGAACACATTTCTGAGATCACCAAGAATGCAGTCATTCTGTCTGTAGACATGAGTGAGGGTGAAACGGCTGCATCTCCCATTCCAGCCACCATCACCACATAAGAAAAGGGGCCTTCCGGCCCCTTTTCTGTTCAAAGCTAAGTTTATATTTAGACCGCAGCTGCATCTGTTCCGAGTCCAGCTTGGAGCACGGTGTTGATGAGAGCGAAAGATGCAAAGATCAAAATGATACCAATCACAGCGTACAAGATAACAGTCTTTCCCTTTTTAGCAGATCCTTCGTCTCCGGCAGAGCTGAGGTAAAGAAAACCTCCGTAGATCACCATGAGTACGGCCACCAATCCAAGGAACCCGAGGAAGAAGTTCACGATGGTCATAATAAAGGAGCGGAAGCTGCCTTCACCACCTGTGGCGCCAGCAATAGCTGTTGGGTTGTCGCTTGGAGAAATCAGAGCGGTTGCAAACGTAGGTTCAGCCATAAGAGCCGAAACGGTCAAAGCTGCCGTAAGGAGTCCTGCAAAGAGCAGAGCTTCTCGAAAGCCTTGAGATTTAAGGATTGCTTTCATTGTGCGTGGGTTAAAGCATTTCGTTTGGCATTATACCCCTTTTTCTGCAGGCACAAAGACGATTTCACGCTCCAGCTCAATTCCAAAGCGCTCACGTACCGTTGTTCGCACCAATTCTTCTAGATCCAAAATATCTTTCGCGCTTGCCCCACCTGCATTCAAAAAGAAGTTCGCATGGTGTTCAGAAATCTGCGCCCCACCCAGGCGTTTCCCCTTGAGCCCACACTGATCAATGAGCCAACCGGCTGGTTGTTCTGGGGAAGGATTTTTGAAGAAAGATCCCGTGCTCAAGCCAGGTGGCTGTTTTTTAATGCGCAAACGTGCCACATCATTCATCGCAGCCGTTATGAGTTCGGGGTCGCCTTTCTTCAGTTGGAAATAGGCTCGTAAGACCACACCATTTTTCTCTTTGAGCGCAGACCAACGGTACTTGTATTTGAAATCTTTCACCCTCCATGTGCACAAACCTTCTCCGGGGAAATACAAATCTGCGCTGAGCAAAACATCTTTTGTTTCCACCCCAAAACAGCCTGCATTTCCGTAAACTGCCCCCCCCACTGTTCCAGGTAAACCATTCCACGCTTCCAGGCCCGTGAGCCCTGCATCGGCAGCAGCCTTTACTAGTTGAGAGGCCATCACTCCAGCATCGGCCTGAATTTCTTCACCAATCACCTGCAAATCTTTGGCACGCATGCGAATCACCAGTCCACGAAAGCCTGCATCGTCGAAGAGCAGATTGCTCCCTGCCCCGAACACGTAAACGGGCAAATTGCGCTCCTCGGCCCAAGCCAGCGCTTCCAAAACCTCATCCACACTCTCCGCTGCCACAAAAAAATCCGCAGGCCCTCCAATCTGAAAGGTGCAATAGCGAGACAAAGGGTGATTTTCTTGAAGGTTCATGTTTGCATGATAGCAGCGAAAGAAAAAGGTGACAAAAGATAAAAATGACGTATGGTTGCATAAAATGGAAAAAAAACACCAAGAAAACGCAGGGAACACTTTGGAGTATGGACCTCATGCAGAAACGGCTCTGGGGCCCGAAGCTTTTGAATACCTTCAAATTCTCGATGCAGTTCTGGATCCTTATGAGCACCTAATAAGAGATGGAAAACTGAAACCCACTGAGGTGACCTTAGCTCTTGAAGGGCTAGGCTTGTTTGATGACTTGCGTGTGGTGGAGGATATTGCAGCAGCTGTTACAAGGCATTTTCAAGGTACTGTTCAAAAGACATCAGGCCGTTATGGGCTTGAAAGGGCGAAGAAAAGGGCAGCTGAAGGGGTCCAAGCGGCTTTAGCACCCAAAGGTTATCATGAACGGCCCTTGAGAACGGCTTTTATTGGTGAGTTTATTGCAACCATGAACGTTCAAGCTTTTTTGGAGGATCTGAGAGGGATTGAAAAGGAGCTCCCTAGCCACCCTGAGCAGAAATTGGTGGATCTAGGTACGCCACATCTCACAGTACGGCCTTTTTTTCTGCTCAGTTCCTGGTTGCGGCACTACAATGGCAGAACCCCCCTAATGGAAAAAGTTGAGATTCCAGAGGGTATACTTGAGAAGTGGAGAGAAGTGTCCGAAAATGCAATAGCAGAATTGAGAAATTATGCCCTTGTTGAGGGTATTCTCATCCACGATATGGACCCAGCTTTGGGCCTGGAGCGGCTAGAATTGGATCCGCCAGTAGCAGGCTGTCCTTTTCAATGGGCCCGCGCAACTCTTGTTGTTAAAACATATTTTTCGAGAGAGAACCTTCGTATTCAGCTTGGTTTGTCCGCAATCACAGGGGATTTGGGTTTGCTGGGTGTCGAAGGTTATTTCAACCTAAAACCTATTTTCGATTACCACCAATTGGGAGATTTATACGAATATTTGCGGCTCAATATTTTAAGCCTGATTAAGGATGACCTGCCTGTAAATCCATCTCGCTATCGACGCTATTCTAATCCTGACCGAGTAGAGCATGCAGACGAGGCTCTTGAGGCAGAAGTGGACGATGGAGGCAAAGAGGGTGATGACACTAAATCGGTCTTGCTTGAAGCAAGAGCTGAAGAGCGTGAAGCTGTAGCTGAGGTGCTTCCCCAGGTCATTGAGCCTGCCGATCAGCTTGAAAAGACGGACAGCTACAAATACTCCAATCATTTTAGAGGAGTCAATCTAGACAGAGCTCTAGAGGCGTTCAAAAGGCTCGGATTCCCTTATTTTAACGGTACAAAGCACGTACGCTTTTTTGGAAAGGTTGATGGAAAGCATCGAACGGGAACCATCACAATCAATATTGGACCTCAAGGGCTCCACATCTCCATTGTTGCTTTGCTTAAAAAGTTCGGCCTCTCTAGGCGGCAATTCTGGGAAAAATATTGATGACTTTTCTCTGAATCATCAAAATCCTGGAGCCACAATGTTTTCAACTTATTTTATGTTTGTGTTCGTATTTTCTCGCAGAGATAAACAGTGTCTTGTTCTAATCGCCTTTAGTAGGCTCTCGTAACTATACAGACTCAGTTCGAGGGAGTTTCAAAATTCACGCCACAGACTTTGACAGATCGCAATAAAGCGGTATAATCCCATCTTGCATCAAGTCATTTGTTTTTATGTCAGAAAGTTCTCAACCAGATTATTCAGCAGAAACAATTTGGAGAGGACATGGATCTTATTCATTAGATCTGGTACTGCAAACAGGGAGAGTAAAGGCTCCACGTATCGACGACCTACCTCTAACAGGAGAAATTCATGCAACATCACATATCAATACTTTAGATGAAGGGGACGGCGGAATGGTTTGTTTTACACCGTCTCAAGCATTTGCCTACCTTTATGCTCTTAAAGAGAGCAATGCAGATTCACAAACAATCGCGGCTGCATTTGACACAACATTCCCAGACGGATCAGGTTTGAGCAATTTGCGAAGTTTTTTTCTAGAAAGAAATTTCATGGCTCCAGAAAGCAGAAAAGCAATTGCTGAAGCTATACGGCTCAATAGAACACGAATCAGAAAAAATGAAGCCGAATTAGCGAAAGCAGATGATCCAGGAAAAAAAGGACTCATAGAAACACGGCTAAGAACCCTAAAGTTGAGAGAAACTCTCCTAAGTCAACTTTTAAGAAAAGTAGACGAAGAAAGTGAAGTGGCTGAGCAGTTAAAAGCCATTCGCACTCAATACCCTGCACTACTGGCTTTTAGTGGACTCACCGGACTCCGTCGTGTACAGCTACGATTACTTCCAGGTCATGCGCCCGATCTTGAGCTGGGGCATACGGGTGATGTTCCCATCCAGCCTCATCTTAAAGCAATTCATGTGCCTGAAGAAGAAATTGAACGCATTCGAAGGCGTGTAACAGAATGCGGTCTGAATGTGCCAGTACACAACTTAAGTCGGTGAACCTTAGAGTTTCAAGAAAATGCCTGCTAAGAGGCGACTCACTCTGCTGATTTGGTCGTTGACTACATAAAGATCAGCGTACTCTGCACTTTGGGCAATCTGCTCAAGGCCTTGATTGGCGCGTCTTTGAATTTCAATTTCCTCCATTCCTTCTCTTCTTCGAGTTCCAATTCTCTCCATCCAGACTTCAAAAGAAGGTGGCAAGACAAAGGCTTTAATGGGCGTGCCTGGTAGTTGATCGGCATGAATTAAAGTTTGCAGACCACATTCCATGTAAAATCCTCCCGCTCCTTCTCTTAGTCTGCGCTCTAATTCCACTCTATCAGTAGCCCAGCGCGTCGAGCCGACCTGAGAAGGAATGACTAAACGCCCTTCTCTTAGCTGTTTATCGAACTGATCTGAACTTAGAAAGAAATAGTCTACGCAATCTTTCTCCCCAGGTCTGGGTTTACGATTGGTCGTACGAACCACCCGTTGCAGTCCATTTGCTTGCAACGCTTTGCCAATACTACTTTTTCCCGCTGCGATCGGAGCTGCTAGAAGGAGACAATTAGTGAGGGCTGTACTGTGTTCAAAACTGGTCACCTCTAGAGAGTCGAGGTCTCTACTGGATGTTAGGTCGACTCCATGCCTTCTCTTGAATGAAGCAAAGAGTTGACCGAGGGCGTCTTCGTAATCTTGTTTTAGAACGTCACTTCCCATAGACAATCCATAAAAGGGCCTATTAAAGCAAAATTTGCGACATTCATCAAATAATATCTCACCTTCAAACTGTGATGGGTCGCAATAAAGCCCCCTCCAGTTAGAAAGGACAAGGGGATGGAGCCACCTGCCGGGATTGAACCGGCGGCCTGCACGTTACGAGTGTGCCGCTCTACCAACTGAGCTAAGGTGGCAATTGACTTGTTCTGCCAAAAAAGCTGGAGCCACCTATCGGAATCGAACCGATGACCTACGGGTTACAAATCCGTTGCTCTACCAGCTGAGCTAAGGTGGCATCAGCCAGCGGATTATACTGGGTGATTTTTAGAGCTGCAAGCCCAGCTTAGTTTTGAATGGAATTCAAAACCGTAGACTTGAAATTTTCAAACTCCGCTTCTAGGCGGGTTTTGTCGAAGTAGAAGAGCGCATACAGGCTTGTTTGACCTTCAACTCCATAGCGAATTAGAACCGCTTCTCCTTCGGAATATTTTAAGTCGCGCAATTGCCCTTCAGTCGTAATCTCATAAGCCAGGGGAGTGCCCTTCATTTTAAAGACCGTGCAGTCTTCAAAACTGTCTACCATCCATGGCTCACACGCCTCGGTAGAACTCGTTTCGTAAGTGGGGATACCACCCCAGCGCCCATACGAAAGAGTGGGTTGTATGGCTTGCAAAACAGGCTCTCTGTCGGAGGCTTCAAAAAAGAATACCCGGAATAGGTCTCCGTAACGATTGTCTTCAGGGAAAAATTCCACGCTTTCTACGTAGAGCAAACTACCCGTAGTAATGGCATCTGCAATGCCGCTTTCCACCAAGTCGATTGTTCCAGACCAGGGATTCAGCTCCAAAGTCGTGGCCGATTGAGGGGCCGACACTGTGCCAAAATACTCAAACTGCAAAGAGCTTGTTGTGTTTTGTTTGAAGTAAGTCTCTAGTGCGATGGAGTCACGAACGGTTTCGTTCACGAAAGGGCCTGAGGTTTCTTCAGAACCCTTTTCTTCCGAGGTGCTGCCTGTCGTAGGCAAAGTGCCCAGATCCATAGGGGCTGGAGCGGGCCTATCTGCCGCCTTCCAAAAAACAAAAACACCAACCGCCACAAGAGCGGTGACCAAAACACCAAGAAGGAAAGAACGATTCATAGTGGGGTGATTAATACTGGCATTCAATAACGCGACCTCAGTCTAAAGGTTTCAGAGCTCAACGGAAAGCTCCCCAAACCCAACTGCGTACCCGCCCACCTTCACTTTGCCCTGCACATCGACAAAAATCCGCCCCGGTTTACTCATGCTGAATCCCTGTTCCAACACGAATTCACGCTTGTCCGAAAGGCCGTAGTGCCTCAAGTAAGCACCGAGCGCCCCTGCCGCCACTCCTGTTATTGGGTCTTCGTCGATTCCGGCGAGGGGATTGAACTGGCGCGCGTGAAAGTCTGCCTCACCCTGTGTTTCGCTTGTGAAAGGGTAAAAACCCTTCGCGCCCGTTTCTCGGCAAAAATCCTTGATGCCATCCAAGTCGGGACGAATGGCCAGCAGAGTTGCCAACGATTTTACTGGAATCATCAGCTTTGGTGTGCCCGTTGAAACCAGTCGAATCGGCCAGTCTCCCAGGTCACTCACGGTCAACCCCAACAGCCGAGCCACGACTTCGCGATTCACTTCGAGTTTCAGAAATTCCGGTTCCGCTTGGGTCATCACAATGCGCCCGTCTTCAAAACATTCCAACTCCAGGAGCCCCACCTTCGTTTCCTGCACCACCTTTCCCACTTTTGGAACCCGACCCGCTTCCTGCAAAGCGTGCACCGTGGCTAGGGTGGCATGCCCGCACAAGTTCACCTCCTCTTTGGCCGTGAAAAAGCGCACCCGAAAATCCGCCTTCTCCGACGGAAAAACAAAGGCCGACTCACTGAAACCCAAGTCCACCGCAACTTTCACCATCTGTGCGTCCGTCAGCCCATCCGCGTCCAAAAGCACCCCCGCCGGATTCCCCTCCGTAGGGTTTTGGGTGAAAGCTTTGAGGAGGTGGATCAGGAGGGTTTTCATGGGTTAAAACTATACAGAAATTCCAGGGCGAGCAAGCCTTATGGTTGAACAGCCTCAGTCCCCTCCTTCACCTTGCAAGCAAACGCCCCAACTCCGTCAAATCGCTGGAGCTTAGAGTTCCGTTGGTGGCTTTGCCTGGGTTGTTCAGCAGAGCGAGAACCCTTTCCCTTTGTGGGTTCTCACGAAGTCGCCTCTCTATAGCCGTTCTACCCTCTCCTCGCCAATGTTGGTGCAATTCCCAACCCAAATGTCTGTCCACAATGTCTCTTTGGACTTGATGATCTCTGAGAGGTTCACCTAGATGGTACCTTGCATCGGATTCACCAGGGTGTGTATTCAAGTAGCTCTGTTTTCCAAAATCCCAATAGACCCAACTCGGGCTCAGGGAGTAAGGGCTAGGCGTCAGGCCAAGAGCACGTAAACGACTCAATAAATCTCGCTGCAGCTGGTGAGCGAGCGCGTCCACTTGACTTGCTTCCGTCGCGCGAAGCCTATGAAGTTCTGCTCCATATTTCCTTTCACTGTGGGTCAAGTTACCGCTATCGTTCAAACGTGTCTGTGTGTCCCATAAATTTCGAGAAACTGCAGGAGTAAGGGCCGGCACGTCGCGCCTTATCTGCAATAGGTCTAAATAACTCATGTATTCAAGCACCGTACGCCGAGCAAGTTCTACATCCCTGATTGCTTCAGCGTTTCTCATAGTGCTTTGCTCGGCCGCCCTAAAGGGAGCCTTCACATCTGCCAGAGTAGTTGCCGATCGGCTAGCCATAAAAGGCTCTGCCCTGGCAGCATCCTCTGCCAGCATTGAGGCAGCAATACCAGGACGCTCGCTCAACCAACCTAAAAGATCGGCTTGAGTGGCTACCAATCCTTCCCGAGCCGTCGCCGCATCGGCTTCAGCAGCTCTAACGGCCTCTCTGCCAGCTTGAATCCCTGGACCATCTAAATCACGTACGGCAGCAGTAGCAGCTCTTACAGCTTCACCAGCTTTCCTCAAAGTTTGCTCCAAATCAGGCGCAGGGGTGGTTTCTGTTTCTTTTGTAGGTACAGCATCAGCCCCTAGCCACCCTCTTAATGTCTCACGCCAGCCCATAAACCATTTTGTTAATTTTGTAATTATACCTGAAAAAAGCGCTCATATCAATGGTGGGCCGGGGAACTATGGTTACTTTATTTTTGAGTTTCCTGCATGTCTACCAAAAAATGGTATCAGAAAGGCAAAAACGGAGGAAATCCTCCGCCAAAAACGGCTTTAATGGTGGGCCGGGCTGGATTCGAACCAGCGAAGTCAGAGACAATAGATTTACAGTCTATCCCGTTTGACCGCTTCGGTACCGACCCACAAAAAGCCAGTGGATTATAGGGTTAAAAATTGCTTAAAGCAACAGCTTTTCCTTTACGCGACGCGGTGTGTTCCACGACGTATTTGTACAAAAACCGCCGTAAGCAAGCCAAAAATGCCGCCAAGGATTACTATGCCTGCAATGGGGCCTCCGTAGGGGGAGTCATCTGGATTTTCTGGGCGATTGTTCCAGGGGTTTTTTGGGTCGTAAATCACCGGTAGAGTGCCCGTATTTTGGCTCAGTTCCCAGTCTGCCTTGGGAAGACTCGCCCAGAGGTTTTTACGCCCCGTTGAATCTGAAAAACTGTATTCTTCACCATCTACACTGAAACGGTATTGCACTTCGTAATCTGTAGAATGGCTATTGGGATGATTGGGGTCACCATACGTTGCCCATTCTTGAATTTCTGCATCGACTTGCTTCCCAGTGGTGCTCAGTCGGATTTCCGCCACAAGGCTCAAAACATTCAGAATCAAAAAAGCTCCAAACAGAAGCATGCAAAAGAGTAAACCAATGGAAGTGGAGCGAGTATTTTCTTTGGGAGCACTCATATGGGAAAGATAAGATGCCTGTATTTTAATCTTCAGGAAAGAATCTTGCAAAGCGATGGTTTTTCAGGTATAATCAAATGTTAAACAAATATTCATGCCAAACGATCCACTCCCCTCAGCATCGAGCCTCCCAACTCCTGAAGAAATCAAAACGGAAACAGGTTGGGAAAAAGTAAAAACCTTTGCTTTGGCTGGAGTTTCTGCTGCTACAGGTGACCCTGAGGCCATGAAGACCTTGGTCGAAGTTTTAGCGAATGTAACACACAACGGCTTGGAGGGCTTGAACTTAAAGGACGCCAAATACGACGCAATTCGTAAAAGAATGGAGCAATCTGTTGATCAAGGAGCAGATAAACTCATTGAAACTCTCACTTGGTACCAAAAAGAGGCTGTGAAGGGAAACCAAATTCTTCGCAAAAACTACGGAAGAAAGTACAAGCAGCCTAAGGCTTAGAGTTTGCACACGCTTGCGACTTGCTTTATCCTGATCGCACTCTAGTTTTTACTATGTCTAAGTTTGTAGTTGAAGGTGGTGTGCCTCTCCAGGGCACTGTATCGGTTGGGGGCTCCAAAAACGCAACGCTTCCTATTCTGGCCGCAACCCTGTTGAGCCAGGAGCCAT
This sequence comes from uncultured Candidatus Peribacteria bacterium, assembly GCA_964387375.1. Taxonomy (GTDB): domain Bacteria; phylum Patescibacteriota; class Gracilibacteria; order UBA1369; family 2-02-FULL-48-14; genus CAYLWB01. The sequence continues at coordinate 28,462 of CAYLWB010000008.1, read as the reverse complement.
CCACTTTGCATCAAGTTCCAGATATCTCTGATGTGCACAAGTTTTTGGAAATCATGGAGAGCATGAACTGTAAAACCACTTTTAAAAATGGAACTGTTACGGTAGATCCCTCTCAAATGCGAGCTGGACAGATTGATGATCATCTCGTGAAGCACATGCGTGCCAGCATTTTATTGGCTGGCCCTGTCCTGGCTCGTTTTGGACATATTGAGCTCGCCTTCCCAGGTGGATGCGTGCTTGGCAAGCGGTCTATTTCAGCACATGTGAAAGCTCTTGAGGCCTTGGGGGCCACCTGTGAAGCACAAGAAAACAGTGTGACTTTCCGGGCCGAAAGATTGCAACCTGCAGATTTCATCATGAGCGAGGCCAGCGTGACTGCAACTGAAAACGCGATCATGGCCGCTGTCCACACACACGGCACCACCAAGATTCGTTGGGCTGCAATGGAACCACATGTCCAAGACCTTTGTCATTTTTTGGTAAAGATGGGGGCTCACATTGAAGGCATTGGCACGCACAGTTTGACGATTCAAGGAGGCAAGCCGCTTAAGGGGGCCGAGTACACGATCACTGCTGACTATTTGGAGGCTGGAACTCTGGTTTTAGCTGCCGTGCTCACCAATGGCGAAGTGAAGGTAGAAAACTGTCCTGTTGACCACCTGGACAGCTTTTGGCAAAAGTTGGAGGAAGTGGGGGCAAACTTTAAGATCTTGGATCGTGCAGTTCAAATTTCTAAACACGGAAGCTTGAAAGCTGTAGAGAAACTTCAGACCTCCGTTTACCCTGGTTTTGCCACCGATTTGCAAGCGCCCTTTGCTGTGCTCCTCACCCAGTGTGAAGGGGAAAGTGAAGTGCACGAAACACTTTTTGATGGGCGACTTAGCTACCTGGAAGAATTGAATCGCATGGGAGGTAAGACACGGGTACTGAATCCCCACCAAGCGATCATTGATGGTGCCACCCCACTTAAAGGCACACCCATTTCCAGTTACGATATCAGGGCCGGTGCCGCCATGGTGCTCGCAGCATTGGTTGCCAAAGGTGAGACTGTGATCAGCGACATCAACTACATTGACCGCGGCTACGAACGGCTCGAAGAAAAGCTCCAAAGTTTGGGAGCCAAGATTCGTCGAGTCCAAGAGTAGTCATCAAAAATGATCGAAATGCGCCCTTCAAGGTCCGTACGAAAGACCTGAATTCCGCGGTCCTCTGCTTTTTCCAAAGTTTCAAGATGAGGGTGTTTGTAGGTATTTCCAGCCCCACAGGAGATCAACATCCATTCTGGTGCTACCGCATCAAGGTACGCCTCAGTGCTGCTGGTGCGACTGCCATGATGGCCGGCTTTCAAAATGTTTGCATGCAACTCTTCAGGTTTGTATTGAGCCAAAATTTCAGCTTCTACTTCCATTTCTGCATCGCCCTCTAGCAAAATCGTCACCTCCCCATCGCTGGCGCGAATCACCGGTGAAGCGTTGTTGATGTTTTCCATTTCCTCCCCGAGCTTCGACTCGAAGGGAAAGAGCACGTCCAAATGCAAACTTCCCAGTTGAAAATCCGTGTCCGCCTCCGCGAAAAAAATCTGCGCACCCTCCGCCTGCACTTTCTCCAAAAAAACTTCGTAGGCGGGATTTTCGTAAGCCGGCGCGCTGAGCAAAATCGCCTCCACTTCCATGCGATCCAGCACCGAAATCAGACCCTCCATGTGGTCCATGTGTGGATGGGTGAGCACCATGAGGTCGATGGTATTGAAAGGTAGCGCCATCACTTGACCCATCTGCATGAGCACGGAATTCCCCGGCCCACCGTCGATCAAAATGTGGTGCTGCTCTGGGGTAACCAGTAAAATCCCATCGCCCTGCCCCACGTCCAGCATGTGCAGTTGCAGGTGAGGACGCCACTTGAAAAGCCCATTGAGTAGAGCCACATCCAACAGCAGAATGAAGAGCACGAAAGTAGTCAACTTTTTAGACATGCCTTTACGCTAGACGAAAAACCTGACAGAATCCTAAAAAAGACCTGAAATTTTTATGACAAAAACTGAAGGTAAATTCACCACCCTTCTCCACCTTTTAGGCACCCTCTTCTCCATTGCAGCGCTTTCGCTCATGGTGGTTTTTGCTTCTCTGCGCGGCACGCCCCTCCACATTGTGAGCGTGTCCCTTTTCGGTGCGACCCTGCTCGTCCTCTACCTCGCCGGCACCTTCAAACAATTCAAGCTTACCCAGAGGCCGTGGGATGAAGCTCTGATCTACTTATTTTTTGCCGGCTCTACCACGCCCATCCTCCTCAGCCTGCCCGACCCCAACTGGGCCTGGGCGCTCTTCGGCGTGGTCTGGGGGCTCGGACTCATTGGCTTCGTGCTCACCCTTTTCTCTCCGAAAATTCCACGCTGGCTCTGGTGGGCTTTTTACGGCCTCGTCGCGGCCTACATGATCGTGACTTGGATTCCCATGTACGCATTCTTATCGAAAGAAACCCTCATCTGGATGGGCCTTGGCGATACCGCTTACCGTCTCGCAGCTTTCTTCTACCTTTTGAACGAACACTTTCCCCATCGCGCACCCAAAAAATTCAGCTGGCACCATCTGCACCTACTGCTCTTTTTGCTCGGCAGTTTCAGCTACTTTTGGATTTCGCTGGAAACACTCTATTA
>CAYLWB010000008.1:22120-25709 GCA_964387375.1 uncultured Candidatus Peribacteria bacterium | reverse complement strand
CTTGCTCCAGCGGTAAAGGCGAGGGTTTGATCTTCAGCAGAATTTCCAGTCTCGTCCGTTAGTTCAGCAGTAGTCAGAAGGGTGTATTCCACTCCCGCCATTTGTTCACCTGTTACTAAAAAGACGCTCCGTTCATCTTCGGTGGAAACATAAGCGTCCAAGACGGTCAAAAACCCTCCTGCATGAGAGATGCTGAAAGCAGCCACAGGATTTGTAGGCAAAACCACTCCTTCGGAAAATTGCACTTCCAGCAAAGTATTGGTTACGGAGGTCACATCTTTTAAGGTAGGGCCAGAAAAGTCTCCAGTCCCTGCTGACTCAGGGGTAGCGCTGACTTCAAAGGAATAGTATTCGGATTCGTTGCCTGCAGCATCGTAGGCTGTTACTGCAAAATAATAGGTGCTGCCATTTTCTAAGCCGTCCATCACAAAGGTCGTTACATTGCCCACGTCTTGTGATCCGAAGGAATAAGAACCTCCGTGTCCAGAAACAGATGTGGTTCCTGAATATAAAAAGTATCCTTCCACACCGGTGTCGTCGGTAGCAGGGTCCCAACTCAGCGTGACTTGGCCGTCCCCAGGAAAGGCCTCAAGGCCATCCACATCAGAGGGGAGATTAAGGTCTGCTGCAAAAGCAAAAGAGCTGAAAAACAAAGCGCCAAGAGCGCTCAGTCCGAAAAATTTTGTAATACGATTAGAAGGCATGCGTGGAAAGTGGTCAGTCCCATTCAAGCGGACGGGTGGGCAAGCCGTCAAGAGACTCCGCCCCTGCTTTTCCTTCAAAGCGCAGCCAGGAGTCGTAAAAATGGCTTCCTGTCCACATCCAGTCGAAGGAATAGGGTAAAGAAGAAAATTCTGGCAAAAAGACTTTTACATGGGGGTTGCCATCGCCGGAGCTCAATACTGGGCCTGTTAGTGCAAAGGTGAGCTCTCCAGGCTCTCCCAAAAAACCTTCCACTCCAGGTGAAAAAAGGCGCACCTGCAAAAGCTCTGCATCCCAGCGTTCACCCTGGCCCAATTGTTTTTGATACTGCACTTTATTTTTTTCAACGGGATAAAGTGCCCAGTTTTCGGGGTTGCTCCAGTCTGATTGCATGCCTGTTGCCTCTATTTGAAAGCTAAGGTATCGCAAGGTGTAGGGGCCATTTGCATCCAAAGAAAAGCGATACAATTCTACTTGAGAGCCAAAATCCAATTCGCCGCCCTCTCCCACAGTTGTTACAGAAAGTGTGGTGGGTTCTTCGCTCGCAAGCACTGGAATGAGGTCTTGTTTTGGATAGGCTTTGTCGATGAGATTTGCAGACACAGCAATGACAGCCACCAGCAAGCAGCTGGCACCGATCCATTGAAAAGGAGAGTGCGTGGAGACGGACATGTTTTGGCGTGGGGAACAACGGCATTATAGGAGCATTCTTTTGCAGACTCCACCCAAAAATGTTAGCATGAATCCCCTTTCCCCCTCCCATGTCCCTGCTTTTAGAAGGTCTCAACGAAAAACAGAAAGAAGCGGTTTTAGCGACCGAAGGGCCTGTGCTCATCATTGCTGGGGCAGGTTCGGGCAAAACTAGAGCCCTCACTCAGCGTGTGGCCTACCTCATTCAAGAAAAGGGTGTGCATCCGCGCAATATTTTGGCCGTGACTTTCACGAATAAAGCAGCCAACGAAATGAAGCAACGCATTCACAAGTTGCTTGGGGATATTGAATTGCCCACTGTGGGGACCTTTCACTCGATTTGCGCCCAGATTTTACGCCGTCACATTCACCTTTTGGGCTTTGAGAATCAGTTTGTTATTTACGACACCAATGACCAAGTTGTGCTCATGAAAGAGCTCATGCACGAGCACCATATCAGCGAAAAACAGCTCAACCCCAAAGCCGTACTTGGCCACATTTCTCAGGCCAAAAACCAGCTCATGGATGCGGAGGATTACGCCTTGCAAGGGCACAATTACTTCACTGAAAAAGTAGCCGAACTCTATGGGCCTTACCAGAATCGCCTCGCACGCAATCAGGCACTCGACTTCGACGACCTGCTCGTAAAAACGGTGGACCTTTTCCGCCAATACCCAAAAATCCTAGACGACTACCAGGAGCGCTACCGCTACATTTCCGTAGACGAGTATCAGGATACCAATCACGCCCAATACGTGCTGGTAAAACTGCTCGCAGCCAAATACCGCAATCTTTGTGTGATCGGTGATCCCGACCAAAGTATTTACTCCTGGCGCGGGGCCAACATGCAGAACATTCTCGACTTTGAAAAAGATTATCCCGAGGCCCTGTCCATCAAACTCGAGCAAAACTACCGCTCCACTTCTGTGATTCTGGACGCGGCCCATTCCGTGATTGAACGCAACCGAAACCGCAAAGAAAAGCGTCTCTGGACCGAACGTGAAGGGGGCGAAAAACTCCGCATTTGGACCACTCGCGATGAGCGCGACGAGTCCATGAAAGTGGCCCAGGCCATCCTCGAGCACACTCGCCAACATGAGCGCCCAGATTACCGTGAATTTGCGGTACTGTACCGTACCAATGCTCAATCTCGTGCTTTGGAAGAGGCCTTCATGCGCTATGGCATTCCCTACAAAATCGTGGGAGGTGTCAAATTTTACCTCCGCAAGGAAATCAAGGACATCGTGGCCTATCTGCGTGTGATTCATAATCCAGACGACAGCGTGAGTTTGCTCCGCATCATCAACACACCTCCACGAAAAATCGGGCCTAAAACCCTGGAAACTTTGCAGAATTTTGCTGCTGCTCGGAACATTTCTTTTTTCCGGGCCATGGAGCGTGTGAACGAAATTCCAGAGCTCGGTTCTAAGGTCGTTGCTATAGATATTTTCACAAAACTCATCCGGCATTTCCAAAATATCAATCAAGAATTCACGGCGGCGGGCCTCATCAAACATGTGATCAGTGAGTCCGGTTATCGCGATTTTCTACTCTCTGACAAGAGCCCCGATGGAGAAACACGTTTGCAAAACATTCAAGAACTCGTCACCGTAGCCGACAAGTACGAAGGCCTTGAGCCCGGCATTTCTCTAGCGACTTTTCTTGAGGAAATAGCTCTCATCAGTGACCTGGACGAAATTGAAGAACAGGCCAATGCAGTCACCCTCATGACCCTGCACAGCGCCAAGGGTTTGGAATTCCCCGTGGTCTTTTTGACCGGTTTGGAAGAAGGCATTTTCCCACATTCTCGTGCGCTTTTTGAACCTCAAGAGCTCGAAGAAGAACGTCGCCTCATGTACGTGGGCATCACTCGCGCCATGAACCACCTCTACCTATTGCACGCCAAACAACGCATGCTTTTTGGTGAGTTCAAACAGAATGCGCCTTCTCAATTTCTTGTCGACATTCCCGAAAATCTGGTGGAAGGCTTCCTGGTTGACCGCCCCATGCCTTCTTTTGCCTCCCGCCCCATTCCTGTGGAAGATTTCAACGATTTTGCCCCAGCCGACACCCTCAACCTCAGTGACGGCGACCGTGTGCGACACCCCAGTTTTGGCGAAGGTGTGGTGCTCAGTGTGAACGGCGGTATCGTGACCATCGCCTTCAAAAACCCTCAAGCGGGCATCAAAAAACTCGC
>CAYLWB010000008.1:11453-22020 GCA_964387375.1 uncultured Candidatus Peribacteria bacterium | reverse complement strand
GCGGTATCGTGACCATCGCCTTCAAAAACCCTCAAGCGGGCATCAAAAAACTCGCGCTCAGCATCGCACCCTTAGAGAAGCTTTAGGCAACGAGCTGTTCCATCCCATCATTGAGAAGTTTTGCCGCTTTTGGAGTCGTGGGATCGATTGCTGTGAAACGCACCCCGCCCACTACAAACTCTCGAGCGCCTCCATTAGGCACCAAGACCCAACCGCGACCCTTTTCAATTAAAATAGGTACAGTCTCTCCCCGTGCGGCCCACAATGCATGCAGAGCTCCCCTCTGGACATGTGCAAGGGTAGCTGCAAGTCCATCCAATCTACGTGTCTCATTTGGAGCAGCTCGTCTAAAGTGATCTCGAGCGTTTGCAGTTGCTTCTCTGGAGAGCGCTTGCTGGTGGCCTTTTCTTTCCGCAGCTTCCTTAGCCATATGGGCGCTCAGAGCTGCTAGGACCTCGGTTTTGGAGGGCATTTGAGTTTCTTGCATGTCTTTAAGAAAGAGGCACGAATATACAAACAAAACTCAGTTTAGTCAAGCGGAGCAACTTTGGAAGCTAGTTCTGCCATCCTTTTACAATTTGCTCCGCTTCTACTCGGCGTTCAACTGGCATCTGCTTGTCGCGAATCTGAATTTCGTGGCTGTTTTTATCAATCACTACGCTTCCAGTGAGGCCTTGGTCGTACCAGAACAGATATTCTACGGGTGTTTCCACCACTTCCCAATCGGAAGGGAGGCTTACGGTGCGGCCTGCCAATTCAACCGTGGACCAAACCACTTCCATTTGAAATAGGTCGGGGCTGATTTCGGTGGGCTCAATTTGAGGCAGCTCCTGTTCCAGCCCTGACTCCTGTGTGCAGGCCAGCAAGAAAAAAGAGAGAAGAAAAAGAATTTTTCGCATGGTGCTAAAGGTTAATAAGTGGTGAGATTCTCGCCTGCGCAGTTGGTCGGCAGGCGAGAATCGGGTGCGGTGCGTCAGGCTCTTGCCCGACCTTCCGCTCATCTCAATCCTGCGGATCTCTCACTCTTGCGAGAGCTTGCGCTAGGCAAGCGGTTTGTTGGTTTTCAGTTCAGGGATTGGCCTCCAAGCTCTGTACGGTAGAGGTGTTGATGGCATTTCCATTGCTGGCACTCACCCAGTAGTGGTAAATGCCGGCGTCACGGAGTTCTTTGTGGTAGTGCGCGTGGTGCACATCCACGTCGGTCCACTGGCCCAAGGTCATGTCGAAGTCGTAGACCATGGCATCTTGGGCGTTCACCAGGTGCAACTGGAAGTCGAGGTCATCGTCGTGCTCGGCTTCAGCGTCCCAGTGGTTCAGGGTACCTCCTGCACTCGAGTAGTCCGAAGCCTCGACGTTCGAAATGGGGTCTCCGATCGCGGGATCCACCTCGATGCTGTCTTGGTCGGATGTGACGTAGTCGGGCCCATTGTCCACTTCCACCCAATAGTCGTAGTCGAGGTGGTCGGACAAGGTCTTGCGGTAGGTGAAGACCCAGGGGCTCTCGACACTGTCGGAGTTCATGGTGAAGCTGTAGTCCACGCCATGGCTCGGATTGTGAACCCAGAGCGTGGCGTCGGGTTGATGCCCAGGACTGTCGGCCACAGCCACCCAGACGAAGTTGGTCTGCCCAGCGGTCCCGTGATCTGGGAAAACGTCCATGAAACGGATGTTCAAGTCGTTGTCCACCACTTCTTCTACGGGGGCGCCGGGATCGGGCTCCTGCTCTTCTGGAGGCTCTTCAACGGGAGGTGCATCCTCATTGGGAGCCTGATTTGGGGTTCCTCCAGAGCAGTCTTCTTCTCCCCAGCGACTGTACCAGCAGCCTGTTTGCAATCCACCGATACCAGAGATCGGTTCGATGGGGACGGCCTCTTCGTCTTCGTAGAGCACGAGGTGAAGATGGGTGCCTGGGTGTGAACCGCAAGCGACACCATAGACGCTCCCCGTGTTACCCACGCGGCCGAGCCAGTCGTCTTCATTCACGACTTGGCCTTCGGTCACGAAGACTTCGGAGAGATGAGCGTAACGGCTGACATAACCGTTGTCGTGGTCGATGAGCACGGTATTCCCGTAACCCTGGTCATCCACGCCATCGGTACGCACATCCATCACGATGCCGTCGTTCAGAGGGGTCACTGGCTTCCCGTACGCCTCACAGCCCGCCTGGCTGAAATCGAGGGCGTACTGGTCGTTCCCAAAGCGGAAGCCGTAATCACGATGGCTGGTGTTTCCGTCCGGAGCACCGTAGCCCTGCGTGACCATCCACCACTCTCCTGCGAGAAAGGGAATGGTCAGCTGCATGTGAGCCCCACCTGAACCGTCGGTATTCGAGGAAGGCTCCTGGTCTGAGCTGTGGTAGATGTAGCCTCCACCCAAGGGGTCATTGTTGCCCCAAGTGGGCTCTATCCTGTTGGCGCAAGCGACGAGGCAGATCAGACATCCGATCCACCACTTTCGCAGGAAATGCAGCATGGAAACCTCCTTTGCTGCGGGTTGAAGTCCAAAACCTGAAAATTCAAGGAACAAACAAGGTCAGCTTAACGGAGAAAAATTTAAAAAACCTGACAAAAACCTGACATTTTTTTGTGGCTCCTTTACAATACTTTTGATCTAACTTTTTTCATGAAAGAAAACCCACCCGTTAATACGAAAGCGCTGTTCTTTTGGTTGGTTTTAGGGGTGCTCATCGGCTGGCAGGGTACTGTTTTTTACAGTCACGAAGCAGACGGAAAAACCCCTGAAGAATCTGCAGAAGAAAGAGATGCTGATTTAGGCCTTTTTTGGGACGTTTGGGACACGGTGAACAAGGATTACATAGACGAAGAGAAAATTGATGAAGAACAGCAGGTTTATGGGGCGATCTCTGGATTGGTAGACTCTCTCGACGATCCTTATTCGGTTTATATGAACCCTGAAGAAACAGAAGCCTTTCAGAGCAGTATAAGTGGGGAGCTTGAGGGTATTGGAGCTGAATTAACGTTGGAAAACGACCTGTTGACCGTTGTTTCACCTTTGAAAGATTCACCTGCTGAAGAAGCAGGTCTGCTTCCAGGAGATTATATTTTTGAAGTGGATGGAGCTCCAACTTCTGACATGACTTTATTTGAGGCCATCATGCACATTCGTGGAGAAGAAGGGACTGAAGTGGTCCTTACTGTACTCCGTGAAGGTGAAGATGAAGCATTGACACTGACCATCACTCGTCAAAAAATCACGGTTCCCAGTGTGACTCTTACTTTTGATGAGTCCACAGGAAAAACCCTTGCTCATTTGGAATTGGCACAGTTTGGAGACGATACCCTCAATGAGTTTGATGCTGCCGTTCGAGAGATTCTTTTGCACGATGTCGATGGAATCATTCTGGATTTACGTCTCAACGGAGGAGGTTACTTGGACGCTTCTATTGAGATCTTGGGGGAGTTCTTTGAAGATAAAGTGAAGGGAGTTATTGTAAAACACCGCAATGCCGATAACGAAAGCCTCTACACTCAAGGGGATGGGCGACTTGCCGAAGTGCCTCTAGTGGTTCTTATAGACGAAGGATCTGCATCCGCATCCGAAATTTTAGCAGGAGCCTTGCAGGACCATGAAAGGGCTTTGCTTATTGGAGAACAGAGTTTTGGCAAGGGTAGCGTACAAGAATGGAATGCTCTCAAAGACGGATCTAGCCTTAAGCTGACCATTGCAAAGTGGTACACCCCTGAAGATCGCACCATCAGCGACGTTGGTATCACTCCAGATGTTGTAGTGGACATGGAAACAGCCGCGATTGAAACTGAAAATGACACTCAATATAAAGCAGCCCTCGACTATCTAGCCCAGCAGTGATGGCCATGTTTCTGACCATACTCCTCGCCTCTTTTCCTGTTTTTTGTGTTTTGGCCTATTTTTGGCACCTAGACAAAGGTGAAAAAGAACCCTTCCCTTTGATGAAATCTGTTTTTCTTGCTGGGTTTGCCATTACAATACCCGTAGCTTTCATTGAATTGGGCCTAGAATACATAGGGCTTCTTTTACCAGTTTCTCCCCTGGTGTTTGTCTTCCTGTCGGCAGTCTTTTTTGTTGCCCTCCCCGAAGAGTATGCCAAGTTTTGGGTGGTCAAAAACCGTGCCTACAACTCGCCAAGATTCAATGAAATTATGGATGGAATTACCTATTGTGTTTTAGCGAGTATGGGATTCGCCCTTTTGGAAAACGTGCTCTACACCATTCAGTTTGGAATTGGAACTGGTGTGCTTCGGGCCTTTACTGCCGTTCCAGCCCATGCTCTATTTTCTGGCATCATGGGCTATTACATGGGTCTAGCTAAACACGCTGCTAGCCCTGAGATGGAGAAAAAACTTTTAAGAAAAGGACTCGTTTGCGGAGTCCTTTTCCATGGTCTTTACGATTTTTTGCTCCTGTCTGCTGTGCCAGCTCTTGTCATTTCTATCATTCCACTTTTGGGAGGAATGAGCATCTTCTTGCATCAACGCATTAAAGCACTCGGAACGTTTCAATCATCTGATCCACGTCAGCCATAAATCCTTCTTCTTGACCTTGTTCAGCAGTGAAGGTGAGAACGTAAACCACGTCATTTTTGATCGTGTAAGCTTGTACCCAAGCAATGGCGCTTTCGCCCTGAGTTCCTTTGTAGCTGAGTTTTTGTCCAGTGAGGTCACCCATTTCAACATCTTCTGAGCTGACCAATTCAAAGTCGGTGATGTAGGTCTTAAGCTGTTCAGTCACCATGTCTTCGTAACCGCTCAAGTCAGGAGTGCCAGCTGGTAAATCTTGAGAGAGCACGCTGAAGTTTTCTTGGAAGGTGTCGCCATCAGTCAAAGGAGACATGAACATTACGTTGGTTCCAAAGTAATCTTCTTGAATTGTCCATTCAGATGGGTGAGCGATGGTGAAGGCGCCCTTGTCATCAGAGTAGGCAACGAATCCTTCGGGAGTTGCAGCAGCTTCTACTTCTACAACTTCTTCTTCGTGGGTCGTGTCGTCATCTTGGGGGGTTGTTTCTTCATCTTTGGAGCCACAAGCGGCCAAACTCAAAGAAAAAAGAGCAAGTAGAGCGAGCAGAGATTTGCGGTGCAACATGGTAAAAAGGTTAATTGGCGGCATTATGACAAAAGCCCTTCTCCAAAGTAAAGGAGAAAGATAAAATACCTTTGCTATGAAGAAAAAAGTTTTACTCTGCGTGTTCGATGGGTTTGGAGAGGGCAAGCCCTATGCTGGGAATGCCATCTTGAATGCTCAAGCACCCTTTCTCAAAGAACTCAAAGCAAACTACCCCTGGACACTTTTGGATGCCTCTGGGGAATCAGTAGGTATTCCTGCCGGGACACAAGGCGGTTCTGAAGTGGGGCACCTTACAATGGGTGCTGGCCGTGTGATTTACCAGCCTTTGCTCAACATTGATAAATCTATTGAGACGAAAGAGTTTTTTAAAAAACCAGCTCTGCTTGAAGCAGCAGCTCGCGCCAAAAAACAGGGTCGAGCTTTTCATATTTTAGGAATGATTTCTGATCAAGGAGTTCATGCAGATGTGGACCACGCCCTTGCACTCTTGGACTTTGCCAAACAAGAAGGGCTGACAGAGGTGTATGTGCATGGCATTGCTGACGGAAGAGATGTGCCCCCAAAAAGCATGCAAGGATTTGTAGATAAGCTTGAACTGCACATGCAAAAAATTGGAGTGGGTAAACTCGCCAGTTTGGTGGGCCGCAACTTTGCTATGGATCGTGATCAAAATTTAGATCGAACCCGCGTTGCCTATGACCTCTATACTCAAGGAAAGGGGAAGCGTGCTGCCAGTGCCACCGAGGCCATTCAAAATGCCTATGCTGCTGGCTTGGAAAGCGACTATTTTTTTGAACCCACGCTGCTTGATGAACATGCGCTAATGCATGCTGAAGACAGTGTAGTCTTTTTCAACTTCCGGACCGATCGAGCAGCTCAACTCACAGAAATGCTAGTCGAGGAACTCAAACCTCACCTGGTGGTCTTTGGTGCTTACACGACAAAAGCTCCCAACGTCTTTCCACCCTTGGTGGTAGAAAACAACCTTGGTGCCGTGCTTTCTCGTGCAGGTCTCAAACAGCTACGAGTGGCTGAAACTGAAAAATACGCTCACGTTACGTTCTTTTTTAATAGCCAAGAAAAGGAACCGTACCCTGGAGAAGACCGCATCATGTTGAATTCCGCAAAGGTTGGGCTCTTCAACGAAAAACCTGAAATGCAAGCACGTGAAATCACAGATGCTCTGTTGGACAATCTCAACAAAGACTACGCTTTTATTGCGGTGAACTATGCAAACTTAGATCTGGTGGGTCACTCTGGAGATTATGCCGCCACTGTGAAGGCCATGGAGGTTTTGGATGAATGTTTGGCACGTCTTGTTCCAGCTGCATTGCAGGCTGGGTACACCTTCTTGCTCACAGGAGATCATGGCAATGCAGAGTACATGCTCTACGAAGAAACGAACGAAGGTTGCCCCTCGCACACCAAAAATCCTGTTCCTTTGATCGTGGTCTCTGAACCCAAACAAAAGCTCAAAAACAGTTCGCATACCGTTGCCACTGGTGGATTGAAAGATTTAGCACCAAGCATCTTGACGCTTTTGGGAATGTCGACTCCTTCAGAAATGACTGGTGAGGCACTTTTCTAGGGGCTTGCTCTGTGAAAACTTCAGGTTTATGCTGGGGAGGTTTAACCCCCACCACCCATGTTCCAGGATTTCTTTGAGATCACGCCAACGCTCAACCATTGGGCTGTTTTTGTATCGGCATTGGTCGCTATGGTGCTCGGTGCCTTATGGTACTCACCTGTTCTTTTTGGAAACCTTTGGATGAAACTCCACGGTTGGAAAGAAAAAGACCTTGAAGCAGACAACAAGGCCATGCTGATGAGCATGCTTTATGGTTTGCTCCGCACCTGGGCGAGTTTCTATATTTTTGCGCACCTGTTTATCCTTGCAGACTACGAAGGAGTGTCTGGAGGCATTGAACTTGCACTCTGGGTGTGGTTTGGATTCATGTTCCTCGGCTCACTTTCTGCAGTGATTTGGGAACGCTATAAACTTCCACTCCTCCTCCTCAATGAAGCCTACAATCTAGTGGCTTTTGTTCTTGCTGGAATCATTTTGGGAACTTGGCTCTAGCTCAAGCTTTTCAAACTCAGTGTGCCCAAAAAGTCCGCTTTTCCTATTTGAACACCATGATGCCTAAGGATGTCATAGGCAGTTACCACATGGAAAAAGAAGTTCGGCAGGGCGTACTCCACCAAATAGTCTATTCCTGAGATTGTTTTTCCTGGGAAATAGACAATTTCAATGGCTCTTTGATCCCCACCTTCAAAGTCTTCTGGCTGGAGTTCTTCCAAAACGGCTAAGGTTTTTTCAATACGCTCTTTGAGCTCATGAAGACTGCTTTCTTCATCGGCATGTTGAGGCGTAGCTTTTCCTGCAAGACGCGTGGTGGCCCCTTTGGCGTTGTCGCAAGCGATTTGCACCTGGCGAGCAAAGGGGAGCATGTCTACAGCTAAAAATGCATTCAAGATACGGTCTTCTTTAAGATTTTTCTCTTCTACAAAAGCTTCTGTCTTTTCAACAATATGGTGCAGGTTTTTAAGAGCTTTTTTAAAGACTGGAACGGAAGAAGAGTAAAGATTCATGTGAAAGGCTTTTATTAAAAGTAAGGCTACTTTACACGATACGGCTGCTTTGCGCTTGAAAAAAAGCCTCCAAGCCGTTACCTTTCATCCGCTGCGGAGAGATGGCAGAGCGGTCGAATGCGGCGGTCTTGAAAACCGTTAGACCCGCAAGGGTCTCCTGGGTTCGAATCCCAGTCTCTCCGCCATCGTAGACGAATGAGGTCCAAAGCAGGACTTTCACCGCTTTGGCATGCCCTTTCTGCTGGTTCTAAGCTCAAGTATTCTTTTTCAAGCTCTGGATACCCCTCGCCAATAGGTATAAGCCACTCATGAGGGTCCATTTTCAGCTTCCTGTTGCGGATTGTGAAGAGTGACCCAAATCCTTGGAGTATGGTTCTACGCCCTTCAAAACCCTCCCGCTTATAGTTTTCAGCGGCGTAGCTGATGAACTCAAAGGTCTTTTCCGTGAGTTCCAGCCAGTTCTCTGCCCGATGTTCCGTGTCTCCCAGCTCCTCCTTGAGCTTGGTGAGTTTGGCTTGGAGTTGGGTTTTCTGGCGTAAGTATTCTTCGTCGTCGATCAGATTGCGGAAGCGCATCTGTGTGAGTCCGTCGATTTCGTTCTGGGTGGTGAGCACGGCTTTGGATTGCATCTCGTGAATCTTGCTGCGCTGCTGGATTTCGCTGTCGTTGTACTTATTCAGCATCTCAATCGCCCAGTCTTTGAACTGGGGAAGGATGGTGTAGCTCGCCATTTCTGCCTTCATTGCCTTCTTGAGTTCAACCTCTTCAATGGACCGCTGCTTGCAGTTCGCGTCCTTCTTGTTGTGAGTACAATGGTAGAAAGTGTATTCCTTGATTTCGCCCGTGCTCTTGATGGTTTTCTTTTTGGTTTGAGCGGTTACGGTTCCACCACACTCACCACAAGTCAGGAGGGGCTTGAAGCAAAAGTCATATTCCTTGGCTCGCGGGTTGCCCTTCTTCCCGAGCAGTCTTTGAACCCTGTCGTATTCTTCCAGCGTGACCATCGGCTTGTGAGTGCCTTTCTCCCATGTGCCATCCTGATGTTTTATCAAGCCCGCATAGAACGGATTAGCGAACATCTTATAAATGCCGCTTCTGCTTTGAGGTTTACCACCCATTCTCTTGGTTTGTGGGGTCCTATATCCCCATTCGTCGTTGAGTTTTTTAAGGATTTGAGGTGGCGTGGTATTTCCAGCCAGCATCAAATCCCAGCACTTACGGAGAACTGGGAACCGCTTCTTATCGACGCTGATCGTTTTCATTCCCTTGGGGCTGATGTAGTCATTCAGCCAGCCTTGTGCCGCTCGATTGGGACGAATGCCCATCTGGAGTTTGTCTCTTAACCCGCGCTTCACGTCCTTACTCAATTTTGCCGAAAAGTACTGGGACTGCGAGAGAGCCATCTGGAGCATCATGATTCCCTCGGGAGAGTTGTCGTAGGTGTACGAACCAAACTTCAAGTCTTTGAGTACTCCTTTGCGGAGCATGTAAGTGATTGTGGCTGCATCAACTTCATTACGAGAAAGACGGTCTGGATGCCACGCAATAATCCCGTCTGCTTCACCTGCCCGAATGCGCTCAATCATGCTGGCAAACACGGGACGCTCTTCGGGGTTGAAAGCACTCTTGCTCTCCTCAAGCAATTCTACAATCTTGAGGTGAGGAAATAGGCTCTCTGCTTTCTCCTTTTGTGAATCGATGGAAAGGGCTTGGCGTTCCTCGGACTCGCTCGACTTTCGTGCGTAGAGGAAGTATCGGTAGTTTTGAGGTGCTTCTTGCATATTTGCTCGGTGTAAACACCCAAGTAGGGTGGTCCTGAATCATCCAAGTCAACTGCACGAGGCAATGGCTTTGGCAGAACCACCCATGATTGGGCGACAAAGCAAAAGGGTGCTCGTGCAATGGTTGAAATGGATGATTGCTTGGATTATACGACTTTCGTTCGAGAAAGTGTAGAGAAATTACTCTTCCTCCTTGAGTGCCTTTGCGAGGGCTTTGATGTCCGACTTTGTGAACTGGAACTTACCTTCCACCTCCCGCTCACCCACTTTGATGTTCTTCACGATGTCGATCTGACGTTCCTCTTCAATATGACCGTAGCCGTAGGAGCCGAAAGTGGTTCCCGTGTTCTCATGCCCGAGGTTCTGACTGATAGCCTTCTTTTCTTCTTCGGTGAGGCGGGTCTTGGCGAATTCTTTGACCACCAAGTGCCTAAAAGTGTGAGGGTGGTAGTAAGGCACTTCGGCTTCAAGGAAGCGTTTTTGGAAGATTTTGCGAACCGAGTTGGAGCTGTTCCAAAAAGTGGGTTCAACCTCTCCCGTGTTATGGTAAGAGATGTTTTCCTCGCCGTTCTCCACAATCGCTTGGGGAAAGATGGGGTCATCGGGCTGGAAGCCTTTCTTGCTTTCAAGGTACTTATACCAATCAAGGAAGTACTGGACCGCCTGCTGATACTCAATCGGGAAGAAAGTGGTGACAATGCGTTTGGAGAACTTGGTTTTTACGCCGAAACGCGGGTTCTGGTCCACCGTCAGGGTTTCGGGTTCAAAGGCTTTCATAGGGAGGCTGTAAATGGCGGAGATGCGTGCTCCCGTGAGTAGGGTGAAGCACAGGAGTGCGCGGTCTCGCTGGTCCACCTCGGTTTCTGGGTCTATGGCTTCGATCACTTTGATGACATCTTCGATTGGTGGGATTTTGCGTTTGTTGGGTTCAATCGCCATGCGGGTTTCCTGCTTTGAAAGCGACAAACGCTCCACGACACTTTGATTGAGTTTTGACTTGTAGTGGGGTTGCTGGGAAAGCCACTCAAAGAAGAGCCGAAGCCGACGGAGGACGTGGTAACGGTAGACGAGGGAGAGTCCTTCGCCTTTGCGGTTGGTGCGGCTTTTCAGCCACTCTTTGAAGGCTCGCA
>CAYLWB010000008.1:0-11353 GCA_964387375.1 uncultured Candidatus Peribacteria bacterium | reverse complement strand
TACTGGCTAAAGTGGTGATTTGGGACATTTGGACGAGGCTTGAGAGAATCACCTAGTCCTTCGCCTTTGCGGTTGGTGCGGCTTTTCAGCCACTCTTTGAAGGCTCGCACGCCCTGAACCCCGAACCCACCGAAATCTTTGTTATCGCCACAGTCCTGCCACAGCAGGATGGCTCGCTCGTGTGCATCCACCGAGTCTTTGGAGAAGCCTTTGACTTCTTTGAGGTAGAGGAAGAATTGTTTCTTCACGACCTCGTTTTGGAATGATTTTTTCATGATAGAAAAAGTTTTACTGGCTAAAGTGGTGATTTGGGACATTTGGACGAGGCTTGAGAGAATCACCTAATCCTTTTGAACGTCCCCTAAAGTAGGCGTGCGATTTTGCCGTCGCACTCTTTACATTTGGCATAAAGTATTTCTTGGTCTCTATTTGCCTTGCCAATCTTCTTGCCCGTTTTTTCGACCTTTTGAGTGCCGTGTTTGGCTTGGACGGGCTTCCGACACGTCAGGCAGTAGTACTCGTTCGGATGAAGCTTCACTTGGGAGGCTTCACGCTTTGCCTTTATGAAGGCTTGAAGGTCGTAGCCCATGATGAGGCATTGCTTTTCCTTTGGGTCGAGGAGGGGCAAGCCCTCCTTTACCCAGCGAAGCACGGTCTTCCGATTCACTTCCAGTAGTGCGCCTGCCTCCTTGGGACTGTATGCCGATTTGGACCGAATTTTTGCTAAGTTGTACTTCATTTTTGATTCGGATTAGGTTCTAAGAGGGAGAGTTGCCCTTTGGAGGGTTTAGGCAGAGGACGGTAGACGAGCTTCATCATCTCCAGAAGAAGGATGGCTTTGCCTTGAGCTTCTTCTTGGCTGATTTCGACATGAAAGCTGTCCTTCCATAGCTGCCTAAACCTCTCCAAATCTTGTGGTTCGATCTTCATCTCACTTGGTCGGGTGATTGAGGCAAGCAGTCTTGGTACATGTTCAGAAGGGACCTTGCGTTCAGGAAGAGTTTGTCTTCCCAGTAGAGTTCGACCGACTCACGCAGTTGCTTTGAACCGTGGAAGGTGAAGTAGACCTTTTCGGTGTTGGCATGTGTGCAGCTTTGCAGCCTGTAGCCTTTGACGAGCAAGGCACTTGCGAGTGCTCGGTCATAGGTGACAAAGGGCATGCTGTAATTGGGTGCTGTCATAGCAGAATTTGGTTAGGAACTGATTAGAGTTCCCAGTACTGGGCTTGGCGTGTTTGCGGCACGTCAAAGAAGTAAGCTTACGGGGCGTAGCCTACTTATCATTTGAAAAACTCACCCTCATACGTTTCTCGCAAAACTCGCTGAAAACTCGCGCTACATGGTAGGATTCCGCATCATGAAGCCATTTTCATTCTTTTCTGCTGGAGAAGTAGCGAAGATTTCATCGAGTATTTTTTGTTTTCTTTCGTTCCCCGTCGCCAACGCCTTGATCTTGTTTTTTAGATCATAGCACACTTGGTTTGGGTCACGGTCGTATTTTTGATTTCTTTTCTTGGCAACATATGCGGCAATCTTAGTATTCGCCTGTGGAGCACCAAATCTTTCCCATAAAAATGCGGTGAAGTGATACTGTGGCGTGTTGAGTGCTATGGTGACGATCGGCTCGCCACCAACACTTAAACCGCCGCTCTTTGGGTCAAACTGCACAAGCCGAAGCGCATTCAAGTACTGCTCAAAGACCTTCTTGTTGAACTGCAAACCGCCCGCCTTCAACTCCACCAAAAGCCCTACGTCAAAAGTCAGAAACCCTTGACCGTCATTACCAGCAGCAAAGACCTTTGAGCCTGTGATTACAATCTGTCGTTCCGAGCCGTTCCTTTGACGAGCGAGGAATTCAGCTACCGCCTCCATATTTCTCCCGTGGTAGAAAAAACAGGTATATGGAGAGTGGTCCTTTACAACCGTTCCAATTAACCAAAGGTTGTCTACCTCAAGAGGTTCGACCTGATCTTTAATGCCCAACTTCACAGGCATTTTTTGAAGAAAATTCAAGATTTCCATACTCCATCTTCTGATTGAACTTGGCTCCAAGTAGTTTGGTGTGGAGTCACTCATACAAGTGGTATAGGGGCTTTCTCCCTCGCACTTTACAGGTATAGAGTGTGGGTCGTCACAGCTCTCACAAGTGACGTGGGTAAGATCACTTGCTCGCTTGAGCAAACCCAGACTTTTCAACGACTCGAAATCCACCTCCGACAGTGTCTTGAGAATGTCCGTCTCCTTGAGGGACTTAGGATTAAAGTCTAGTTGTCGTAAGAACGCAGGAAAGGATTTTTGCATCAGTAGTAAACTAGCCCCCATCTCTTGAGCAACTGGTAGACGCTCATATCAATTTGTCGTTGCTTTAGGTCACATCCATCGGGGTAAGTAATTGTGGCTGTAACGCTTCTTTGCTTGCCGTTGAGAGGCTTTTTGAAAAGGACTTTGAGTTTGAACTGCTTGACCTCAAACTCATTCAGACCAACACGTCTTTCCTCCAGAGCTTTGAGCATAGGCTCGACACCCGTTTCCCCTTCTGGCTCAATGCAAATGGTGATTCTCATCCTGTTTTCTTTATTGATGAGCTTCAAGCCATTAAGGGTTACACTCTCCATTTTGTCTTGTGCCGTGATCGGTAAGTCGAGTTCAGAGAGGTTCTGAACTTTGTCAAAATCAAAACGTGGTAATTTTGCAAACTCGTTGGGGTCGCCCTTCAAAAAATCTTTGATAAAAATTTGTTGTAATTCCTTCACTCGTGATTTTCCGCCTTCTGCTTTCAGCTCAAGAACCCCTTCCACGGGTCGGTAGAGAAAATTCAGAATAAAAACTGGCTTGCGGGGCTTCTTTGTATTGAGATTCTCACTTTCTTGTTCAAACTCAATGTCGGTCGTGTAAACATCCTGAATATGAGCGGTAAAAATCACACGATCATCCTTGTCGGTATAGCGAATTTTCACTTTTTTGCCTTTGTACTCCCTACTGTAAAGCTCCTTTAATCCCTTCTTAAAATCCTCGATGTTTTTGATGAACTGATCGAGTGGAATTGCAATCGTTCTCCTTCCCCTCCATCCCTGCTTCATATCCAGTGTGTAGGAGTCGAATGTTTCGTAAAAAAGGTCTTTGTGGTGCAGGTAGAAGTACATTGCCTGTTGATTCAAAAACTTGAATCCTTCAAAGGTTTCTTCGCTCAAAGGCGTACCCATGTCACGCAATTTGTTGCACAAGTACTCACAAGCTTCTTTCTTGCTCATGGAGTCGATATCATCAACATCCATCCAGAAAAGCTCCTGATTGTCTCCCGACTCCTTTTCGAGCAATTTCAGGACGTGAGTTGCATAATCCTCGGCGTTTGCCCACCCCTCTTTCAGGTTTAAGTCTATGCCATGACGTTTACCGTACTCCATCAGCATGGAAGGGCTGATTTTCATGAGAAAGCTAATTGGGTCGTAACTGGACGTGGACATCTTTAATTTGTAACTTTTGTGAGGTTATGGTAACTTATGGATGATAAAAGATCAATCCATGCCATCAGAAAACTACCCAGAAATCCTAACCTTGAGTCAGGCTGCCGAGTTCTTGAACTGCCATCCGAACACTTTGCGAAATTGGGCGGAACAGGGACTTGTGCCTTGTTTGCGCCTCGGACCAAGGGAGGACAGGCGGTTTAGGAAAAGCGACCTCCAAAAACTCCTGAAAGAGGACGACGATCGTTAAAATTTGAGCAACTCCGAAGGTTTCAGCCCAAAGCCTTTTGCCAATTTCTCCACATACTCAAGCCCGAGGTTCGGTGGGTTTTTGCTTTCGATTTTCTGAATGTACTTCAAGCTTATGGCTGAACGAGCAGCCAACTCTTCCTGCGTGAGTTGATGCTCCTTTCGCAGTTTTCGGACCTGCTCTCCGAGTTGTTTGGCGATTGCTGTTTTCACAAGGTCATGTTCCCTGCAACACCTCCTATTGAGAACCAACGATCGTTGGTGTACAGTTCGTCACAAAAGTAGCCTTGTAAATAAACGCCTATGCCAAGTTTCCACTTTAAGGGGAAAGCATTCCTTCAAAATTACCACCATTCGGTGAAGTTCCATAAGCTGACACCCGTGAATGACAAAGGCACGAGCAAAAAGCCCAATCTAAGCGATAACCTACTTATTCAAGGAGACAACTTAAAGGCACTCAAAACCTTGCTTCCGACTCATGCTGGGAAGGTGAAGTGTATTTACATCGACCCACCCTATAACACGGGGAATGAGAGTTGGATTTATAACGACAACGTGGCTTCGCCTATGATTCAAGAATGGCTTGGCAAAGTCGTTGCAAAGGATGACCTTACTCGTCACGACAAATGGTCTTGCATGATCTACCCACGCCTGACTTTGCTTCGAGAACTTCTTACGGAGGATGGTGTAATTTTTGTGAGCATTGATGACAATGAGGCTCATCATCTTCGCATGCTGATGGATGAGATTTTTGGTGAGGAAAACTTTGTCGCTACTTACATCTGGGAGGCTCGATCGGGCAGAGACCATACGGCAGAATATGCTTCCGTAACCCACGAGTACGTCCTATGTTTTGCAAAAAATCTTTCGTTAGTGAAAGTTAAAAAGGACGAACGTGTTGCGACTGGAGGCAATTATGAAGACGAAAAGGGGGCGTACCGAAGGGAACAGCTAAGGCAATGGGGAACGAGTGACAGGCGGGTTGATAGACCAACCATGTTTTATCCTGTTATAGGACCAGATGGAACATCCATTTTACCGATTAAAGATGATGGTTCCGAAGGTCGCTGGAGAATCAGCAAAGACAGGATGGAAAAGATGATAGCGGAGAACGAGGTGGATTTTGTTCTTGATGGGGAAAGACCCCAACTGTATGCCAAAAAGCGGGATGGCAAAGTAACAAAAACAGCATACGGGACATTTCTTCAAGGTGTTGGTACGGCTTCACACGGAACCATAGAGCTGAAAACCATTTTTGGCGAAAAGATCTTCCCGACTGTTAAACCCACTACTTTGGTAAGGGTTTTGATAGACTTGGTTTGTGACCAGAACGACATCATTCTCGACTCCTTCGCGGGTTCGGGAACAACCGCCCATGCGGTCCTTGCCCTCAATCAAGAGGACGGAGGAAACCGAAAGTTCATTTTGGCGGAGTGTGAAAGTTACGCGGATGAAATCACGGGGGAGCGGATTCGTAGAGTTATCAAGGGCGTGCCTGATGCAAAAGATGAAGCCCTCCGCAAAGGTTTGGGCGGGTCGTTTTCGTATTACGAACTCGGCGAGGAGCTTGAAATGGACAAGATTCTTGAAGGTACAGACCTCCCCAACTATGAGGAACTGGCGCGCTATGCATTCTTCACCGCAACAGGTGAAAATTGGGATGAGTCCAAAATGGAGAAAGATGCGTACTACATAGGCTCTTCAAGCACTTTTGAGGTATACATGCTCTACGCTCCCAGCAAAGAAAAACTCAAGGAGCTGGCTCTCAATTTGGACTTTGCCATCAAGGTGCAAAACCGCTTCCCGAGCAAACAGAAACTCATCTTTGCTCCTGCCTGTTTCATGGAGGAGTATCACCTCAAAGAGTATGGCATCCGTTTTGCCCAACTCCCTTTTGAAATTTATCGAATGGCTGAATAAAAAATGCTTCTACTAAAGGAATACCAGATCAATGCCAAAGCTCGTATGGAGCTGTATTTCAAACAGCTCGCACTTCATCAGGAAAAAATGCAAAGTCTCCCCGAGGAGGTGATGAAAGAGCTGGGTGTCGATTACAACTGGGCGGAGAAAGCGTGGCTCGATTTGTTCCCACAAGTAACAAACAACAGCTCCTACCAAAACAAGAAGACGGGGCATGGTAAACATTGCCCCAATTTCTGCCTTAAAATCCCCACAGGGGGCGGGAAAACGCTCATGGCAACCTACGCCATCGAACTCTATTTGGAGCAGCTTAGAAAGCAGAAAACGGGCTTTGTGCTTTGGGTCGTACCGAGCGAGCAGATTTACAGCCAAACTCTGAACGCCCTCAAAGATCGTTCTCACCCCTACCGCGAACGACTGGATTCTGTTTCTGGGCATCGAGTGAAGGTCGTGACGAAAACAGACCGCTTTTCACCGAACGACGTAAAGGAAAACTTGGTGGTCCTTGTGATGATGTTGCAATCCTTTTCACGGGATTCGATGAAGAAGGGCGAACTCAAGTTTTTTCAAGACAATGGAAAATTTGAGGAGTTCTTCCCGCTTGAAACCAACCAAGAAAAGCAGCGTGCGCTCTATGAAGCCTTTCCCAACTTAGACCTTGAAAATGACTTCGATAGTCTGCTTGGTGGTAAAGTGAAAACCTCCTTTGGAAATGTGATAAAAATTCTTGAACCGCTCATCATTTTGGACGAGGGTCACAAGGCAAAAACGGAAATCGCTGGTGAAGCCGTCAAGGAATGTAACCCGTCACTCGTGTGCGAGCTGACCGCCACACCAACGGAAGAAGCCAACGTACTGTTTTCTGTGGCAGGACGGGAACTTGAGCAAGAAGACATGATTAAGCTGGACCTCAATCTGATTGAAAAGGACACGGTGGAGTGGAAGAGTCTTTTGAATTATGCGGCAGAGCATCTCGACCTGCTTCAAGAAAAAGCTTCCACCCATCAGAAGGAAACGGGAATTTACATCCGCCCCATCAGTTTGATTCAAGTGGAAGCAACGGGAAAAGACCAACGGAAAGAAGGCAAAATTCATGCCGAAGACGTGCGCGACCACCTGATTTCTACGGGGCAAGTCCAACCCGATGAAATTCGAGTGAAGAGCAGTTCTCAAAACGAGCTGGAAAACGAAGACCTACTTTCTTCCAAGTCCCCTGTGCGCTTCATCATCACCAAACAGGCTTTGCAGGAAGGTTGGGACTGCCCCTTTGCCTACTCCCTTGTGGTTCTTGGAGGGTCCAGCTCCCAGCGAGCACTCACACAGCTTGTTGGGCGTGTTTTAAGGCAACCGTACGCACGAAAGACCAAAGTAAAAGAGTTGGATGAAAGTTATGTTTTTTGTTTACGAGATTCCTCCAAAGACTTGGTGAAAGCCATACGTGGCGGCTTTGAATACGACGGCATGGGCGACCTGACGGCTCGCATTGCCAGTACGAGCAAGAAGACCGACCCAGACCTAGGGGAACGCAAAGAGCAGATCGTACGGAAACAATACGAACCCACGCTGGTGGAGTTCTGTTTGCCTGCGTTTGTGGTTCA
This sequence comes from uncultured Candidatus Peribacteria bacterium, assembly GCA_964387375.1. Lineage (GTDB taxonomy): Bacteria > Patescibacteriota > Gracilibacteria > UBA1369 > 2-02-FULL-48-14 > CAYLWB01. The sequence goes on along the minus strand of CAYLWB010000008.1, from coordinate 4,123 downwards.
AGACCCTACTTCCAATGATGGGACACGGATTGTAGACCCAACTTTGGACATCACTCCCTACCTCGCTTTTGAAGCTGTGAACCTGTCGCCTCTTGAAAATATCCACCTCAACAAAGAGGGCAAAGGGCTTGAGAAGACCGTGGCAATCGGATTTAGTCGTGAGATTGCGGAGGATACGGAAGAGTTCCTTGAAATCGTGGAGATGCGAAACCGCGTTGCCGTTCGGTCTTCACTGCGAAAGAGTTTCTGGGTGCAGAACATCCTTGAATACGTCCCAAATCCGTGGAAAGCGCATGAGCTGGTGGACAGGGCTTTGACTTTGCTCCGAGACAAGTTCTCCCTTGAAGAAATTGAAAGCAATCAGGTGTTCTTACTGGATGAGCTACGGAAGATTTTAGGAGGGGCTGGGCAGAATGTGGGGGAAGTGGACCGCTTGGCTCGCAAGGTGTTCATGGACCGCATGAAAGGGGACGAAATTCGTTTCGTACCAAAGTTCAACTTCAATAGGGTGCTCACGCCAGAATTCTACTTTGAAAAAGAAGCCCGTAGACATGGCTTGAATGTGAAAAAGAGTCTTTTTGAACCCGTGATCGACGACGGCTTGAACGCGCTTGAAGATAAGGCAGTTTGGCGTATGGAAGACGGCAAAGACACCTACTGGTGGTATCGAAATAAAGCCAAAAAGGACTTTTTCTTGGTAGCGTGGCGCAAGAATCGCTTTTACCCTGATTTCATCCTGACGCTTCAAGAAAACAATCCGAAGAGTTTCGACAAAATCTTCCTGATCGAAACCAAGGGAGGGCATCTTTCTGGGAATGCAGATACGAAATACAAGCGAGAGCTGACGGAGCTTTATCAACGGGTAGTGCAAAAGAGCTGGTCTAGTAACGAGGCTTTCCCAGTCGAACCGAAGGAAACCGTTTTCAAGTTTGTAGAAGAAGCAAACCTTGAAAATGAGATGAACGAGATTTTTGCCTCCTAAGCCATAAACTCATGTACTTTCCAATCCAGCCATTTTTTAAGTTTTGGACTGCCATGCTTGGCGATCACTCCGTGGTAACTGGGCGAGTTACGGAGGCTCAAACGGGCATCAATGCGGGACTGATTGCGTTTGGAAAGTCGTCTGCCCGAAGACCACAGCTCTACACCCAGAAACTTCAAGCCGTGCCGAGCTTTTACGATGAGGTTATTTTTAGCGTGCATCGTAAGTTTCAGCTCGTTTGAAAGGAATGCGGTCGCTTCCTTTTGCATCCTTTGTAAATCTTTCCTATTCAATTCAAACAAAATAAAATCGTCACCGTAGCGGAGGTATGCCTTGGGCTTGAGACCGTGCTTCACAAAGCGGTCCAGCTCATTGAGGTATATGTTCGAGAAAATCTGGCTGGTGAGGTTGCCAATGGGCATTCCAACGCCCTCTTGGGAGGATTGGTAGCTTTTGAGCACCTCCCGAATGAGGAGGAGCGTTTTGCGGTCTTTGATGCGTCTTTTGAGCAATTCAAAAAGAACCCTCTGGTCTACGTTATCGAAAAACTTTTGCACATCAGCACGCCAAACGTAGGCATTTGGAAAGGACTTCAAGAAGTCTTGAGTGCGTTCGATTGCAGCAAGAAGTCCTTTGCCCTTCCTGCACGACCAAGCATCATAAATGAAAGTCTTGTCCCAGATAGGAACGAGGTAATCATAAAGCAGCCGATGCACCACACGGTCCCGTACAGAAGACACGGAGATTTCACGCCGTTTATTGTCGCATACGGTGAAAGACCTGTACGGTCCGTGCTTGTATGTACCATTGTTCAGGTCTTGGTACAGATCAAAGAGGCGTGTCTCAAGATGATATTGGAACTCGTGCATCTCCTCGCTCATCCGTTTGCCTTTACGAAATTCAAACCAAGCCTTCCACACACTTCCTAACCCCAAATCTATGGATTCGCTTCCCATCATCAATAAAAGTTACGAGCTTTATAAACACTTTACAGAAGCCTACGACCACATGACAAAGAAATGGAGGCTCACCTTGGGGAAGAGTGTCGAGGAGGGCATCCTCTGCTTGATGGAGCAGCTCGTTATGGCTAAAAATACCCCGAAAACTTTGAAAACTCCGTACCTACTCAAAGCCAGTGGTACGTTGGAAGTCTTAACCTTAAAACTCCGCCTCCTACTTGAACTCAAACTCATGAACGAAACCCGTGTTTTCCAACTCCAAGCAGAAGTACAAGAAATTGGAAGAATGCTTGGAGGATGGCTGAAATCTTCACAAAGCCAGTAGACCCTTATCACGCCACGGGAACCGAGATTATCATTCTGATTGTTCGAATTATTCACATTCGAATTCACGTTCCCATTATTATCATTCCAGTAGGCATTGCGAGCACGCGAACGCCACTCGTGATGAAGTCCATCCATTTTGAGGTGCAGTCGCAACCACACCCGCATTTTTCATCCCAAGAGAGGGCTAAACTTCACTCAACCTAAGGGTCTACTGCTTTCTTCATGCTCCCTCAAGGCTTCTTTTTTCATGCAAAGCCTGTTTTTTGAAAGAGCACGTTACGGTAGCTTGCTCCGAGGCAAGTTGCTAGTCACCGTCTACCAACAATTGTACCTATTTTAAGGCAAAAGAAAAGACCGCCGTCAGGCGGTCTTTTGAAAGATAAGGTTTAAGGAAAACTAAGATTCAAAGTTCAAATTGACCCTTAGCACGCCACGGGAACCGAGAACATCAAGCTGATAGCGCGAATTAAACACAGCCGAATCCACGCGCCCAAAATCATCAACCCAGGAGGCCACGCGAGCACGCGAAGCGTCTGTAATCGTATCATCTTCAACCCAAGCATAGGTTTGTCGTTCGAATTGACCCTTGTCGTTCATCCGAGCGTATTCGCCAATGTGTTTCTCGTCAGCTTCCTTCCATTGGAGTGTGGGGAGTCCACGCGCCATAATAATTGACCGTCCATCAATTTTTTTGGCTTCTTCGGACACTTCCATCTCAAGTGGAGTACCCTTCTCATCTGATTTAGTAACACTAAAGTACTGTTCCCCTGTCATCACTTTAGTTTGCCCCTCTGCGCTTCGGTACACTATGCGTGTTTGGCGTATTCTTGCTTGCAAGGCATTCTCACCTAGACCGTAGGCTTCTTTAACTCCGTCTTTCATCACGAGCTGACCTCTTTCGTTGAGTTCAAAGAATGTTCCTTCTTTCATTTGGTCTGTTTCAGCCAAGAATGCCGCGACATCAGGGATAGCTCGTGCAACTTCTTCACCTGTACGACCCTGTTTTTTTTCTTCTGGGAGGGCGTTTATGGGGTCTACCACCAGAGACTTGAGACGAGGATCAATTTCCTTTGCTTCTTGACCTCTTAGAGAGGTAGCAACGCTTTCTCTTGTTGCTTCGCGAATCCTTGGTGTAACAGGATTGCTTCCTCGAAACTCGGCAATGGTATCCTGAATTTTTCCTACAATAGCGACGGCTTCTTCATTTTCAACTCCTGTATTTCCTTCGGCATCAGCCATGCCTAGTCGTTTAAGTCCAGCAATAAGAGCGTCCTTATTCTCGCTTGAGGCTCTCAATAAAGTTTCGAGCTGTTCTGCAAGATAGGCTCGATTGTCTTGTCGGTTTCCAGCACCCATACGGTGCTCCGCTTCTCCTGACAGCCCCATAGTAAGATAATTTTTATCTGCCATATTGGTAAATTATAGTTTAAGAAAGAATGATACGCCTTTTATATGATTCTGTCAACTGCATGCGCCTTTTTAGTTTCACTCATGCAAAATAACAGATGTGGGTTCAAAAGCCAATCGCTCTAAAGTACCCACTTCTGTTACTGCTAAACCCCTCTCGCCAAAACTGTTTTTGCAAACACGTTGAATTGGGTATGATTAGCTTCGATGGCGGTTCTAACGTCGTCCACGACTCTCCGCCAGGCACCATTTTTTGTGAACTTGTTTTAGAAAACGAGTGTACAATATGAGTATGAAAAAAGAACCGACTGGGACAAAGAAAACTCTTACTGTTGTTGCTGGGACGGTTTTTCTTGCTGTTGTGGCGATGGGAACGGCTTTTGCTTCTCTCGGAAAGGAGCCTTCAAAAACATGGCCAGAAAAAGATGAATCGAGAGAACAAGAAGCC
>CAYLWB010000007.1:0-39488 GCA_964387375.1 uncultured Candidatus Peribacteria bacterium | reverse complement strand
CATCGGTTTCACCGATCCAAAAATTCACCCCATCAGATTCATAGAAGCGATCTACACCAGGCATGTCTGCTAAAGAGTGCTGAATGGACACGCCATTGTTTTTTAGGCAGCCTTTCAAACTGTTCAGATTGTCTTCTTGGAGGATTTCTTTAAAGGCTGCTTGGTGCTCTTCTGAAACCTCAGTGCATTCTCCTTTCAAAACAGATTGCAAAACCTCCTGATTCTCTCTAGTTAGGCGAAACCGAAAAATCGAAGCACCACTTGCACCACGATTTCCTTTCAAAAAGATGTCCACGCTTTCTCTGGAACCTAGTTCAAATTCTTTCACCAAGGTGTCCACATCCAGTTTGGCCAGAAGTTCGTCTGCATTCCGACAACTTACAGTAGAGGCAACACCCTCAATTTCAGTTCCAAAATGACCTTTGTCGTTCATGCGAGTCACAAGCTCTGGGTTTTGCCATGAGTAGGTTCCGAGCAGCGTCTCTACACGTTTAGAGTTTTCCGTTTGAATAAAGGGGAGCAGCACGGCTTGGCCTAGGGCGGAGCCTTTAGCCGCAAGCTTTGTTTGGAGGGTTTCTTTGAGGCCCCCTTCTCGTATTTGTCCTTCCACGCTTTCCATCAGCTGTTTTCCTTCTAATAAAGCCACAGGAATAATGTTCTCTTCTCTTACGGTGGGTATTCCCATTGCTGCGAACTGCCGCACAAGTACACGTGCTGTTGCTGCATGAGCTTCTGGCACCACAAAAATGGTGTCGGGATCGCACGCTACCAGAATGCGGTTCACATACCCTTCCATCCCTTTGATGTGAGATTTCCCAGCAGTCAAATCTCCATCCACAATGATTTCTTCGGCAGGGTCACAAATCATGAGAGGGATTGGAGTTCCAATCGTTTCCCTGTCTTCGGTGCGTATCAAGCCAGCTATCAGTCGGCTGAGTAAGGCAGACTCGTTTTTTGGCAATTCTTGGTATTCGGCAGTAGGTGCTCCATGCTCAATGGCTGGTGCTGAAGGCGGCGTGTCTTGAAGGTCTTTGAGAGAGTCGCTCATGTGATATTGATTTGGATTTAAAAAAAATCACTCCTTGTCGAGGAGTGTCTTATTCAAGCAGTAAGAAAAACTCCTCTAGTCGCGAGTGAGGCTAAAGAAATATGCAAAATAAGCTGCTCCAACAGAGCAAGATTTGGCAACAGCAGAAAGTGGTGTCTTTTGCATGATTCGAATTTAAGCGGCAGCTGAATTTCTGTCAAGCGCAGAGAGGTCGCGAATCTCGCCCGTGGGTCGGCTCAGACAGTCAATGACATCTGTTTCACGGCCTGCCAATAGGCCATCCCAATAAGTCTTGAACCACTGGACAAGAGGATGCTTGTCATCCAAATCTCTTGGGCTAGATCCAAGCTCGGAGTGGTAAGCGAACTGCTTAAATGGGACAACGCCTGCAGCCGTTCCAGTGGCAAACCCTGCTACAGCTTTTTCCACATTGGTCTTGTGGATTTGTTTACCGTCTTCGGCATCTTCGTCCAGTTCAGAGTGAGCTAGGGCATCCGAATAAATGTCGGCATCCACAAACTCGAGCTCGATTTGCTTCCCCTGGTAGCGGGGGTCTTGACGGAGCTTAGTCAGAATTTCTTCTTTTTTAATTGCCCCAATTTGCATCATTGCCTCAGAAGTGTTTCCACGAAGAACATTCGAAGCCGTAACGCGGGGGCGGATCATTTTGATTGTCACCACACCATCCGCTTCCTCTTCCTCAATTTGAAAGTAATTGGCGCCATTCAACTCTGCAATGCGCCTATATCGGTCGATGTACAAGGCTTTGTGACCTCGGCTTGCTGAATCTCCATCTGAAGGAATGGGTGCGGGATAGGTGAACGCACCTTTGATATTTCCTGCCAAGTCTCTTTTGTCGACGTAAGGCATGCTCGTTCGTGCCTCATTTCTCAATTCTACGGAAATGGGGTTGAGTCCCAAATAAGCACTCACCGGATCCACCATGGTCGCTAAAATAAAGCGTTTCCCTGGCTTTACTCCGAGAATTTCATCGATTCCAAACACCACGGGTCGCACATATCCAATGCCTTGCCCATGAGCTGGAATGTAGGCCTCATTTGCTTGAATCACGTTCAAGAGCCAGGTTTCAATATAGTCCACGCTGGGCAGTTCCATGTCGGGGTATTCATTCCGTAGATAAAACTCAATGCTCCTCAAAAAGCGAGCTGCAGAACCGCGAAGGTTGGGCACCACAATGTCTCCTGTCTCCGTTCGCATGGCACGGATTCCTTCAAAGGCCGAGGTGGCATAATGGAGGGTTACGTTTTGTGCTGAGAGTTTTGCGATTTCAAAGTTTGGCACCACTCCAGTTTCTGACAAAGGCACGAGTTTCCCATCCTGCATGTACGCCAATCCCATGTATGCCGTTGGAATGTGTTCGAAGCGTTTAGGCTGGCCCACGGTATCTGCTTCCACTGGGTCTTGCATACGAATTCCAAATCTTGCGTCGTGAGGGACTCCAGAGTACACGCGGAAATGGGCACCGGCAGCCTCCAATGTTGCGTTCTGGCTGGGGTCCCACTCGGAAAGCTCTGGAAGTCTTTCTCCTAGTTTGGCATCAGCAGATCTTCGGAACTCCACCCAAGCCCCATACTGTTCAAGGTCACGCCTCATGGCATGGATGGCGTCAAAGGAATCCAAAGGAAATTCAGTGTAGAGCGGCGTATTCATATCACGAGCCTCCACTGCGTCAGAAGCCACAGCCCCAACAAGCCTGATGATGTCTTCTTTGCGATTCAAGCTCTCTAAAGGTCGCATAACGGCAGCCCTTTTGTTTGGGTTTTCATCTGGTTCGTCGGGTCTTAAAATCCCTGCCCCTCCATTTCTGCTCAAGAGCTCTCTAAAAAGCAGTCGTAGCTCTTCAAAGCGAGTGTCCCTCAAAACCAGGTTACGGTCTCTTTCGTACAGTGCTCTACGAAGGTCTGCACTCAGCCGATTATTCACCAAAAGTGCATTCAGGTCCAAAGTTTCGGGATGCCAAGCACCGTTCGTGTCTTGAAATTCCAAATAAAACCGATTCTGCCCAGATGAAGAAACCAAAGCACCCTCAGCTGCGGCTGCATCAGAAGAAATGTCCACGATTCGATGAACAAAAGTCTTTCCATCAGGCTGCAGCAATCTTTCTGCCCTTGGAACCCCTGGAATGTCTAGAGCTTCACTCATTTACAGCCTTTATTAAGGCCACAATATAGAGAACAACTCTAAAAGGTGTCAAGGAATCTCTCTGTGCGAAAACACACTCACATTCTTTCCAAAACTGGAATTCCCAAAATTGAAAGTCCCGCCTTCAATTGATGCAAAAATGCATGCACAAGGCCAAGTCGGGCGCGCTTCGCCACCTCATTTTCTGCCTGTGCTACGGAGACTTTGCCGTAAAAGCGATTGAATTCCTGGCAGAGTTCATACAGGTAGGTGCAGATCACGTGGGGTTTGCGTTCGGCTAAGGCCGTTTCCAAAACCTGAGGGAATTTGATTAAACGTCGTATTAAGGCTAACTCGGCTTCCTCTGTAAGTTGAGGCACACCACGGAGTTCTACACCGTCCACTTTGTCTACAATGCTGAAGGCACGTGCGTAGGAATAGAGCAAGTAAGGTGCAGAGTTCCCCTCCAGTGTGATGATTTTATCCCAGTCAAAAAGAATATCTCTGTTGCGATCTTGAGCCAAAATTCCATACTTCAGGCTGCCCATGCCCACGGTTTCCATAAGAGCGGCCAACTCTTCACGAGGAAGCTCGCTTCCCCTTTCTGCAGCGATTTTTCCTGCTCGATCTTTGGCCTCGTCGAGCAGATCGTTCATCTTGATCACATTGCCAGTGCGGCTGCTCATGCGACCGTTTGCAAAATTCATGCGTCCAAAGGAAATGTGTTCCAATGAGGTGCCTGCTTCTACATAACCCAAAGCACGAGCGATGGCAAAATCTTGTTTGAAATGTAGAGACTGTGCGTGATCCACCACGTACAGAATAGCTTCAGGATGCCAGGTTTCCACGCGGTATTTTACGGTGGCCACATCTCGCGTGAGGTACAAGGTTGTACCATCTGATTTTTGAATCAAGGCGGGGGTCTGACCCTCACCCATGTCAAAGATCAGTGCACCTTCCTCTCCTTCCACAAACAAAGCTTTTTGTATTCCATCTTTCAAAATGTCATCCGCCATTTTCAGATAGAAACTTTCTCCCATGTGCATGTCCACTTCCACACCCATCCTGGCTAAGGTTTTTTCAAGCTCTTGAATGCTCTCTTGTACAATCCACTCCCAGAGTTTTTTGCGCTCTGCATCGCCTTCTTCCAAAGATTTAAAAATAGCTCGCGCCTCATCTTCCAACTCTGATTTTTCCTTGGCTTCCATGTTGAAACGTACATAAAGGGCATTGAGTTCATCCGTTGGATTCTTATGAATGATTTCACGATCTCCCCACTGCTCAATCGCGTAAATCAGTTTTCCAAAATGGGTTCCCCAGTCTCCAAAATGATTGATGCGTAAAACTTCATAGCCCATGAATTCCAAGAGGTTAGCCAAGGCATCTCCAATCACCGTCGTTAGGATGTGGTGTACCCCCATGTGCTTGGCTGCGTTGGTGCTGGGATACTCCACGATCACAGGTTGTTTTTTTGATCCAGCACCTTCCACGTTGAAGGCCAGTTCTAATTCTTTGAGGCTCTCTTCGAGAAAACGAGTGCTGAGCTTGATGTTCACAAACCCAGGTGCTGCAAAGGCGAGCTCTCCAACACGAGCATCCCTTGGGAAGGAATCAATGATGGCTTGACCGATCTCTTGTGGGGTTTTGCCAAGCACCTTGCTCAATCGTAAAGCTACTGCACAAGAATAATCTCCATGACTGGGATCGCGAGGGTCTTCTACAGTGACTAAATTCAGAAGTTCTGCGCCTTCCAATTCGGGGAAGGCGTTCGAAATGGCCTCGATAAAGAGAGGCTTCAGTTGACGTCCTAAGTGTTTCATGGGGGCAGTCTAGCAGATCGAACACCGTAGAAAAAGCTGCTTAATTTTCATATATGCACATCAAGTCGGCCCCTCTCCTATAGATTGGGCACTTGTCAAAAATGCTTTTTCGATATAAAATCATATTTGTTTTTGACCCAAGAAGTGGATCCAGACCTGATTATTGTTGCTTTCCTCCTCGTTGCTTCCGCGTTTTTTTCCGCCAGCGAAACGGCTTTAATGAGCGTTTCTCCTGCAAAAGTGCGCGCTCTGTATGACGCAAAAGTACCGGGCTCTTGGTATTTGGCCAAACTGAAGGAGCATCATCACCGTACTCTGATCACCATCTTGGTGGGGAGCAACGTGGTAAACATTGCAGCCGCTGCTTTGACCACCGTGGTAATGACTCACTATTTCGGTTCAGCAGGAGTGGGAATCGCAACGGGAGTGCTCACCTTGCTCGTCTTGGTTTTTGGAGAAGTGGTGCCCAAATCCATTGCTACCATTTATGCCAAGCAGATTTCGTTGAATTTTTCTCCATTGCTTTATGGAATGTGTGTCTTCCTTACGCCAGTCATCTGGCTTTTAGATGGAATGGTTAAAGGGATCCTCATTCTGATGGGAAGTGAACAGCGTAAACAGGTTACGGACGAGGAGCTCATCGCAATGGCCTCGATTGGAGCTGAAGAGGGAAGTATCGACGAACATGAGCGTGAAATTATTGAGAATGTTTTGGAGTTCGACGATATCTTGGTCACAGACATCATGACCCCCCGCATACACGTGAAAGCTCTTCCTGAAGACCAAAACGTTCTAGCAGCTAGCCAGTTTTTGAGTCATCATCCTTATTCTCGTATCCCTGTTTATAGAGACACCATCGACAATGTTGTGGGCATTCTCTCGACAAAAATCCTCATCAAACAGCTCTATGACTTGGACTCTCCTGAAGAGACCACGCTACGCCAAATCGAATTGCATAAAGTTCTCAAAGTAAATGGAAATATCAAAATTGATGAACTCTTTCATCGTTTCAAGCGAGATCATACGCACATGGCCATCGTTTTAGACGAGCATGGTGGCATGGATGGACTTGTTACCATGGAAGACCTCTTAGAAGAAATTGTGGGCGACATTCAAGACGAAGAAGACACTGAAGAAGAGCGCATCAAGCAATTGGGTCCGGACCATTATGAGCTCAGTGGTCGTGTGGAGTTGGACGAACTCAGTGAAATCACCGGTCTGGAATTCGACTTTCCAGACTACAAAACGCTCAGCTTTTTGATGATTGAACATCTTGGACGTCTACCGAGTCAGGGTCAAAGTGTGCAGATCGAGAATTGGGACTTTAAAATCACCCAAATGTTCCGCGAGACTATCCTCAAAATAGAACTGAGAAAAAAGGATCAATAATGAATCCAGACAGGCGTTCCGATGATTGTGAACTCGTAGAGCTTTTTGGCGTCCGCATCTAAAGTGCGAATACAACCATGGCTCACAGGGTGACCCATGTGGTTTTCAGCTTCTTGCCAGAAGGTCCCTCGGTCATTGGCCAGATAAGGCAGGCCATGAATTCCATACCCACGTGCATCCCAAAATTGCCAGTAAGGCATGCGGTAGTGAGGATATTTGCCTCCAATGCGGAGTTCCGATTTTTGGAAAATCTTATAAGTTCCTGTTGGGGTGGGAGTTTCCCAATGTCCGCTAGAAACGGGTACAGTCCAAACCATCAACTCTCCGAAACGAATGTACATGCGTTGTTCAGTGAGGTTTACTTCCAGATTACGTTCGAGTCCTTCTAGTTGAGAAGCAGCTACAGAAAGTTCACTCACGTACTTCATGTTGTCTCGCATGGTTTCGGTGGGTGTACCAATTTCAATGTCGTAGGCAAAGACAGGTCCTAGCCACTTGACCTCGGAATTATTCCCATCTTGAAGGATTTGGAAAAACTCACGATAGATATTGTTCTCGTAGTAACTGGGGGCGATGCTTTCAAAGGTAAAATGGAATTCTTCCCCTGGATCGGCATAATCAGTGGCCATTTCTATACGTCCAGGATTGGACCAGCCAGAAACGGCAGCACGACCTTCTCCAAACACGCTGTTGCGGGCTTCAGGTTTGACGGTTGCCATACTCACATAAGGAAAGGCGCTACAGTCACTTTCTTCAGAAAAAAGGCGAGTGTTTCCCGTATTTTTAAAAGTCATATCTACGGTGAACGCTTCGCCAGCCACGCGGTTTTCACTGATGCTTTGACTGACCAATTCTACGGCAGGAGCAGCTTCAAGAGGCATCACATAGTCACAAAAACTCCACTCACCATCTTTTCCAATCACCATTTGGTCTTCGAGTTCGTGCTCGGCTAAAAGAGCAATTTCATTTTTTCCACTGCCCTGTGGTTCAATGCGGAGCAGGGTAGGGTAAACCGTAGCTCGCATTGTATCGATTTGCTTGTTGAAAAGAGAAACCTGCAAATGTTCGTTGGTCGCCAAACTCACGGTTACCGTTGTAAAGAACGTGAGAGCAGCCAACAAGGCACTGAGGAGGGGGCGTTGAGTCATTTTGTTTTTGTTTTGGCGAATCAGGACATTCTAGCACAAAAAACACACCTGGTCAAAACTTTCATGACTCGGGTTGGTAGATTACCGCCCCAACAATTTCTCGAGTTCTTTTTTAAAACTTTCCACGTCTTTGAATTGACGATACACCGAGGCAAAACGAATGTAGGCCACCTCATCCACCATTTTGAGGGCATGCATTACGTCTCTTCCGATTCGATCTGCAGGAACCTCCTTTCCTCCAGCAGACCACACTTCTTCCAGACCTGTGAGCATATCTTGGATCTGTTGCTGAGCTACAGGACGTTTTTCACAAGCACGCCATACTCCACGCTCTACTTTGCTGCGGTCGTAACTCTCACGGGTACCGTCTTTTTTGATGACAATAAAATTGGTGGTTTCTACTGTTTCAAACGTTGTGAATCTGTGAGCACAGCCCTCACATTCTCTGCGACGGCGAATGCTGCGTGCTTCGTTGGCATCACGAGAATCCACCACACGCGTGTTCTCGAACTTACATTTTGGACAGATCATAAAGCCTTTTTAAGCGAGGACATCTTATCCTGGGTGCGTTAAAAAAACTATAAATTCTCGAAAAGAAACGATACACTGTGCGCAACAAATCCCTCCATGCCCGATTTCGCCTCCTTTACAACAAACGAATTGCTTCACCTTGGTTTAGCCGTGCTTCTTGCTGCTATACCTGCTGTCATTTGGTTTGGCATTTTGTTTCGTGGGCGAAAGACTTCACGGGGGACTTTAATCCTGGCCTTTTTCTTTGGCACTCTCACGGTGCTTCCTCTGACAGCCCTTCAATATCTATGGATATGGTTTCCTCAGTTTGATATTTATCGTGCGATTGAACGGAATATTGCAGAGGTGCACTTGGCAGCTTTTGCAACCTTGGTGGTGGTTGGAATTTTGGAAGAATTTGCAAAAAGCTTGGTCGTGCGTGTGATCGATAAAACACGCATAGGCATTCAAACAGTGAATGATGCAGTGCGTTATGCGGTGCTTGCAGGTTTAGGCTTTGCATTTACAGAAAACATTTTGTACTTTTTCTTCATTTGGCAAAATAGTGGTTTTGGCGGCTTGATTTTCCCAGTCATTTTCCGGTCGATTTTTACGGTTTGTGCGCACATGGGTTTTTCTGGAATTTTTGGCTATTACTACGGAGTTTCAAAGTTCTCCAAACCCATCATGGAAACCAAACTCTGGATGGGGGAGCGTGCGCGGGGCATCCAGTTGGCATCCAGTGTTCTTGGAGTAGACGAAGCCAACGCCCATCGCCAATTGGTCCTTTTGAAGGGTTTGTTGATTTCAATGTTGATTCACGCCTTTTTCAATCTATTCTTGGAATTTGAACTCTTCCTCCCTGTAGTCTTTATCGTAGTCGGGGGCTTTTTGTACCTGTTGTATCTTATGGCACACAAAGCTGGCGCAATTGCTTTTTCTGGGTTGGATCGCAGTTCGACTATGGCAAAAAAAGACCAAGACGTGGTGTTGGAGCTTTTGGGAATGTGGTCTCGTGAAGGACGTTACAAGGATGTAATCGATATTTGTCAGCGTTTGCTCATGCGCGATCCAGACAACAAGGTCGTGCAACTTTTTCAGGCAAAGGCCATGGATGAGCAGAAACTCAGCAATCTAGAAAATTCTTTCTTCTCACTTTTTAAAGCGCATCCTGACTCGGAAGAAGACCGCAGCATGCGTTCATTGGTACGGCAAAAAGTACTCATGGAAATGTTGAAAGAAAAACAAGGGGCTCCTCTGCCGACTCAGAACATTCAAACCATCAAGCCCAGCGTTCCAACGCCCGGAGCGCAAACGAATCCGTCATCCCAGCCAAGTAGTCCCGACGCTTCTCCAGCGACGGATACTCCTCCGCCAAGCGCTTGAAGAGTTCGCGAATGGTTTCTTGCCCACGTTCAGACAGCCGCAGCACCTCTGGATGAAAATAGAGCCGAGTCGCTAGGAAATCCTTGAGGGCTCGATTTTCTGCAGCCATCTCTTTTGAAAAGCCCACCAGCGGAAGGGCACAGGCATACACATCTTCTAGGGTGTGGATTTTATGTTCTTTGAGGCGCCGCTCTGTTTCATTCGCGATGTCCTCCATCATCACTCCAATCATGCGACTCACAGTCCGAGATTGGCGTATACGAGCATTTTTGATGAGGCCATAATCTTTTTTTACCTTCTCGGCTGCTCGTTCCCAGAGTTTGAGAGAGAGCAAGTCGGACTCTTTGAATAGGCCGCTGCGCAGGCCATCGTCCACGTCATGATTTTGGTAGGCAATTTCATCTCCAAAATTCACCACTTGGGCTTCCAAAGACGGCCGTACGCCTTCCACATCTTTAGGGTGATCCCAAAAACTTTGATGTTTCATGAGCCCCTCAATCACTTCAATGCTCAAATTCAACCCACGAAAGTTTGGGTACGTATTTTCGAGTTCCTCCACAATGCGTCGACTCTGTTCATTGTGCTCAAAACTCAAGCCGTGCTCTCGTAGGCATTCATGTAAAGCGTGCTCTCCAGCATGACCAAAGGGCGTGTGGCCCAGGTCATGGGCCAGTGCAACAGCTTCAGTGAGGTCCTCGTTGAGTCCCAAGGTGCGGGCCAACCCCCGCGAAACCTGAGCCACTTCCAGACTGTGCGTGAGTCGGTTGCGATAGTGGTCACCATAGTGGGCTACAAAAACTTGTGTTTTGTTCTTTAGTCGCCTAAAGGCGCGGCAGTGTAGAATCCGTTCTCGATCCACTTGAAAACAAAGACGGTCATCTTGCTTTTCGGGGTGTTTGCGGCCACGGGATGCAGAACTGTGCACAGCATAAGTTTCCAAATGTGCTGTTTCGCGTTTCTCGAGTTCGTTTCGTGAGAGTTTCATCGGTGGAATTTTTCGTGAATTTCCCGCAGGCGCGGATTGGTTGAATGCGTGTAAATTTGCGTGGTTGTGATGGAGGCGTGTCCTAATAAATCTTGCACTGCGCGAATGTCGGCCCCATTGTGCAAGAGCTCGGTTGCAAATGAATGGCGTAGCACGTGTGGAGTGACCTTTTTACCGATACCAGCCAACCGGCCATGCAAACGCACCATGCTTTGTACGGAATAGGCGGTGATGCGGCGTTTTTCTCCCAAGCCCAACTCCACATCATCTCTATTACGGCCAAAACTAATGAACAAAGGTTCCCAATTGTCTTGTCGTTCAGCTAGGTACAAAGAGATCCATTTCACGCAACGTTCAGAAAGGAAAACGATGCGTGGTTTACGACCCTTTCCACGAACGGTGAATTCGCGTCGCTGTAAGTCCACTTGGCTACGATTTAAAGAGATCAATTCACTGACGCGCAAACCTGTTGAATACAATGTTTCCACCATGGCGCGGTCCCGCATGCCGCCTTTTTTGCTTAAGTCGATAGCCTCAAAAAGCCGTTCGACTTCTTCGCGCGTCAAAAAATCTACAATGCGCTCCGGGGTTTTCTTGAGGTCGATCTTTTCTGGTGCCAAACTCTTCACATCTTGTTTAACCAGGTATTTCAAAAAAGCCCGTAAGGCAATCAGATGATAATTTTGAGTCTTCATGCCCAAGGTACGTTCACGCTCATCCTTGTAACGATTCAAAAAAAGCTGATAAGCATGCACATCTTCCAGGGTAAGATTTTCGGGATTTTTTCCTTCTACAAAATCATGGAAGCGTTGCAAATAATGGTGATAATTTAAAATGGTTCTAGGTGATTTCCCCTGTCCCACTTCGAGATTTTCTAAGAAACGCGTGATCGTTTTTTGGAGCAGCGTGATGTCATTCATAGAGTAGATCGTAAAGAACTCGAGCGGCATCTCGACGTTTGATTGCTTGGTGGGGTTTAAAAGTCTGTTCCGTTACTAGATCTTGTTCTTTTGCATAAGCAGCACCTTGTGCAAACCAGTCCAAAGATGTTACATCTTCAAACTCCTCTTCATCCAAGGGTTCTTCTCCCCGAATCCGCATCAACATAGTGAAGAACTCGGCTCTATCCACTTTTTGTTCAGGCCAAAAATGCCCATCTGCATAACCTGTGACCACGCCCAGCTCGAAAGCGCGTGCCACGTAATCGTAGTACCAAGCACTTTCGCTCACATCCACAAAAGACAGATCACGTGATGGAGATCTGAATTTTTCGTCAAACGCTTTCAACAAAACTTTCACCATCTGGGCTCGTGTGAGGTATTCCTCAGGATTTACCTTACCATTGCTTCCAGTAAAAACACCCATTTCTTTCATGAGCTGAAAAGCATCCACGTCGGGATCTGTGTTGGGCAAATCAATAAAAAGTTGAGTTTGCAAAACATCGTCCCAAGCCTTTCCTGTTTCTGTAAGGCTTGTTTTCACCACTATGTTTTTAGCATATCCAAGCGCACCTTCTTTTAAAGAATCTTCTGGGAAATCCCCCAAGTACAAAACGTTCTCTGAACGAGCTTGCGAAATCTCACAAAAAGCTTCTTGTTTTCCATTGAGAGCTACAAAAAATCCTCCCACACCATAGTGTAAGGAAATTTTATTCCACTCATAAGGTCGAACTCGATTCTGGCTGGCAACACGGTACCAGTTGGATTGCTTGGTGCAATTGGCAGTCAACTCAGGGGTGTAAATTCCTGCAAACAATCGTCCGTCTGCATTCATGTAAAGGTACAAGTCTCCTTCACTGGGGGCGTTTAATCCAGAAGAATCGAGCAAGGTTCCTGCAGTGTGTTTGGGGTCACTGGTGTAAAACTCAAATTCAATCTCTCCATGCAGGGGTAGGCTTTCTCCTACTTTATTTGAAAAACTGGAATTCAACTGGAAGTCGCTGTCTGTTGGGGGAAATAAAATTTCTAAGGCGGTTTGGCTCGTTTCAATGGGTGTTTTTAAAAACTGAAACAGCCTTTCTCGATCGGCCACGGCCCGTTTGAAATCCGCCATGTTGTAGGTGTCTCCTTCTCGATACAAGCTGGTCTGAAAAATGAGGTTGCCGCTTGCATGCACCAAATGGAAAGACTGGAACCCTGCGTTGATTCGCCCAAAAACATCCACTTGTTGCCCAGCACTGCGTTCGTAATAAAGCCAACGGTCTTGCCATTCTTTGGAGCTATCCATGCCCAGTAAAGCTTCGTAGCTTTGAGCCGCGGCAGCTTGGTCTTTGTAAGAATAAATAACCATTTC
The DNA here is from genome assembly GCA_964387375.1 of uncultured Candidatus Peribacteria bacterium. Lineage (GTDB taxonomy): Bacteria > Patescibacteriota > Gracilibacteria > UBA1369 > 2-02-FULL-48-14 > CAYLWB01. The sequence goes on along the minus strand of CAYLWB010000007.1, from coordinate 26,768 downwards.
CAAAACAGGCGGTTCTTGTTCGAAACCTGGATCACGTACCAAACGGGCTTCGTACTGTGCCCAGATCCCCCCCGAAATCGTGCCAGTGTTAACCTGTTCGAAAGGCAGATAACCCTCTAAAAGAGGTACGGAGTTTTCTCCTGGCATTAAAATGTTCACCGCATTCTGCAGTTCGCTGGAGGTCACATCAGTTACAGCAAAACAGACTGAAGGGAGCATAAAGAGGGCAAAAACGAAGGCGAAGAGAAGTTTGGGGAGTTTCATTGACTCCAGTATACTACGATCGTGATTGAATTTAGAAATTTCAGCAAACGGTATGGCAAAACCTCCGTGCTTAGCGGAGTGAATTTGCAAATTCCAGGAGGGTCTTGGGTTTGGGTTCTAGGGTCTTCTGGTGCAGGGAAAACAACGCTCATTCACGCACTCATTGGGGCTTTGGCGCCCAGCTCAGGGGAGGTATTTGTGGACGACTACGATTTGAGTCGTTTCAATAAGGCAGCTCTTCAAGAATACCGCCGAAAAATTGGTGTGGTCTTTCAAGATTACAAACTGCTTCCCACCAAAACCGCTCAAGAAAATGTGGCTTATGCCATGCAGGTCTGCGGCTTTGATGAGCGTGAAATTGAAGCTAGAGTGGCCGATCTCCTTGAGAAAGTTGGGCTCAGTCATGCTCGCCATCACTTTCCTCATATGCTATCTGGAGGGGAAAAACAACGTGTGTCTATTGCCCGTGCCCTTATCCATCAGCCCAAACTCATCATTGCCGATGAGCCTACTGGGAATTTGGACCCCGAAAGTGCTGAAGACATAGTGAATTTGCTTTATCGTTTGAACCTTGAAGGAGTAACGGTGATTTTTGCGACCCACAATCATCAGCTGCTGCAGCAAGTGCCAGGGGCACGCACCCTTGTGGTGGAAGCGGGTCAAGTTATTGAGGCTTGAAGCTCAAGTGCCGACAAGGCCGATTTTTGGCTTTGTTCCTAAAGTATCCTGCGTTAAACTGAAGCCACAAAGATCAACTCCCCACATGAGTTCTAACTCTTTCCTCGATTTCGCATCCATGTCGAACGAGGAAGCCTTGCGCGTGCTCAAAGAAAACAAAATCAGCCTCACGGTGGATGAGGCGCGCCAGATTCAAGCCTTACTAGGTCGTGCTCCCAGCCTCACGGAGGCTATCGTTTGGGGTATTCAAGGAAGCGAACATTGTTCGTATAAATCTACTCGAAAATATCTCAAGACTCTTCCCACTCAAGCCCCCAACATCCTTTTAGGTGTGGGTGAAGATGCTGGAATCGTAGAATTTGGAACCGACAAACAGGGCCGCAAATATGGTATCATCATGGCCCACGAATCACACAACCACCCCTCGCAAGTCGTACCCTACGAAGGTGCGGCTACAGGAGTGGGAGGCATTGTTCGCGATGTGATCGTGATGGGTGGCCGCACCATTGCCACCGCTGACCCGTTGCGTTTTGGAGATCTTTCTCGGTCTTCTTCTCGTCTCATCGCCAACGACGTTGTTTCAGGGATCTCCGGTTACGGCAATCCACTCGGCGTGCCCAACCTTGCTGGTGATGTCTACTTTGACTCCTCTTTCAACGACAATTGTCTTGTGAACGTGGTGGCTCTCGGAGCCCTGAGGGAAGACGAAATCATTCATTCTCACGTGCCCAAAAATGCTGAAGGGTTCGACATTGTTTTTGTGGGGAAACCTACTGACAATTCTGGAATGGGAGGAGCTGCTTTTGCATCACTTGAACTCGATGAAAATGAAAAGGAAACCAACAAGGGTGCCGTGCAAGAACCCAATCCCTTTTTAGAGCGTCACCTGCTCGAAGCAACTGCTCAGTTGGTCATCAAACTCCGCGACCAAGGCGCTCTCAAGAAAGTTTCGTTCAAAGACATGGGTGCTGGAGGGAATATTTGTTCCACTGTGGAGCAGGTTGAACCAGCGGGGTTTGGAGCTCGTATCGATTTATCCAAGGTTCACACCTCCATTCCCAATTTAAACCCTTCTGTTATTGCTTGTGCCGAAACCCAAGAGCGCCTCTGCTGGGTTTGTGATCCGTCCCTCACTGAAGAAATTCTCAGGCATTACAACGAAGAATGGGCTTTGCCTGAAATCTCTGTGGGTGCCTGTGCTCGCCAGGTGGGGAAGGTCACTCAAGGGAATTATGTAGTTACCTATGGGGATGAGGTTTTGATCGATGCCAAGGCTTCCGACATCACCAAAGGAGTTTTGGTGGACCGCGAGGTCCGTGCTCCAGAACGCAGCTTTGTGGAGCCTCAGTTCGAAGCACCCGACCTTAAAGAAACGTTGCTTGCCCTGCTGGCCAGCGAAAACATTGCCAGCCGCCTCCCCATTTTTGAAAATTACGACAAGGTAGTGCAAGGCCAAACCGTGATCCAGCCAGGTATGGCCGATGCCGGTCTACTTGCGCCCTTCCTGCATCGCACCGATGCCCCCGAATTGCATAAAATTGGAGCAGCTCTTTCTGTAGATGCCAATCCCCGTTACGGTCTAATCTCTCCTTACTGGTGTGCTGTGAATGCCGTCGTGGAGAGCATGCGCAACGTGGCTGCCATCGGAGCCACACCTTGGGCCGCTACCGATTGTCTCAACTACGGCAATCCTGAAAAACCCGAACAAATGTGGGAGTTGGTAGAGGGGATCCGTGGCATTAAAGATGCTCTTGAAGGAGTGGGTCATTTGGATTTTGAAGGACCTTTGGCGATTTCTTCCGGGAACGTATCTCTCTACAATGAATCCAGAAATGGCTCTGTAGCACCCTCTCCCGTGATTGGAATGCTCGGCCGCATGGACAATGTGGACAAGGCTGTGACCATGCAGCTTAAAAAGGCTGGATCCAAACTTTATCTCTTGGGGGAACGTAAAGATGAGTGTGGAGGTAGCGAATACTATAGACTCATGGGTCAGCTGGGAGCAAAGGTGCCCCAGCCCAACTTCAAAGAAGTCCGTGCTGAACTTAAGGCCGTGATTGCAGGTATTGACCAAGGGCTAATTCTCTCCGCGCATGATATTTCTGATGGAGGCTTGGCGGTCTGTTTGGTAGAAATGGCTTGTGGAGGACGAGGGAAAGGACAGCTCGGCTTCACTGTGGATCTCTCGAAAGTAGGCGAACTGCCCAACGACAAGAAACTTTTCAGCGAAACGGGAGGTTTTGTGGTGGAGGTGCAAGATGAAGCTGCTTGGAAGCAAATCGCACCGAACTCCATTCTTCTGGGTGAAGTGACCGAAACTGCCCAGCTTCGTTTCGGCAGCCTCTTTGAACTGTCTCTAGCAGAAGCCGCCTCGGCCTGGCTCAACGGACTTCGTAACCGTCTGTAAATGAAAAAACGTGTCGCCATCCTCGAATTTCCCGGAACCAATTCCGAACATGAAACCGCGCGTGCAGTGGAAGAAGCGGGCATGGATGCTGTGCTCTTCCGTTGGAATGAAGACCCCGCCCAGCTCGATTCCTTCGATGGCTTTGTGCTCCCTGGAGGCTTTTCCTACGAAGATCGTGGGCGTGCTGGACTCGTCGCTTCTATGGATTCCATCATGAAAGAAATCCGTGTGCAGGCCCATAAAGGAAAACCTGTACTTGGAATCTGTAATGGAGCGCAAATTCTAGTGGAAACAGGTCTCATTCCTGGTGCTGAGGACGATGCTCTTCTCATGTCACTGGCTCGCAATAAGCGAATGCGTAAGGGCCAACTTCTTGGAGTTGGTTTCTACAACGAAGACATTCATGTTATTGCCAGTGCTCCTCAGGGGCGCTGTGCCTTCACACTTGACTTCGCGCCAGGGGATATCGACCAAGCCCCTGTTGCACATGGAGAAGGGCGCTTCACTAGCAGCATTCCTGGGCTGCTGGAAAAGCTTCGTGAAAATCAGCAGATTGTCTTTCGGTACTGCACTTCAGAGGGTGAAATCGATCCAGATTTCCCAATCAACCCAAACGGTGCAATAGACAATGCTGCCGCCATTTGTAATCCACGAGGAAATGTCATGGCCATCATGCCTCATCCTGAACGTGCCCCAAAAACCCCCATGCCCAAGATTTTTTCTTCGATGCGTAAGTACATGGAAGGAATGCCACTCACTGCAGGTGGAGTTTTGCCTTTTGTTTTGCCAAAAACTCAACCTCAACAAAAAGTACATGAGCCAAACACGATCGACCTTTATGTGAAACTCCTCATCACCGATAACGAAGCCCAAACCATTGAAAATGCACTTCGTCATCAGGGTATCGATGTTCGAATCAATAAATGGGTGCTCTACGAAGTGGAACACGAACCGCTGGTTCCTGGAGATCAGCTCGAACTCGCGCATGCACTCGTCAATTGTGGAGAACTGTTGAACACCAACAAAGAAAAATTCACTTTCGTGCTCGATGGCATGTCCTTTCCTAAAAAAGATGAAGCGCTCTATTTCCTCTCTCGTGACAAAGAGGACAGTGTGGGTTTAAGTAAGCTTGCTAAGCTTCGCCATTATCCTGGAATGGAAAAACTCAAATCTGTACGCCACGCCTGGTTCTGGGAGGTACAAGGCAAAGTCACACCTGAACAAATTCTAGGAAGCAATGTTTTTGCGAATCCCCACGCACAGGATTTGTTTTTAGGCTGACCTTATTAAATGTCAGGAAAATTTCAGGATTTTCACTGCAAAAGATGCTAAATGTAAAGTGGCATTTCGCGAATGCGCTTGACGGTGAGTTTACACTCACCTAACATTAGATCAATCACGCTGTATCCTCTAACCCTCCACGTTTATGGCTGATGCACAAAAAGTGACCAGCGAGAAAAGCGACCGCCTCAAAGCTCTCGATCTCGCTATGTCCCAGATCGAAAAAAACTATGGTAAAGGTTCGATCATGAAACTCGGCGAATCCACTCATATGGACATCGCCACCACTCCTACCGGCTCCTTATCTTTGGATCTCGCCCTTGGAGGTGGAATTCCAAAAGGCCGCGTTGTAGAAATCTATGGGCCTGAAAGTTCTGGTAAGACCACGCTCACCCTCCACATGATTGCAGAAGTGCAAAAACAAGGAGGCCAAGCTGCTTTTATTGACGCTGAACATGCTCTCGATCCTGCCTATGCCGCACGAATCGGGGTGAATATCGACAGCCTGCTCCTTTCCCAACCAGACAACGGAGAACAAGCCCTCGAAATCACTGAAACTCTGGTTCGATCCAATGCAGTGGATTTGGTGGTTGTGGATTCCGTGGCTGCACTAACTCCACGTGCTGAAATCGAAGGCGATATGGGAGATGCTCAAATGGGTCTTCACGCACGCCTCATGAGCCAGGCATTGCGTAAACTCACAGCTGCAATCAGTAAGTCCAACTGCACAGTAATCTTTTTGAATCAAATTCGTATGAAGATCGGAGTTATGTTTGGCAATCCTGAAACAACAACTGGAGGTCAGGCGCTCAAATTCTACTCTTCTGTGCGCATGGAAATCCGATCTATTGGGAAAATCGAAGGCAATTCTGAAGAAAACAAAGAACCTATTGGAGTTCGTGCTCGTGTGAAAGTAGTTAAGAACAAAATTGCGCCTCCATTCAAAACGGCTGAATTCGACATCCTTTACAACCAAGGCATCTCCAAAGAAGGTGATTTGCTCGACCTGGCCACCAAATATGAATTTGTCCGCAAGGCTGGTGCTTTTTACAGCTACGGCGACGTGAAACTTGGCCAAGGCCGCGAAAGCAGTAAGACTTTCTTAGCTCAAGACCCCAAGCTTTCTAAAGAGTTGGAGAAACTCGTTCGAGATAAGGTGGCTCAACAATGATGGATTTGGATGCCCCTTACCAAGCTCTGATGGATTACGCGATGCGCGCGCTCTCAAGGCGCGCGCATACCTCTCATGAGTTCAAAAAAAAACTTAATAAGAGGAACCCTTTGGATCCATCTCTCAACGAAAGAGTTTTGAACCGTCTTTTTGAGCTCAAACTTCTTGATGATGAAGCTTATGTCCAACGCGCCATCGAACAAGCCACTTTACAGCTCAATGGCTACCGTAAAGTGGCTCAAAAACTTCATCTGAAAGGGATCCCCCTTAAAAAGAGCAGCGAAGTCTGGAAAGCCATGGAAGTGGACGAAGCCGCACTTGCACGCACTCTTCTGGAAAAGCATGAGAAACGTTGGATCGATCTCCCCAAGCCCAAGCGTTTGCAGAAGCGAGCTCAGTTTCTTGCTTCTCGAGGATTTCCTCCGTCACTCGTCTTTCAACTTGCAAAAAGAGATGAAACATCCTAAAATAGACTTACAAATCGTCGTACTAAGCTTGCAGACTTCAGTCTGCTGCTTTTCTAGACCCTAAAACCCCACAAAATGCATCAACAGTTCATGGCCGCAGTACGCCAACTCTGCAATGAGAAAAATCTGCCAGAGGATGTCCTCATGGACATTGTGAAAGCAGCACTCAAAACTGCCTACAGGAAAGATTACGGGAACAAAGATCAAGTGCTCGATGTAGAAATTGAACCTCAAACTGAACAGGTTTCGATTTTTGTGGTGAAAACCGTTGTGGATTCTGTGGAAGATGAAAACCTTCAAATGTCTCTTGCTGATGCTAAAAAGCTCAACAAAACCATCAAAGTTGGAGAAGAAATTCGTATGGACGTTACTCCTACAGGATACGGCCGCATTGCTGCTCAAGCTGCAAAACAAGTCATCATTCAGCGCATTCAAGAAGCAGAACGTGACCATATGTATGAACTGTTTAAAGATCGTGAAAACGAGTTGATCAATGCTTTGGTTCACCGAGTGGATACCCATCAGGTTTATGTTGAACTTGGGGGGGTGACTGCACTCCTTCCTGGACGAGAGCAAATCCCAACAGAACAGTACTATGGAGGACAACGCATCAAGCTTTATCTTGATCGTGTCATGAAGACCCCTAAGGGGCCTCAACTTCTGATTTCTCGCACCCATCCAAAGTTGGTCGAGAAACTCATGGAGCTTGAGATTCCAGAAATCAAAGCTGGAACGGTAGTCATCAAAGGTGTAGCACGTGAACCTGGAGTGCGTTGTAAAGTGGCGGTAGCATCCAATGATCCTCAAGTAGATCCCATTGGAGCTTGTGTGGGGCAGAATGGAGTACGTGTGCAAAGTGTGACGCAAGAGCTTGCCGGCGAACGCATTGATGTGATCCCTTGGAACCCAAACATTAAACAGTTCATTGTTGAATCTCTTAAACCTGCAAAAATTGCTAAGGTTGAGATCGACGAAAATGCAAAACTCGCGAAAGTTTACGTGACTCAAGAGCAACGTGCGCTTGCAATCGGTAAAGGTGGTCAAAACGTTCGCCTTGCTTCCAAGCTCACCAATTGGGAAATTGACATCGAGGATATGGAAGAAGGAATGCTTCCAGAAACTTCTTCTGAAGGAAGCAGTCATACTGAAACACACCATGCTCCTAAGGAAAAAGAAAAAGAGAACGTTTTGATGATTTCTGATCTTGATCTACCTGAAGAAGTTAAGGCTAAGCTCATTGCGGTGAGCCTAGAACAGGTTGGTCAGCTCAGAGGATTGTCTGCAAAGGACTTCACTCAGGTGGAAGGCGTTACTGAAGAGGAAGCAGCTCTCATTGTAGAGGCTGTGAAGAACGCAAAATAAAGTCTTGAGCTTCTCTGGAAAACAGCTTCAAAATCTGCTATAATGAGCAGATAGCTTTTTCCAAAGAAGTATGGCGGATTCACAACTGGGCACTTCTAAGATCAAAACGGACGCTCACGTACAGATGGCTCAAGCTCAAGGAGCTGGGGCTCCACTTGGGTCAATTAACCGTGATTTAGAGGAAAAGGACACCCAGGAAAAAGCTCAGAAGATGGGGATGAGCTATATCGACATCCAACAGCTTCCATTGAATCCTGATCATCTCAAGCTCCTCACTTCAGAAGAAGCCCATCGAGCCTTGGTGATCCCATTTTTTCGTGTTGGCAAAAAAATCCGTCTCGCTCTTGTGCACCCTACCAATACCGAAACGCAAATCTTAATTCGCAAGCTGAAGGAAGAAGGTTATGCCATCAATGTGAATCTGGCCTCTGAAAGTGGCTTGCGTGCCGCTCTTGAAGCCTACAAAGCTCTTGAACCTTTGCACCCCATCGTAGAAGAAAATCATATCGATGAAGAGAAGCTCGAGTCTTATCAGAAAGAAATTGAAAATCTCACCGCGCTTAAAGAAAAAATCCAAACTGTCACCGCGGAGGAGGCCCTGAACACCATCCACGTGGGAGCATTGAAAACGGGTGCCTCCGACATTCATTATCAGCCTGAAGAAGATCAAGTTCTTCTACGCTTTCGTATCGATGGCATTTTACAGGAAGTGCTGCGTCTAGACCGTGGAACCTACAATTACATTGCGAATCAACTCAAGTACAAAGCAGGCATGAAGCTGAATGTGGACCGTATTCCCCAAGATGGACGTTATTTCTTCCGTATCAATGATCGCAAAATCGACGTGCGTGTTGCCTCCATTCCTACGGAATTTGGTGAAAGTTTCGTCTGTCGTCTCCTCGATTCTAAGCAAAAGGTGCACACTCTGCTTGAACTTGGGTTCGATGGGCGCAACTTACAACTCCTTGAGAAAGCTTTGCGACTCCCCAATGGAATGATCTTGGTCACTGGCCCCACTGGTTCTGGTAAAACCACAACACTCTATGCTCTTCTGAACCGTTTTAATCAACCTGAGAACAAAATCATCACTCTCGAAGATCCGATTGAATACCATCTTGAAGGCATCACGCAGAGTCAGATCAATGAAAAGCGCTCCTACACCTTTGCCAGCGGGCTGCGCGCCATCTTGCGCCAAGACCCAGATATCGTGATGATTGGAGAAATTCGTGACGCAGACACCTCCGAAACCGCGGCTCAAGCGGCTCTCACGGGCCATGTGCTCCTCAGCACCTTGCACACCAACAGTGCGGTGGAAACGATTCCACGGCTCTTAAACATGGGTTTACAACCCTTTATGATCGCGCCCTCCTTAGGAGTGGTCGTTGCGCAGCGTCTTGTACGCAAACTTTGTCCTTATTGTGTTCAACAAAAACCAATTAGTGAGGAAGAACGTCTTTCTCTCAGCCGTTCTCTTGAGTCCATCCACAGTCTGAATCCAGATCTCGCCGTAAGTCTTCCCGTCACGTTACTCCATGCACCAGGTTGTGAACAATGTAGTCACACAGGGTACAAGGGGCAGTTGGCCATTGCCGAAATCTTTGAAAACACCGACGAACTCAAGAACAAAATTCTTGCGGGCGCTCCCTCCAGCGAACTTTCCAAGATTGTGCGTGCTCAGGGCATGCTCACCATGAGCGAAGATGGTGCCCTCAAAGTGCTGCAAGGTTTGACCACTCTAGAAGAGATTCACCGGGTCACAGAATAACGCCGATCTCCTCCCTGTAAAATCAATCCTTTTTCCTCCAATTCCAGAAGGCTTTTGTATAAACCTGTTGGGTTTGAAGGAAAGTGTTCACTCAATGCAGAAACATTTTTAGGGTTTTCTTGGAGCAGTTTTAGAATTTTTTCCTCCAATGCATTCAGATTGGGTCTTTTCTTTAATTTTCCTTCTAATCCCAATTCCTCCAAAACATCCAGAGCCGTGCTCACAAGTCGAGCGCCATCTCGAATCAAACGATTGCTTCCTTGGCTCTGTTCATCAGAAAGACGCCCGGGTAAAGCCATGACGGAACGATTTTGATCCAAAGCATGGCACGCAGTATTCACTGCCCCACTTCGAATGGGGGCTTCTACTACCAAAACTCCAAGGGAAAGGCCAGAAATCAGCCTATTTCGCACCAAATAATCCATTTTATAACAGGGTATGCCTGGCAACTTTTCTGAAAGCACCAAGCCACCTTCTTCTACAATTTTTTTTGCCCAGATTCTATGTTGATGAGGCCGCAGTTCTTTTAGGGACTGAGCGACTACCGCAATAGTTCGTCCCTTCGCTTCCAAGGCTCCACGATGAGCCGCCAAATCGATTCCAAAAGCCAGTCCACTCACAATGCAAATGCCAGCCTGTGCCAAACTCTTCGCAAAATGAAAGGCATTGGCCTCACCTTGAGGGGTAGAGCGTCGTGTGCCCACGATTGAGACGCAAGGCCCTGCAAGAGCTTCCAAATCGCCTTGGTAGAAGAGCCTGCCCGGTGGATCACAGATTTGCTTTAGGAGCGCAGGATAATTTGGATCAGTAAAAATCAGTGTGTTCATGCGTCCACTCTAAAGCAAATGATCTGAAAAATTTCTGAAATTTTCGATCAATCTTTGTGCAAAACTCAGCGAACCACTCCAACCACTTTAACCTGAAAATGCCTACCAAGATGCTCAAGTGCTTTAGCCACTTCGGCTTCAGGAACAAAAAGAACCATTCCGGTACCCATGTTCCAGGTCTTCATGGCCTCTTCTTTCGAGACATTTCCTATTTCCATCAGGCGTAGCATAGGCTCGTGAGCTGTCCACAAATCTGTCCATTCTGCCTGCAATCCATCACGCAAAACACGGCATACATTCCCCTCCAAACCGCCTCCAGTAATGTGCACAATTCCATGCACGTCCACGAGCCGCTCTTCCTTGTAGGCGCCCAAAATCTCCAAAAGTCCTCGATGGTAAATGATGCTGGGCGTCAAAACCACTTCGCCCCATGTGCGTCCATCTCCATAATCCACGTGCATCCATCCCGTACCGTATTTTTCAGTCAAAATGTGCCGTACCAGGCTGAAACCGTTTGAGCGGAATCCTGCTGAGCGCAAACCTAAAATCACATCACCCTTGGCGATTTTTGACCCATCAATGAACTTGTGCTTTTCCACAATGCCCACGGCAGTTGCATTCCACGCAAAGCCCTTCACTTGGCTTGAAAGTTCAGCGATTTCTCCACCTGGGATCACGATTTTTTGTTCCAAACAGGCTTTCCCCAAACCCTCCATTAGAGGTCGAATGACAGCATCATCCACTTTTTCAATATCAATAGTGTTGCTCACAGAAATCACTTCGGCACCCATGCAAATTGCATCGTCTGCAACCATAGCCAAAAGATCGTACCCCAAAGTGTCAAAACGCTTCATCCCCTGTGCCACAACAGCTTTACTGCCCACGCCATCGTCGTTTTGAACCAGATAAAACTCTCCCATATCCAAGAGGCCACTGAAACCTCCATCTAAAATCGCCGGTTCTCCAATAAGCCCCTTCCTACCTGGGAAAGTTCCTTTTGCTGCAGCATAAGCAATTCGAGAACATGCATCTCCTTTCTCAATATTCACACCAGCCTCATCATAACTAGTCATTCTTTTTGTCGGGGTTAGCTAGCATGCGATTTAAAGCGGCCTCTTTGATGTGAAAAAAATCCACAATGGCTTCCCGTGTTCCAAAAACCACCCTGTCTCCTTTACAGATAGGGCAGGTGTATTCATATTTCTTTGCATGCTTCTGTCCCTGCACTATCCATTGGCATTCTTTGCAGTAGAACAGAATAGGTTGAATGGGCGTTTCAGTAGTCATCGTGTGTAGGAGTAGAAGGAGTTCCCCAAAGATTTTCACGTGCTCCGGCGCTCTGACGTTCTTGTGAGCGCATTAGCTTGTAGCGCGTCTTGATGTCGAGAGTCAGAGGATCTCCAACAAAAGCTGAGGGAACGCTTTGTGCCTCATTCGCTGCATGAACAGATGGCGCATGAATAGGTGGCGTATGAACAGGTCGATGGGTTTGGAAGGCGGCCGCAGGCTCTGGAGTCGCTTGAAAGGTAGGAGTTGGACTGGGGTTGACCATAGCTTCATCGGTCTCTTCTTCTGGGGCGTTCTTTTCCTGCCGGTGTGCTACCCAGCCAGCAACAAACATGATTCCAGCCGTTACAAAGGCCAACATCATTCCAAAGCGAGTGCCCTTGTGGGCAACATTTACACCAAAACTTGGGTGAAAAAAGACAGAATTTGCAATCACCAAAAGGATCAAACTCTGCAATCCAAAAACAGAAGACATTGCTCCAGCTTTACGTTTCAATCGGAAAAAATTCCGCCCCATCAATGGGAAAAATAAGTTGAAAAAGCTAATTGCACCAAAGGCCAAACAGAGGATGCCTACCAAAAAAAGAGGACCTTTGAGTCCAATAAAGCTCTCTCCTACGCCGAAACTATTGCGATTGTCGTACCAAGGAAGTACAGGGCTGAACGCCAAAAGAGCACTGCTCACAAGAACAGCTTTTTTTGCCAAGGGGAGCCGGAGAAAACCCTGCTGGAGACGCTTAGTGATTGACATTTAAAGGAAAATCAGATGGTATCAATCTATCAAAACTGGAATTCAATGGCAATCCAAAGCATAGGAATCGACATCCGTGAAGCGCATGCAGGAGGCGCAGGCAAATCCCGTTATTGTGAGGAATTGACCAAGGCCCTCCTAAAAAAAGCGCCAGCACACATTCGTTTTGTTTTGTTCAGCAATCGCTTCAATGCACATTTCCCTAGCAACGATCGCATCGAACAGGTTGTTTTAAAGGAAGGTTGGCGTTGGCATTGGCGTCTCAAACGTCACCTCAAAAAGCACCCAGTGGATCTTTTTGTAGCCCCTACGAGCTACATTTACCCCTCAATTGCACCTCGTTCTCAAAAAGTAGCTCTGGTGATCCATGATCTGGTTGCATTTCTTTACCCCGAACACCACCACTGGTTCCCAACCTTCATTGAGCGCTTTGCTTTGCGCCGCGCCCTCGACCGGGCCGACACCGTTTGCACCGTCTCCGAAAATACATGGAAAGATCTTTGCCATCTCTACCCACGAGTACGTTCTAAAAAGCACATGGTTTTGCATCCCGGAGTGGGCCCTGAATTCCGTCCTCTCGATTTCGTAAAAATCCACACGCCCAAGAGATTCCTTCTTGCAGTGGGGACCTTGCAACCCCGAAAAAACTTCCCAGCAGTCTTCAAGGCCTTCGAACAAATCGCCTCTCTTCAACCTGATCTAGATCTCTGCGTGATTGGTGGCCTGGGCTGGAAAACCTCTCAAATCTTTGCCCAAGTGCCCGATGCCCTTAAGGAACGCATCCATTTTCTCGGCTATATTGAGCAGGAAGAACTGGTGCAGTGGTACAACAAGGCAGAACTCTTCCTTTTCCCCTCCTTTTACGAAGGTTTTGGGATTCCCCCTCTCGAAGCCATGGCCTGTGGCTGTCCTGCAATCACCAGCAACAGCTCTTCCCTGCCTGAAGCCGTGGGAGATGCGGCTCTTACCGTGGGCCCCCACGACATCCCTGCCCTCGTCGAAGCCATACAGCGCCTCTTAAACCCCGAAGAGCGCCAAAAGTTTGTTGAAAAGGGCCTTCAACGCGCCAGCCAGTTCAAATGGGAACAAGCAGCCGAAAAGCTGTTGAGGAGCCTTTAGTACATCACAATGGCATTGGACACGGCCCCGTCTCCAAGGGCAAAAGTCTGTGCGGGATAATCATCTCCATCCTGCACGACCGTAGCTCGGTCTCCAATGAACCAGAAGGTAGCGTTGGAAGGATCGATAAGCTCCCTTCCATTAGAGAAATTGAAGCGGACCCAAACGCGAGCTTCAACAGGCACATTTTGATCCATGTAGTCATTCACATCTCGCATCTCTTGTCCCCCGAAGAAGAAATCCACGGGTAGAAGGTCTCGAGTCAATCCATCTGGGCGTGACCCAGGGTAGGTGGGGTCAAATCCTAGGTCATTGGGCAAACCGAAGCCATCAATATCGCTCTCAGCAAAATCCAGACGTGGATCGTCATCGTGACCATCCACCCAAAACACGCGAGGATCATCTCGGCGCACCAAACGGTAGCCCAGACCAGCAGCTTGGATAGGAGGTTTTTCTTTATCCAAGTCAGTTTCTAAAATGTAAGGAACGGCAGGTGTTCCCATTGGCATCAGATAGTACTCTTCGTTTTCACGAGGAGTGCAAACCATTTGTTTTCGACTGTCTCCTATGTTGGGACCACCAATCTCTCCGTACATGTAATCAATCAGGGCTGCCAAAGTGGCATATGAATCAATTCCCGAGGTATATTCATCCCGGAATCGATCTGCTCGTGCATCACAAATTTGATTGGGCGTACAAGCTCCTGCTACAGAAGCTACAGCCATTGCCTGCATTGCACGCTTCTTGATTCCACCTCGAAATGCATCCACCACCTTCCCAGGCAGTTTGCTGACGGTTTCAAGAGCGCCCTTGGCCAAGGAGCCAATGCTTTCCATCAAACTGGGTGTTCCGGTGCGAGCAGCCATGATCTTAAAAAGATTAAGGCTTATGATTCTAGCAAGTTTTCTTAAATTGTCAAGAGCCTCTCAAAAGCACCAACCATTTCATTCAATGCATAATGGGCTCGCACGAAGCTCTTTTGGCGTTCGGCCATTTGACCCAATTCACTCCGATGCTTCATCAAATGCTTTATTTTTTTATCCACTTCGGTGAAGCGGGCAGACACCACCCCGGGAATATGGGCCGCTTCTAAGTCTGTTCCAATTCCACACAAATCCGTCACTAAAGTTGGAGTTCCTAGCCACATCGCTTCGGCGGCCACCATGCCAAAGGGGTCCATTTCCATCGACGGCAAAAGAAAAAGATCCACCCCTTCGTAGAGAGCCATGAGTTGAGGTCGGGGGAGGGATTCGCGCCACAAAATTTGAGGGTGTTGATGCAGTTCTGGCAAGAGTCTAGACAAGGGGCCTTTGCCAACGACAAGCAGTCTCATATCAGGTTTGGAATGGACAAGTCTGACCATCTTGTCCACACCCTTGTCTACAGTCAAACGTGCCACAATGGCCACGCTGAATCCACTCTTTAAAAAGGTCGCCACGTCTTCGGGAAGTGCGGTCGATTTTTCCACCAAAGTTCCACAGGGTGTGCTCACCACATGCTTCACCCAAGGCGCCAAAATCTTCGCCATGGCCTTGGACGTGGTCACCACCGTGACCCAGCGAGAAAGGAAGCGGTAGACCGGTCGCCAAGGATTTTGCAAGAGCCACTTTCCAATGCGTGCGTGTTCCAGCCAGAGCACCTTCATTCCAAAAAGATGAGCCCAGGGTGTCATCAAAAGTTTCTCACCCAAAGACAGGGAGTACAGTACCGTAACACCCCATTTTTTGCGGGCCTTTCCCAAATAGATTCCCGCCAGTAAAAAAAGCAGTGGACTCAAAAGTGTGAAGATCAAAAGCCGCAATTTGGTTACTGGCGGCTGGAAGAACCAGGCTCTTTGGGTCAAAAAACCGCGTTTTTTGAATTCCTTGAGCAATACAGGGCAAGATCCTAAGAAAAAGGCCTCTACACCTCGTTTGTCGAGGGCCTGCATTAGGGCTAGAGTATGGAGTTCTTCACCTCCCAGTTGGGATTGATAAGGAAAACGGGTGACAAGAATCTTTGCTTTCGCTAGAGTTTTCATGAACTTTCATCAGAAGTGCCGCTATGAAACCAAAAAAGCCCATTAAATTCCAGTCCATCGGCTTGATTGGGCGGACAAAACTCGAAAAAGACGCGAATTTTCTCGAGAAGCTTAAAAACCATCTTCAAAGAAAGGGCTGCAGTTTGATGTGGGATTCGCATGTAGGAGCTATTTTAGGCAAGAAAAATGAGCACAGTGTTGGACACATTCTTCGAAATGTAGACATGGCTATCACTCTCGGAGGTGACGGGACTATTCTCAAGCTTGTGAGGGACCTTCCTACAAGAAAAAACCTGCTTGTATTCGGGGTCAATCTAGGAAATTTAGGTTTTCACACTGCGGCAAACAGGGGGGATGCCTTCAAGCTTCTCGATGAATTTTTTCAAGGGAATTACCATGTGGACGAGCGTCTGCTTCTCCGTGTGACCATTTACCGAAACGGTAAGAAAATCGATACGAACCTCGCCTTGAATGATGTGGTAGTCAATCAGGGCAGTTTTGCACGGCTCATTTCTTTGAAAGCAGAAGTCGATCAACGTAAGATGCTCGACTTTAAGGCTGATGGAGTTATTGTGGCCACACCCTCTGGGTCTACGGCGCATGCCTTATCAGCAGGTGGGCCCATCCTTCATCCTCGTGTGGATGCGTTGGTCTTTGCCCCAATTTGTCCATCCATCCTGTCTTTGCGTCCCATCGTGATCCCTAGCAACCGTCAAATCACTCTTACCGTAGATACAGATCGTCGTTACCAAAACAACTACATTGGACTGACGGTAGACGGTCAGGTTGTGATTCCTCTCGAGTACGGTGATCAAATCAAACTACGAGCCTCCCACCGTAAACTTCGCTTCATACGGAAACAAATCGTGGGCGGACGCTATTACCGTCTTCTTCGAGAAAAGCTCAATTGGGGGATTTAGGCGCGTCCACGCGCTTTATAAGCCGATTCCAAGCGACGCATTGCGACGATGAAAGTGGCTTCACGGTAGGTGCATTTAAATTCTTGAGCAATCTCCTCAACCGCATTCCATGCAGCTTGCATGATCTTTTTGAGACGCTCGTCTACTTCTGCAGCTGTCCAGTAGAAGTTCATTTCATTCTGTACAAGCTCAAAGTAGCTGACTGTTACACCTCCAGCATTGGCTAAAATATCAGGCACTACGGGGATGCCACGGTCTTTTAAAATTTCGTCGGCCTCAGGAGTGACAGGTCCATTTGCCAATTCTAAGATCAATTTAGCTTTTACTGCAGCAGCATTGTCTTTACGAATTTGATTTTCTAGAGCAGACAGAACCAAGATGTCACAATCTAAGGCGAGCAAAGCTTCATTGCTGAGGCTAACACAGCCCTCTCCAGCCATTGTACAAACGCTCACTTCACCCTTTTCTGTTTTGCATGCCATGACTTTTTCAGGGTCCAAGCCCGTGGGGCAGTGCAAGCCACCCTTGGAATCAGATACGGCGACGATCTTGAATCCAGCTTTATGCAAAAGTTGAGCCACATGAGCACCAGCATTTCCAAAACCTTGTACTGCGACAGACATTCCTGCTGCTGTTTTGCCTTGTGCGCGCAAAACCTCCTCTAAAACGTAAATCCCTCCTTGGCTAGTAGCAGTGTCACGTCCCTTAGAACCACCCACTTCCAAAGGCTTACCAGTGACCACACCTAAGACGTTGTGCCCTTGAAGTTTAGAATACTCGTCGGCAATCCAGGCCATGATTTGAGGTGTGGTGTAAACATCGGGGGCAGGCACATCCATTTTTGGCCCAATAAAAGGTGCGACTGCATTCGCATAGGTACGAGTCAATCGTTCTAACTCTCCAGAAGAAAGTTCTTTTGGATTAACAATCACACCCCCCTTACCTCCTCCTAAAGGAATACCTACCACGGCACACTTCATGGTCATCCATGTGGCAAGAGCTTTGACTTCTTCCATATCAACTTCGGGATGGAAACGGATTCCTCCTTTGTAGGGGCCACGAATCTTACTGTGTTGCACTCTAAATCCTCTAAAAACTTTTAACGTGCCGTTATCCATTCGTACGGGCAAACTCACCTCAATGATCCGGTCGGGGTTTTTCAGGATCGTTTCCACAGCAGCATCTAGGTTCATCAAGCGTGCCGCTCGGCTCATTTGAGCCAAGGTATTCTCAAAGAGGGACATACGATTGGGGTTAGGAAATCCTTGAAATAGTGTCACGAAAAGCCGCTAAATACTAGCGATGGTTTTTTGTTTTTGTTGTCTTTTATCTATTTTACTGAGAACAAACTTACGCTCTGAAAAGCTAGGAAAACAGCCAATCCATAAGGCGGTCAAAAAATCCACGAGGCTTTAGACGTTCGTAAGACAGCTCATTTTGTAGTTTGTCCACAACGCCAAGCAGGTCCATTTTTTCACGGTGGTGCCTTTCAGTCAGTTCTTTAAATTTTTCAAAATCTTCGTTTGGTTTTGCTTTTACGTCAATAACGTAGAAATCATTCTCCAAGATGCCGTAAACATCACTTTGACTAGTCGGATTTTCAATTTGATAAGTCGGAGCAGCTTTAAGCTCTTCAATAATTGGTTTTTCTTGATTTTGTATAGTCGAATTAGAAAACATATCTTCCGACGGTTCTTCGCTCGGCTTTTCCACCAAATAGTGGAAACCTTGAGGTGTTTTAACTCTCTGTGCTTTGAGCTCACCCCTTTTGATCATACGCCGAATAGTTTGGGTGGATTTTCCCAAACTGTCTGCCGCTTCTTGCAATGTGAGAAGATTCGTGTCCATACTTGTACAAGTGTATAGGCGAAAAATGCCTTATTGTAAAGGAAAAACAGGTTTTGACTAGTCAAATGTATAGGCGGTGTATAGGCGGTTGTATAGGCGAATGTTGATTAACCAACAGCTCTTTTTGGGTGTATTTTTTGTGGCTCAAGATTTCAGCTTCTGCTAAGATGCTGCTTGTTCTTACCTCAGCCCTGTGAACAATCTGTTATTGTCTTGGAATCTCTTCATCCTCGTGTTTTTCGGTGTGATCATCACTTATAGTTTCATCACGGGGCGGAACTTAACCCTCAAGATGATCATAGCCGCCTACATGGCTATCCTCACTGCCGATGGGGTAGGGAACGTGTTTAACGAATACTTGAGACCTGCTGCACCAGCTCTTCAGGGTGAACCAGGGGATGAAGTGCAAGTGCTCTTAAAGATCTTTGTTTTCGTCCTCGTTGTTGTTCTTATTGTGATTAAAGGAGGTTTTCATGTGGATGTGCTTCCGGAGAGCTCTTTGGTTACGCGCATAATGTCCAATCTTATTTTTGGATTCTTGAACGCTGGTTTAGTCGTGAGCACCCTTTTGGTATACCTGACCAATGGGTCTTTTGTAGCGGGAACAATTCAGAATGCTGTAGAAACCAATCTGTACAAAGAGTCGCAGTTCATTCAAATGATGATCGACAACTACAATGTGTGGTTCGCACTACCTGCAGTAGCCATTGTTCTGGTGAGTTTCTTTGAACCAAGAGAATAGTCTTGCATAAGGCGACCTTCCTCCCTAAAATGACCGCTGAAGTTTGGGTCAGTAGCTCAGTCGGTAGAGCAACGGCCTTTTAAGCCGCTGGTCGTGGGTTCAAATCCCACCTGACCCACCATCTTCCACAACTTTTGCACAACTTTTGACACTGTCTTTTTGTCGAACTTGAAGGTCTAGACTTTTGCACATTTACAGGTTTAAATGGCTTTAAAAGCGGCCTGACATTTTTAAAATAGTTTTGCACAAATGCTGCACTTTTTGCCTGTTTAAAGCCAAAAAAACACCTGAAAAATCTTATTCAAAACGGACGCCACCTTCACGCCCCAAATCTTCGTACAATTCACGTTCTTTGCGGGTCAGCCTTCCTGGGATTTTAACCTGAATTGTGACTTTGTGGTCTCCTAAACGCTCATTACGAAGGTTTGGGGCTCCCTGCTCTTTTAAAGTGAATTCGGTTCCGCTTTGTGTACCTGCAGGGATTTTCAGCTCACGAGCTCCATGGACTGTATCAATTTGAACGGTAGCCCCTAAAACAGCCTGAACCAGGTGGATTTCTTCAATAGAATAAATGGTGGAGCCTTCGCGAGAGAACTTTGTGTGGTTTTGAACCTGGATGTGTAAAAAGAGGTCTCCATGAGGTCCTCCATAGAGTCCTGCAGAACCCTTCTCTTTGAGACGAATGGTGGTGCCATCCTCAATACCTTTTGGAATTTTAACTTCTACCTCTGTCTTCTTTTGAACACGAGTTTGTCCACTGCATTCATTGCAGATTTGTTCTGGAGTTTCTCCACGACCTTGACACTGTGGACATGTTTGGACACTGCTGATTGCACCCAGGATACTTTGACGCATGCTGCGTATTTGCCCTGATCCCTTACATTGAGCACAGGTTTTCATTTTACTACCTGGTGCGGCGCCCTTTCCATGACAAGTACCGCAGCTCTCTGGTTTTGTTATCTCTAAAATTTTAGTGGTTCCAAAAATAGCTTCTTCAAATTTGATTTCCAAACTAGCCTCGATATCTCCTCCTCGAGTTGGACCCGTTTTTCGCCGTTCCTCACGTCCGCCAAAGCCACCCCCACCAAAAAAGCTCTCAAAAATGTCCGCAAAGCCACCAAAAGCATTGGGATCGAAGTTCACCCCGCCTGGAAAGCCTTGTTGCCCTCCTACAGAGCCAAATTGGTCATATTGCCCGCGCTTGTTCTTATCAGAAAGCACCTCATACGCTTCTTGTACTTCCTTGAAACGTTGTTCTGCTTCCTTGTTCCCTGGATTTTTATCAGGGTGGAACTCCTGGGCTTTTTTCCGATAGGCCTTTTTGATGTCATGTTCATTGGCCTCTCTCCCAACCCCTAAAATCTCATAATAGTCTGGCATGATTCAGCTTAAAAGTGACTTTACTGTATAGAAAATTGCGATTTAAGCAATACGCAAAGCAAAACATTTTTACATATTAGGCAAGTTAAAGCAATGCATCTTCGTAAAGCTTTAAAATCTGGCTTGTTTGTGAGCAAAGACAAATTTTGACTAGTCGAAATGCCAAGGCTTGATGAGTCGAAAATTCGACTATACAAACCGACTATACAAACTGTCCATTGTGCAAAACTTTAACCTGTTAGCTGTCTTTTTTTTTGACTAGTCGACACCTCTGCACGCGCGGATCATTTTGATGTCCACCTATACAGATTTGAATTAAAATATTTTTTAAAAATTTAGCAATAATGCATTTAAGCTTTATTTCTAGACAAAAAATGCATGTCGACTAATCAAAATTTGGGTGGACTTTCTTACCTGAAAAAGTGTATAGCTGAACCAGAGACCTTTCCTGAAGACACAAAGAAGACAGAATTGTCTTGCGTATTGTAGACAGGGCACCTAAACTCTCTGAAGTCGTTATTCTGTGTCGTCTCGGTCCCATCGTCTAGCGGTTAGGACACCGGATTCTCATTCCGGCAACAGGGGTTCGATTCCCCTTGGGACTACCAAATAATCTCTATGTCGTCTTGTCAACCATGAAAGTGAAACAGATGTCCACTCACCACGTTAGATAAGACAGTACACAACTTCCTTGACTTACGAACCTTAAACCCGTTCGCTCCTTGAAAACTCGGTGCTTCAAAAGACAATAAAACAAATCTATTCTTTTGCTTACGAAATACTGCTCTTCTAGGTCGAAGCAGTACAACAACTCTAAATTGTTGCTTATTCTGAACCTAATTTTATTAATATTTCATTTTTTATGGATATTTCTTTCGTTGCACGAAAGTTCAAGTCATCCATTGCTGGACTTACGCTCTTCGCGCTCCTTACGAGCTTGGTGAGCTTCTCCGGTATTGCTTCTGCTGCGTTCACGGACGGTCCTCACTGGGCTGATCCTTACGTAGACGAACTCGTAGATCTCGGTGTTGTAACCGGATATGCGAACGGAAGCTTTGGATACAATGACAAAGTAACTCGTGCACAATACGCAAAGATGGCTGTTCTCGCCTTTTTGGGCGAAGACATGCTTGTGGACACAGCGTCTTACGACTCTGGGTTCACCGACCTTCTTGGTGACTGGTCTGATGTTTACATCGAAACTGCTCACAAGTACGGTCTGATCAACGGTCTCTCTGATGCACAAGGTAACCCCCTTGGTCTTTTCGACCCAAATGGAAAGGTTACCCGCGCGGCTGCCGTTAAGATCACTGTAAGCGCTGCAGGTCTTGACCTCAACGTTTACGAAGACACCCCTTTCACAGACGTTCCTTCCTCTCACTGGGGAGCTCCTTACATTGAGGCTGCTTACTGGTACAGCATCGTAGATGGTAAAACAGCTACGACGTTCGACCCAGAAGGTCAGATCACTCGTGGAGAAGCTGCTAAGGTTCTCGTGAACGGTATGTCTCCTGTAATGCGAGACTCTGAAGAAGAACCAGTTACAACTTCTGAGGCTACCCTCAAGGTTGAACTCAGTGATGAAACTCCAGAAGGAGAAACCATCCCTGCCCGATCTACTTCTGTAGAAATGGCTTCTTTCGATCTTACTGCTATGAACGACGACGCAGTGCTTGAAGATATTACTCTTCACCACTTCGGCGTATCTTCTATGTACTCTGGACACTCTGTATACCTCTATCATGGTACAGACCGCTTGACCTCTGGTCGAAGCGTGAATTCAACGACTAACGAAGTGGTTTTCACTAACGTTAATCTTGATATTGCTGAAGGAGACACAGAAACCATTACCGTTCGTATGGACGTGAGTGGTGCTGCAACCCTCGTAGAAAAGGAAGTTGGTTTCGAAATCGAAAACGCTTCTGACGTTACGACCAACGCTATGGATGTTTCTGGAACCTTCCCAGTGAAGGCTGAGAAATTCACCATTGCTACTGAGCAAGCCGGAACCGTTACTATTGAAAAGAACGGAACCATCACAGATCCAAACGTTGGAGATCAAGGTGTTACAATCGCGAAGTTCACAATTGATGCTGCTACTGAAGCAGCCGCTTTGAACGAACTCGGACTTTACATCACTGGTAGCGTTGCTGCTGATGATGTTCAAGACCTTGAACTTTATGTTTCTGGAGAAACCGATCCTATCGCTATGGTAGACGGAGTTGACTCTCAAGACGTTGCTCGCTTCATCATCGAAGGTGACTTCGACAGTGAAGACGACGAATGTGGAGACGACGAAGGATACTGTATTGAAAAGGGAGGCTCCAAGAGCTTCTGGGTTAAGGCTAACCTCAACACAGGCCGCACCGACGACACCCTCAAGGTGTACGTAGATGAGACTGTGGATGTGGTTGCGCTTGGCTCTAAGTACCACTTCGGTATGCAAGTCGACATCGACAACACCGATGGTTACGATGGATCTAGCTGTACCGCTGCCTCTGGCAAGTGTTCTTACAGCGAATTGCAAGGTGGTGATATCACCATCTCTAAGTCTGACCTTGAAAACAACGACATTGCTGTTAACCAACAAGACGTTGTTCTCATGGAATTCACCATCACAAGTTTGACCGAAGCCACTTTGGAAGACTTCGTATTGAAGTTGACCGCAAGTGACACTGACGTACTTGTAGATTCCACCAACGCTAACCTCACCAACATTCAGGTGAACGAAGTGGGTGGAGAAGGATGGACTTGGGGACCAATCGATTCCGATGACCTCACCGATTCCGGCTACACCACTCCAATCAGCAGTACAGACACTGTTGGTTACTATGAATTCGATGGAGATGTCCTCGACCTCGAAGCTGGTGACCAACGCACCTTCCAAGTTTTGGTGGATGTTGAAAACGACTCTGCTAACCTTGCTGGTGAAACCGTTCAAGCGTCTATCGTGATCGACTCTTCAAACCCTGTTCTTAAGGATGGAGAGCGAGACACTATGACAAATTCAGAAGTACTGGTTCCAACCGCTACATTCTCTGAAGAAACTTTCGAGATCCAATCTAGCTCTTTGGCTATTGTTCTCGACAATGTTGTTGCTTCTGACACAGTTGTAACCGGAACGAACGATGCAGAGCTTTTGGCTCTTGCCTTCGTTACAGGTACTGCTGAAGACATCACCATTGAACAAATTGACTTCCGAGGTTACATCGACGGTAACGGAAGCGGAGCTTCCTTCACTGTTGGAGTGGATGATTCCACAACCTTCGCTGAAGTTGTTACAGAATTGAACCTTTACGAAGGATCTGTTGCTCCTGAAAACAAGCTCAACACAACTGCTGGAGGCGCTGATCCTACATCTGGAGTTATTTCTTTCGAAGATCTCGAATGGGACATTCCAGCAGGTACATCACCTAAGTTGATTGTTGTTGGAGATATTTCTAACACAACCACTTACGATGGTGATCTCGTTAAGGTAGACATCGCAGATGTTTCTGCTGATGTAACTGCTACCAACGAACGTGGTACAACCGTTACTGGAACAGGTGATGCTGCCAACGGTGGTACAGCTAACAGTGGTACTCGTATCACGATTAGCTCAGGAGGTACTCTCTCTGTAGACGTTCCTACCACCACAACTTCTTCACAGTTGGTTGTGGCTGGATCTGACGACAACACCTTCGCTGAAATCGAATTCACGGCTACTCGTGAAAACATGGAAGTGAAGCGTGTAGCTCTTCTTCTTGAAAATGGCGATGGCAGCGACGACGACAATATCGAAGCTGTTCGTGTTCGCTACTTCACAGATGAAGACCAAACTGAGTCTGCTACTACTGAGTGTACCGCTACGGCTACAACCGACGTGTACGCTTGTACTGGTATGACCATGCTTGTTCCTGACAACCGAGAGTTCAGCACTCAAGCTTCTCTCTGGGTAGATGTGGACTTGCGTGACGAAACTGAACAAGCAGATGAAGGAGATCAATTCAACTTCACTCTGTCTCTTGCTACAGGAACCAACGTTGAGTTCGACGCTGAAGGTGCAATGTCTGGTAAGGACATTGAAGCTTCCGGAACCAACGACCTCACCATCACCGATGTGAGCAACGGAACTGCTGTAGATGCAGGAAATGCCACTATGGCAGCTGCTGGTACAGCTAACTCCACTACTCTCACTATCGACGACGGAGCTGGTGCTGCAAGTAACTCCACTTCTAAGATCGTTGCTGGAGACTTCATCACCACTACTGGTGGAACTGCAAGTACTGAAATCATGTACGTTACTGCTGTAACGACCACCTCTCTCACGGTAGTTCGTGGAGTGGCTGGAACTACTGCAAGTGCTAACACGGTTGAAGACAACGACACTATCAATGTCTACGGTACTGCAGACACCAACCTCGACATGCTCGAGACCAACGTGATGCAACTCCAAGCTTCCGATATTGATATGGAAGCTGTAGCTAGCAGCCGAACTGGAGTACAAGCTACTACTGAAGCTATCCTCACATTCACAGCTAGCGTGCCTGAAATGGCAAACCAAGCTCAATTCCGACAGGGTAAGAACTACCCAATCGACGACAACACTGGTTGGACGAATAGCGGAATGGCTGCCGACGCTGCAGAAACAACAAATTACGTTTCTGGAAGTGGAGCGGTTGTACTTACAGAAGATTCTGCTTCTGCTACAACTGACTACAGCTACTACGATACAGGTTCTACGACTCAATTCGGTGCTTACCCACGTGTAAGCTTCTGGATTCGAAGTTCCGCAGCTAAGGCTGCTGGAGATCTCGAGTTTATCACTGATACTGCAACAGATCTCAACGACAGTAGTGCTAACGAAGGAAACGTTTCTATTCCAGCACTCACTGCTACGAAATGGTACTTCGTTGACTCCGCTATCACCAACAATGCAGCTGCTCAATACTTCGGTATTAACATTGCTGCTAACCCAGACAATGATGCAACAATCATCGTTGACGAAGTGCGCTTCTACTACGATTCTATCAACGTAGATCTCACAACCAACGCTGACTGGTCTGCTGTTACTCCAACCATCGCATACCTTGTGCGAGATGGACAACAGGTTGCAGATGGATATCTTGACCTGGATCAGGTAACAACCAGCAGGACAGGACAAATCCACTTTGTTCCAGTAAACACATACGGTACTTTCAAGTTCAATGCTCACACTACCTACACTATGCAGGTACAGATGAATACAGCTACCGCTATGACAAACGCTGCCGCCAACACTGAAACCCTTACCGCGAGAATTGATCTCGGTAACCTCAGCAGTAACGGAACCGTTTCCGCTGGAGACGTACGCTGGTACGATGGAGAAGACATCGTCACCTTCCTTGGAGTTAACTCTACGGATCGTGTTGAAACCCTTTCTAGCTACTAATCTTAGTAACTGTTAGGATCTCTTCTAACCATGAACCCCCTCCCCCTTAAAAGGGAGGGGGTTTTTTGATGGAAAAAAACAAAAAAAACGTTAAAATGAGTGGGCTTTAAAACACACTTATGAAAAAGAAAAACTTGCTTTTAGCAGCTCTAATCATTGCTTGTCCCTTCTTCTTGATTGCATGCTCCAAATACCAAGTGGCGAAACCCAACCTCAAGCCTGAATGGATTGCTGAATACAGGACCACCATTTCAGATGGGAAAGCCGCTTTAGAAGAAGCAGACATTACAGAGGAGGAAAAAATACAAACCCTTCAAGACCTGGGAGTTGCTTATGATCATTTGGGTAATTATGCCAAGGCGATTGAATACTATGAGCAGGTCTTAGTTCTTGTTCCTACGGACTACGTATCCCTTAATAACTTAGTCTCTATTTACGAAGAAGTGAAAGAGTATGAAAAAGCCATTCCCTATGCACGGATCCTATACACCAGCCATTCCGAAAACCAAGAGGTGGTACGTGATGCCATTCGTGTCCACTTACAGGTGAAGGATGTGACCAATGCTCAGACAATCCTGACGGACTATGCGAGCAAATACCAAAGTGAGGAAACGGCTGACTTCATCAGTGAACAATTTGAGTACATTCAAAGAGTTTCAAATAGCCTCGTAGAGGATACCGAAGCCACAGAGTAAATCTAAATAAAATCCACTTCAAAGCTCTCTCGTAACACAGAGAGCTTTTTTGATAGATGTGTGAAGTTTTCCCCACTGGCATGGGGGAGGAGTTCGTTGGATTCAAATTCGCGACTGGAGCATTGGAAGTTGAGCGGAGCTTTTTTGTCGGCGTTGCGGAAGCGTTGCACGGCATTGAGCAAGTCCTCATCTTTCCAATCGAGGAAAGACTTTAGATTGAGTTTCTGGCTGCGTACTTTGGGCAAGGGGAACCATTTCACTTGGGGTAAGGGATCTTCGCTGATGGGGCAATACTCAAAGCCATGTTCCTGGAGGTAGTCGAGATCTTCTTCTTCTGGAGTGGTTCCAGAGCGGAAGAGTTTCACTTGGCTCAA